>CAJFMF010000059.1:0-2779 GCA_904391375.1 Candidatus Gallimonas faecavium | reverse complement strand
GGACGAGAACGCAACGACCAGGACGTCGTTTCCCTCTTTTACAAAGGGTTCGATGTGCGCGGACGCCTGTGCGGGAGTCACCTGGAAAGTCTTGGGCATCGCACCGCCGCGGAGAAGCTCATAGAACTTCTTGGTGTCCATCGTTGCGCCGTCGTCTCCGCCGTACGTCACACCGTCCAGCGTGAAGCCGAGCTGCACACATTGGATGTCATGCTGTGCGTAGTACTCCTCGGGAAGATCGCTTCCCGTATCCGTCATCAGAACAAAGTTTCTTGCCATTTTTTATACCTTTTTCTTGTTTTCAGAGCAGACTCTCCCCACTACCCTCCTCAAATTATATACAAAGGAAACATTTTTGTCAATCGGTTGCAACTTATTTACGACAATACGGTGAAATTTTTTACGCGCGTAATGCGGAAAGTCATCGTCACAACGCCACCGTCCTTTTCTTCCCGCAGCGAAAAAGAGACTCTTCCGTCCAGGTCAAAATACTCCTGGGCAACGCGTGCAAAATCGCGCACCGCTGCCGCCTCCACTTCATCCGAAATGATCGCCTTGTCCCGCCGCAAAAGGTCTTCCAGACGGCGCAGTTCTTCCTCTTTCATGGACGCCTCCCCTGCGCGTTCTTACGCGCTCCGCCCTGCATGCGCAGGACGGCATCCGCCAAGTTGCGGAACCCGCGCAACCGCGGTACAATGTTCTCCGAAAAAATGCGTTCCTCTTCCGAGAGCGTCCCGACGAGCGGCAGACGGAGCGTTGCGGAAATTTCCTCGGGCGAGAGCAGTTCGCGGCGACGGCGGTCCCGTCGGACGAGATTGACGACAAGCCCGACGAACGAAAAGCGATAGCTTCCCAGAATCCCCGCCACGCGGTCGGCATCCCGCAGGGCGGAGATGTGCGACGTCGTGACGAGAAGCGCTTCTTCCGCACAGGAGGCGGCGCGGTGAAATCCGTCCTCGATCCCGGCGGGCGAATCGATGAGCAGAAAATCAAACTGCGGAGAGAGCGTCTCCAGAACAAGGCGGATCGCCTGCGGGGAGACGTATTGTTCGAGCACCCGATTGCTCGACAGGGAAAAGAGCGTCGGAAAATACGGGTGCGCCACCAAGGCCTGTTTGGGACGGCAGCGCCCCTCGATCGCGTCGAGGATGTCATAGACGGCACGATTTTCCACGCCCAGTACCACGTCCGCGTTGTTGAGTCCGAAATCGAGATCGCAGACGACGACCCGATAGCCGCGCCGCGCGAGCTGGACGCCGAGATTACAGCAAACGGTCGTCTTTCCGACGCCGCCTTTTCCGGAAGTAATTACGATCTTTCTTGCCATGTTCCCTCCGCGTACGCCCGTGCGCACGCGCTTTTCCGTATGATAGCACACAACAAGGGAAAGTTCGGCGACATATTTTGCGAAATTCTGTCGTTTGCATACGAAAAAGGCCCCGCCATGACGGCGAGGCCTTCTCTTCACTTTTGCAACAGTTCGCGAATGTATTTTTCGTATTCCTCATCCGTGAGTTTTTTGATCTTCTTCTTTTCCATAGGAGCGCCCCTCTTGGATCGTAGTACCCATAGTTTGGACGCAATTCCCCTCTTTTATTCGGTGCGCAGCGCGATAACGGGATCTTTTTTCGCCGCCGATTGCGCGGGAATGAGCCCGGAAATGAGCGTGAGCACCACGCTGACCAACACCATGATGAGCGCCGTCGTAAACGGCAGCGCCGCGATCCCGGAGATGCCGGCAAGCGATTTGATGATGATGTTGATGAAGATAGAGATGAAATACGACAGCCCGATTCCGATGAGTCCCGCGCCGAGGCCGATAATGAAGGTCTCCGCGTTGAAGAGGTTGCGCACGTCCTGTTTTCGGGCGCCGAGCGATCGCAGGACACCGATCTCCTTGACGCGTTCCACGACCGAGACATAGGTGATAATGCCGATCATGACGGAGGAAACGACGAGCGAGATCGCCGTAAAGGCGACAAGGACATAGGTAATGATGTCGAGGATCTGCTGTACCATGCCCATGAGCAGGCCGACCGTGTCGGTATAGGTGATCTGGAGCGCCCGATTCTCGTCGGTATCGTCGTGATCGGTGTTCCACTGATCGAGGTAGGCAAGAATGCTCTCCTTGCTGTCGAAATCACGCGCGTAAATGGAGAGCCCGCTCACGCTGTCGCTCCCGCCGAGCAGCTTGATCGCCGCGTCGGGGGTCTGTGCAATGTAGACGTTGACGCCCGGCATCAGCTCGTAGAGCGTATAGGCGGAAGAGAGATTTTCCGTCACGACGGGCATGAGGTAGATGGCAGTCGAACCGATGGAGTATTTTGCCGCATCGCTCTGCATCCATTGGACGATCTGTGAATCGATATTTCCGGCGATGTAGGCCTTGACGGTATTCTCCGTCAGGTTGAGCCCCGAGGAAAGACAGCCGTAGGATAGACCGTCCTTGAGCCGCAATATGCCCGAGATCTGCAAATTCAGACCTTCGCCCTCCTGCGCCTCAAACGCCTCGTTGCTGCGCTCGCCCTCGTATTCAAACGCATGCTGTCCGCGCATATAATCCATCTGCGTCCAGTCTTCGTTTTCCTTATAGACCGCGTCGTTGAAAAAGAGCGTGTACTTTTTGCCTAAGATATCCTCAAACGAGACTTTGTCGGCGTCGGGATCGGTGACGGTATCGCTCTGGTCGGTTCCGAGATGAAAAAGATCCATGAAGCGATCTTCTTCCAGAAGGCCGAGCTGGGCAAGCGTGAGGTCGGTGAGCTCAGTGTCTTCGATG
>CAJFMF010000058.1 GCA_904391375.1 Candidatus Gallimonas faecavium | reverse complement strand
TGGGGCGTGCTCTCCGAGGCGCCCTTTTCCTGGCAGATGGAAGTCTATCAGGAGAAGGAGAGCTGTTCTCTCTCCTGCGGCATGGGGGACTATGCGTTTGCGCATTGGCGAAAAAATATTCCTGCGGGTGCGACTTTTACGACGCCAAAGGCATATTTTACGGTCAAGCGCGGGGATCTCAATGCCGTATGCAACGCATTTGTAAAGGAGCAGGCGCGGCACTTATCGGCGCCCGCAGGCGAGGAGGAGATGCCCGTTCTGTTCAACGAATATTGCACGACGTGGGGATGTCCGTCCGAAGAGAATGTCCGCGCCATTCTCAAGGCGATCCGACCGCTCGGAGTCAGGTATTTCGTCATCGACTGCGGCTGGTACAAACCCGACGACAAGATCTGGCTGAATGCCATCGGTGACTGGGAGTCAAGCAAGCTTCTCTTTCCGAACGGGATCCGTGCCGTTTCGGATGCGATCCGCGAAGAGGGGCTTGTCCCCGGCATATGGTTTGAATTTGAAAATGCGGGGCGGGATTCCGCGGCATTTTACCGGGAAGATCTGCTCCTGAAACGGGACGGAGTGTGTATCACGAGCAAGAACCGCCGTTTCTTCGATCTTCGGAAGGAGGCGGTGAAGGCGTACATCGCGTCGCGCGCGGCGGACTTTTTGCGGGAGAACGCATTCGGGTATATCAAAATCGACTACAACGACACCTATGGCATCGGCTGTGACGGGGCGGAGAGCCTCGGCGAAGGCGGACGCCTGGTCGCGGAGGAGAGTCTTGCCTGGCTGGATGCGCTCCGTGCCGCCGTCCCCGATCTCGTCATCGAGAACTGCTCTTCGGGCGGGAGCCGTATCGAGCCGCGACGCATGGGAAAGGTCTCCATGTGTTCTTTTTCGGATGCGCACGAGTGCAACGAGATCCCGCTTGTGGCGGCAAATGTTTCGCGCGTCGTTCCCGCACAGCAGTCGCAGATCTGGGCCGTCCTGCGGGATACGGACACTCCCTCGCGGACGATCTATTCGCTCTGCGCCGCCATGATCGGACGTATCTGTCTTTCGGGCGACGTGCGCAATCTCTCTGCGGAAAAACTTGCGCTCTTACAGCGCGGACTTGCCTTTTATCGGCGGGCGGCGCATGTCGTCCGTGACGGCGAGATCCGCCGAATCGATTGCGACGTGGAATATTACCGCGATCCCGTCGGCAGACAGATCTATGTCAAGGACTGCGGCGAGGAACGGCTGATCATCGTTCACCTGCTCAAGGGGCGGACGCCGCCCGTTGTCCTGCCGCTCGAAGGGTATCGCCTGACGGACGCATTTACCGATCTCGCATATTGCGTGAAAGAGGACACGCTTACGATCGACGATGAGAACGAGTTCCGCGCCGGCGCCTTCCTTCTGAAAAAAGAATTCTGAATTTGCGGGCGGGGATTGACATTCCCGTCCGTTTTCTTTATAATAGGGGAAAGCGGTGCGCAGAAAAGATGCATGAAGTTCATCGGGTCTTCGCGCGTATCTCTTGCGGACGGATTTTGAAACTCGGTACGCGAAAAGGCCGCGACGATCGCATGAAAAGTTCTCTTTTGCCGTCTGTGCGGTGAGCGGGCGCCTTGCTCCTTCCTCTGGGCGGCAGCCGAAACCGTACGGGAGTTTTTCGGGATTTCGCCTGAAAAGAGCATGGCCTTTCTGCCGATCACATAGGTTATATATGGGGAAATGCGGCAAGAACGTCTTGCGGGTATGGTTTTTGCAAATTCAGACAGATTGGGGAATGAAATGATATATCGGGAACTCAAAGAACTTCTGGAGCGGCACAATCAGCTTCAGGTTCTGAAATGGTGGGATGAACTGGATGCAGCGGGACGGCAAAAACTTGCCGGGCAGATCGAGCGTGTGGACTGGTCGCTTCTGCCGCTCGTAAAGGGGCATGCGGTTTTTCCGAAGGGGAAAGTCGAGCCCATTGACGGGCTGGATCTTGCCGCGATCGCCGAGGGGCGGGAGCGATTTAGGGCGCTCGGGCTGGAGGCGCTGCGTGCGGGCAAGCTTGCCTGCGTCCTGCTTGCAGGCGGGCAGGGGACGCGGCTCGGGAGCGATGCGCCGAAGGGGACGTTTGACATCGGACTTACGAAGCCGCTCTTCATCTTTGAGCAGTTGATCCGCAATTTGCAGGAGGTCGTGCGTGCCTGCGGCGTAGCCGTGCCGCTCTTCATTATGACGAGTGAGGAGAACGATGCCCGAACGCAGGACTTCTTCCGTGCGCATGACTATTTCGGCTATCCTGCGCAGGCGGTCGCATTTTTCCGTCAGGAAATGGCGCCTGTCGTCGGGCTGGACGGAAAACTTCTGCTGTCTGCCAAGGATTCGCTCGCGCTTTCGCCGAACGGAAACGGCGGTTGGTATTCCTCGCTTGTGCGTGCGGGATTGGCGGAAGAGGCCGAAAAGCGCGGGGTGACGTGGTACAACGTATTCGCGGTGGACAACGTCCTTCAGCGCATGGCGGATCCCGTCTTTCTCGGGGCTACGATGGAAAGCGGCAGGGCGACGGGGGCGAAATTCGTGCGCAAGGCATGCCCCGAGGAGCGCGTGGGCGTGCTCTGTCTGGAGGACGGGCGCCCCGGCGTCATCGAGTACTATGAGATCGGAAAAGAGCTTTCCGAATTGCGCGACGAAGCGGGACGGCTTGTCTATTCGTTCGGCGTGACGCTCAACTATCTGTTCCGCGCCGACGTTCTGCGGACGATTTCGGCCGCTCGGCTTCCCGTCCATGTGGCAAAGAAGAAGGTGCCTTGCCTTGATGAAGCGGGTAATCTCGTCGAACCGCAGACGGAGAACGGCTGCAAGTTTGAGACGCTCATCCTCGATATGATCCGCTGTGCGGGAAGCTGTCTTCCCTTTGAGGTGGAACGGGAAAAAGAGTTTGCGCCCATCAAAAATCGGACGGGCGTGGACAGCGTGGATACCGCGCGGGAACTTCTCAGGAAAAACGGAGTGGAACTGTAATGGACAATGAAGCAAGTCAGCAGGTCGTGGACTTCCTTGCGCAGCTCGTGCGCCTGAACGGAACGATGAAGGAGCTCTTTTCCTCGGGAAATGTGGCGCTCTTCACCGAGATGAATCAGACAATCAAGCAGATGCACGATCTGCAGCACGGAAGCGATGACAAAATTCTGCAGGCGCTCGATCCGGAATGCGTCGTCATCTATGAGAACTTTGACATGATCGTAAAGGTTTTGCGCACGACGGAGGACGGCGTCATCGATGCGGGCGCACAAAAGGCGCTCAACAAATTTTTGCACAACATCGACGAGGCGGTCGTCAACATTGCCGCCGCCGTCGGTCTTGTATAAGCGCTTCTTGTGAAAGGAGCGCGGAAATCGACGGACGGCGCCAAGAGCTGCATATGGTCGGAGTTTCCGAAATTCTGCAAGAAAAAAGGAGATCTATGGCAAAAAACACGAAAAAGGCGGCGAGAGCCGCCGAAAAAGTGGCGAAAAAGCATCCGAAACTGTTTACGGCGCTGGTCATCATATTGGTGATCGTGCTGATCGCGGCAGCATGCTGGTACTTTCTCGTCTACAAGAAAGCACATCCGAACGGGCCGAACGACCTGGGCGGAACAAACGGCGGAAACGGCGGGAACGGCGGGGAAACGACCGTTCTTACGGGCGATCTTGCGGAGATCGCATCGGCGGATCTGTCCGTGCATTTCCTGGAGCTGGGCAACAAGTACACGGGTGACTGTACGCTGATCAAGGCGGGGGACACCGAGGTACTGATCGATGCGGGTTCGCGGCAGAATTCCGCCGAGGCCATCGTGGACTACGTCAGTCAGTATTGTACGGACGGCGTCATCGAGTATTGCATTGCCACACACGCGCATCAGGATCACATCGCGGGGTTTGTCGGCACGACGAGCGCTCCCGGCGTCTTTGAGAGCTTCTCGTTCGGGACGATCATCGATTTCCCGCTCACCAATGCAACGAGCAATATCTACGAGCGATACATAGAAGAGCGCGACAAGGCCGTCGAGGCGGGTGCGACGCATTATACGGCGCTCCAGTGCTGGAACGAGACGGACGGGGCCAAGAGAGAGTACGAGCTTGCCGAAGGCGTGACGATGCGCATTCTCTATCAGCGCTTCTATGAAGAGGAGACGAGCGACGAAAACGATTATTCGGTGTGTATGCTTTTATCGCAGGGAGAGGAGAACTTTCTCTTCACGGGCGATCTGGAGGCGGACGGCGAGCAGTCGCTGGTCGATCATAACGAACTCCCGCACTGCAAGCTCTTCAAGGGCGGGCACCACGGGTCGTATACGGCGTCTACGGAGGCGCTTTTGTCCGTCATTCAGCCGGAGATCGTGTGCGTCTGCTGCTGTGCGGGATCGCCCGAATATACCGTGACCAATGAGAATATGTTCCCTTCGCAGGCGTTTATCGACCGCGTGGGCGTTTATACGGATAAGATCTATGTGACGACACTTGCGACGGATGTCGTTGCGATCCCCAAAGATCAATCGGAAACGGGCAAGGAAGAGAAGTCCTGGGAATACACTTCCATGAACGGCAACATTGTGCTCTACCTCCTTCGGGAGAACGGAGAGGCGGCGCTCAAGCTGTGGTGTTCCAACAATACGACCATTCTCAAAGATACGGAATGGTTCCGCGAAAACCGCACCTGGAGCGGGGTATAGCATGGAAATCACGGCGATCACGCCGCAAAAGCACGATGCGGCGCGCTGTAACATCGAGGTAGACGGCAGATTTTTCTGCGGGATGCAGTTTCTGACCGTCATGGAGCATCGTCTGAAAGTGGGGAGCGTTGTCACGGAAGAAGAGCTCTCCGCCCTGCAGCTTGCCGGAGAAAAGCAGACGGCGCTTGATAAGGCGCTTTCGCATATTTCCGTTTCGATGAAGACGGAGCGCGACGTGCGCGATTTTCTGCGCCGCAAGGGGTATTTGCAGGAAGTCTCCGACTATGTAGTCGAGAAAATGAAGGGGTACGGCTTTTTGGACGACGAGGCCTATGCGCGAGCTTATGCGCAGAGTGCAGGCGAAAAAAAGGGAAGTCGGCTCATTCGCATGGAGCTCAGACAAAAAGGGGTCGCGGACGATGCCATCGATGCGGCGCTTTCTGAAGGGCGGGACGAGAGCAGTGCGGCGCGTGCCGTTCTGCGGCGGTATCTGCGCGGAAAGACGCCCGATGAAAAGACTCTGCGCAAGGCGTATGCGCATCTGCTGTCAAAGGGATTTGACTACGATACGGCGCGTTCGGCTCTGGCAGAACTTCGTGAGGAGAGTTGTTTCTCCGAGGAGGAGAATGGATGAAATACGCATTTTCCAATGAACAGATGCGCCGCGCGGATGCGGCGGCGATCGCGGCGGGGACGCCTGCGTCGGAATTGATGGAGCGTGCGGGAAAGGCGCTTGCCAAGGCGGTTTCGGATGCCATGGAACGCAAGGGGCTTTCCGATGCGATCTTTGTATGTGGCGGAGGAAACAATGGCGGAGACGGCTTTGTCGCGGCACGCATTCTTCTTGACGCGGGAGAGGACGTGTGTGTCCTCTGTCTTGCCGATCGTTTTTCTGCAGAGTGCGAGCGTGCGCGTAAGGCGTATTACGGGGACGTCCTGCGTGAAATCCCGCGCCGCCGCTATGGCGTAGTGGTCGATTGCCTGTTCGGGACAGGCCTTTCCCGTCCCATTGAGGGCGAAAATCGTGCGCTTGTCGATTTTATAAACAGCGGCGTCCATGTGATTGCATGCGATCTTCCGAGCGGCCTCGGAGAATGCGGCATTGCGCCCGAAGTTTGCGTGCGTGCGGACGAAACGGTTGCAATGGGACAAATGAAGCTCGCATTGCTTCTCTCGGACGGCGCGGACGTCGCGGGTCGGGTCTCAGTTGCGGAAATCGGCATTTCGTCAGAGGATGCAGGCGCGGAAGTCTGGGAAGCGGCGGATGTCAGAAATTTCTTTCCCAAACGTCGTTCCAATTCGCATAAAGGCAACTATGGCGCGGCGTGTCTCCTGGCCGGAGGTGCGTACAGCGGGGCGGCGTTTCTCGCGGCAGGGGCGTGCCTGAAGGCGGGGTGCGGCTACACAAAGCTCTGTGTCTCGTCACAGCTCTTCCCGTATGCCGTCGGCAAATTTCCCGCCGTCATTCTCAAAGAGTTCAAGTCGATCGACGGAGACATTCTCGGGGCAAATTGCATTGCCGCGGGAATGGGATCGGGTGTCAGCGAACAGCTGTATGTGCACATCGCCGAATTGCTTGGTATGTACACGGGAACGCTCGTTCTGGACGCCGATGCGCTCAATACGATCGCGGCATATGGCACAGAGGTGCTGGAGAAAAAGACCTGCCGCGTCATCTTGACGCCGCATCCCAAGGAGTTTGCGCGCCTTGTCGGGAAATCGGTGGGAGAAGTGCTCGCCGATGCGGTACACGAGGCAAAGGCGTTTGCTGCTCGCTGCGGCGTGACGGTCGTTTTGAAAAACAATCGTTCCGTCATTACGGACGGGAATCGTATTGCCGTCAATCCGACCGGTTCGCCCGCGTTGGCAAAGGGCGGAAGCGGCGACGTGCTTTCTGGCCTCCTTGCGGGGACCTGTGCGCGCGGCGTGCGTCCCTTTGAAGCGGCGTGCGTTGCAAGCTGGCTGCTCGGAAGGGCGGGAGAGATCGCGGCAGAGCGGCTCGGAGAATATTCGGCCGACCCGACGGACGTCACGGCCTGCATTCCGGAAGCAATTCGTTCTCTGTAACTTTCAAAATTCTCGTGATTTCCTGACATGTAGAAGGCTTTCGGGAGGGGGGAGACGGCTGTATTTTCAGAAAAGAAAGCCCGATTCCTCCGAGAATCGATCCCAAACGAAGCAAGCGTGATGTACAATTTTAGATGAGGATTCGCTTAGGAATGATTTTAACAAGAAAAAATCCCTCAAAACGAGGGATTTTTCTTATTAGCACAGTACTATGTCAGGCACAATAGTATGTTTTTGATAAAAATCAGGCGGTATATCCGAATGCGCGGACGAAAATTGCGGTTGCGACGAGCAGAGCGCCGGTGATCAGATAGTAGACGGGAAAAAAGACAAAAAGGCTCATGACGAGGAGCCCTGCGCCGCTGACGAATAAAGGATAGGCATTGCGCTTGGAAAAGGCGCGGCGCAGGCGCGTGCGTGCCGTCTTGCGCGGGATTTCTCCGCAGATAAGCGGGTCGGGCATTCCCGTCTTTGCAAATAAGGCATAGACATCCGAAGCGGTCATGGCACGGCGCGAAAAGGCCGAAAGGAGCTTTTCTGCTTCGGGGGAAAGGGCGTTGCAGGCTAGAACAAACGGCTGTTCGCGATAGGTTTTCAGGAGGTGTGCAACGGTGTCTGCCGATACGGGTTGCATGGTAAAGACGGGGATGAGCGGCGTTCCGTCCAGACACAGGGCGTCTTTTTCGCAGTGCGCGTCTTTTCCGTCCTTGCGGAGCGCTTCAAGGAGGGTCGCGCGAACACGCTCGTCCGTCTCAAGGGCGAGGTGCAGCATGAGTTTTTCGCGCTGTTCCTGTTCTTTTTTTCCGAGAGCTCGCTTGTTGTGACGAGCGGACAACAGGGCAAAAAGGAGGATTCCGACGGCAAGCGCCAACAGTGTCGCTACGGTAAAGCATACCCAGGTTCGGGCGCGGAACCAGCGTAAAATTCCGACGAGAACGAGCCAGGCGGATGCGGAATAGAACAGAACATCGGTAAAGAGCGGCAGGTCAAATTTTTTCATGGTTGTATTTTTGCCGCATTTTTTCCCGATTAAACTTGCAAAGGCTGAAATTCTGTTGTATAATACCCGTATGAAGATTGCGCTTTTCGGGGGGTCGTTTGATCCCGTACACATCGAGCATGCGCGTTACGCGCAGGCGGCGAAGGATGCGTTGCATCTGGACAAGCTCATCGTACTTCCGGCGGGAATTGCGCCGCATAAAGCGTGGGGGGCGTTTGCGTCGGGTGAGGATCGGCTGGCTATGTGCCGTCTTGCGTTTTCCGACTTTCCTTGGGCGGAAGTAAGCGATTTTGAGGTGCTGGAACAGGGCAAGAGCTATTCCTATCTCACTTGCCGCCATTTTGCAGACCTTTATCCGAACGATGAACTGTATTTTTTGGTCGGAGAGGACATGCTGGAGGATTTTTTCACCTGGAAAAATCCGGACGATATCCTTGCGCACGTTCGACTTGCGGCATGCGGCAGGGCAAACAAGCTTCCCGCTTCTCTGCATGAGCGTTTTCAGGCGCGATTTCATACAGATTTTCTGACCGTTCCGTTTACCGGGGAGGCGGTGTCGTCCCGCCTGCTGCGGGTTGATCTTGCGTTCGGGAAACGGCCGAAAGCGCTGGACGAGCGCGTTTTCGACTATGCTTGCGAACATCGCCTGTATGCGCATCCCGCGATCGCGCCTGCGCTGGCGCTGGAAAAGGAGCCGCGCCGAGAGCACAGCTATCGCGTGGCGTGCATGGCGGTGGAGCGCGCGTCCTCGGCGGGCATTTCCGAAGAAAAAGCGCTCCTTGCGGCGGCGTTGCATGATTGCGGAAAATATATTCCGCTCGATTCGCCGCTTTTAGAGGATTTTACGCCGCCGGAAAATGTTCCGCCTCCCGTCATGCACCAGTACACGGGGGCATATCTTGCGCGGCACTGTTTCGGGATCGAGGACGAAGAGATTCTGGATGCGATCCGCTATCACACGAGCGGAAAAGAGAACATGACGCCGCTCGGAATGCTCGTCTACCTGTCCGATCTTCTGGAAGAGGGGAGATCGTTCGAGGGAATCGATGAACTTCGTGCGTTGTTCCGCGTAGACCTGGAAGCATGCCTGTATCGCTCGCTCGAAGATCAGCTGCGCTATTTGAACGGCGCGAAAAAGCCCGTTTATCCGCTTACTGAGCAGGC
>CAJFMF010000057.1 GCA_904391375.1 Candidatus Gallimonas faecavium | reverse complement strand
GGCTCTCCGAACCGGACGAGACGCTTGCGGCCGACGGAAAGAAGCAGATGCACCCCAGCACGATGAGCACGACGGCGAGCACGCCGTTGGTGATCATGGCGACGGCGCGGGAAGATAGCTTTCTCACAGTTTCCCCCAAACAAAGCGTTTTCACCCACATTGTATTGGACTTTCTGCGAAAATATGCTTTCCCCGCGAAGAGAGCGCTCTGCGGCGGCCTATCGGAGCGTGACGATGGTCACGCCGCCCTCGCCTTCGCCGTACTTGCCGAGGCGGAAATCCTCCACGCGCGGATTGCGGCGGAGCATCTCGTGAATGGCGGCGCGCAGTTTGCCCGTGCCGTAGCCGTGGACGATGCGCACCTCGTGCAGGTTGGAGACGACCGCCGCGTCCAGAAACGCCTCCGCCTCCGCGACGCCCTCGGACGTCGTCATGCCGATGATGTTGCACTCGCGGCTTGCCGTGGGACGCGGCGCGAGATTGCGCGTCACCTGCACTTTCTGCGCAGGCTCCTGCTGCTTGCGCGAAGGCGTGTAGAGATCGGCGAGTTTTGCGCGCACACGCAGGACGCCCGTCTGCACTTCACACGTGCCCTTGTCCCGATTGAAGGAGACCACCGTCCCCTCTGCGCCCATTGCCCCCACCAGAACGCGGTCGCCCGCTTTGAGCTTTGCGGCATCGACGGGCATCGCGCGCACGGGCGTCTCCTCGGCAGGGCGTTCGAGCATCATCTTGTTCTTGAGCGTCCTGGCACGGATGAGGTCGGCCTCCGTCGGGTTGTTCTTTTTGAAGAGCGCCTCCATCTCGCCGAGCAGTTCCTCCGCATGGGCGGTCTGCTCGTTGACAATGCGCCGCGCCTCCGCCTTGGAGGACGCCAGGAACTTCTCCCGCTCCCTGCGGAAACTCTCCTCCTCTTTGGAGAGCTGCGCAAGACGGGTCTCCCATTCCTTCTGCAAATCGCGGGCGCGTGCCGTCGCCTCTTCCGTCCGAACGCGGCTCTCCTCGGCGGCGCGCAGCGTGTTCTCAAACGCTCGCGCCCCCTCCGACAAATACCCGCGCGCCTCTTCCACGACGGACGACGGAAGCCCCAGCCGCGTACAGATGAGCAGCGCATTGGAAGAACCCGGCGCGCCGATCCTGAGGCGGTAGAGCGGTCGGAAATCGGCGGCGTCAAATTCCATGCAGCCGTTCTCGATCCCGTCCTGCGCATAGGCAAATTCCTTCAGAGCGGAATAGTGCGTCGTGACGACGCCGCGGCATCCGCGCCGCAGAAGTTCCGCCACCACCGCCCGCGCAAGCGCCGCACCCTCTTCGGGATCGGTGCCGCCGCCGGGTTCGTCGATGAGCACGAGCGACTTGTCCGTCGCCCGTTCCAGAATTTCCTTGATGTGCACGGCGTGCGAGGAGAACGTGGACAGATTTTCCTCGATGGACTGGCTGTCCCCGATGTCGCACCACACGCCGTCAAAGACGGAGAGCCGCGTTCCCTCGGCGGCAGGGACGAACAGGCCGCACGCCGCCATCAGGCAAAACAGGCCGCACATCTTGAGCGTGACCGTCTTGCCGCCCGTGTTCGCGCCGCTGATGAGCAAAAAGCGGTAGCCCTCCCCCAGCGACAGGGAGACGGGAACGGCCGTCTTGGGATCGAGCAGCGGATGCCGTCCCTTGACGATCTCGACAATTCCCTTCGTCCCCAGCTCGGGCTTGACGCAGTGCAGGCGATAGCCGTACTCGGCACGGGCAAAAAACGCGTCCGCTTCCGCGAGCGTCTCCATGTCCGCATGGAGCGCGCCGCTCATCCGTCCGACGGCATGGGAGAGCTCGGCAAGAATGCGGGCGACCTCCTCTTTTTCGTCCAGCATGAGCGAACGGAGCTCGTTGTTCATCTCCAGCACCTCTTCCGGCTCGATGAACACCGTCGCGCCGCTCGCCGAGCGGTCATGGATGAACCCCTTGACGCTGCGCTTGTACTCCGCCTTGACGGGAATGACAAACCGATCGCCGCGCACGGTGACGATCCCGTCCTGAAGATATTTTTTCTCCTCGCCCGAGAGGTACCCCTGCAGACGCGCACGGATGCGCTCGCCGAGCTGCCGGATCTGCGAACGCAGGGAAAAAAGTTTTTCGCTGGCATGATCGGCCAGCTCGTTTTCGTTCAGAATCTTGCGCCCGATGTCCTCTTCCAGCCGTTCGTCGAACATGAGATGTTCGGTGAGTTCGCGAAAACGGACGATGCGTTCATCGGAAAACGAGCGCACGGCCCGAAAGAGCACCCGCGCGGAACGCAGAAGACGGGCAATGCCCAAAAGCTCCGCCATCGAGAGCGTCGCGCCCTTTTCGGCACGCTCCAGCCACTCTCCGCAGGCGGGAAACTCCTCTACCTTGCCCGTTCCGAGCGTGAAGAGAAGCAGCGTCGCCTCCTCCGTAAATTCGAGGAGTGCACGCGCCGCGCGCACGTCCTGCACGGGTTCGAGCGCGAGCAGTTTTTGTCTGCCCGCCTCCAGAACGGCGTGCGAAGCGCACGCCGACAGAATTTTATCGAGTTCCAGTCGTCTTGCGTTGTCGTTCATAAGAGGCTCCTTGCGGCATGGCCGCGCGTGGCGCCTGCCAGCTTTCCGACGGGATCGCGCGCGCAGGCCGCCGCCGTGAGATCCCCGAGCGAACAATCGGCAAGCGCCGAGGGCAGCGAGCTTCCCGCCGCCAGCGGCGCACAGTTGTACACTTCAAAGCGACAGCCCTCCGCCGCACGATAGCGCCGCAGCGGAAAGGCACGGCCCGACGCATCCGTCATCGTGTAGCGCGTCCGCTTGTCGCACGTCCTGCACGTCTTCCCGAACGGACAGTAACACAGATCCATCACCTTGAGGTCGCCCGCCGACAGGACGAACGTCCCCTCTGCGGCGAGGACGTCCTGTTCGGAAAGCGTGAGCTCCTTGGACAGCGCCACATACTGTGCCTCGTGCAGAGCGGCCGCGACCGCAATGCGGTTGGAAAAGTTGCAGCCCGTCCCCAGAAACAGCTTTTTGTGATATTTCCTCGCAAACGGAATGCCGTACGTCCCCTCGCAGTACACGCCCGCAAACGCATCCAAAAAAGGCGCGATCGCCGCTTCGTCCGCCCCCGTCAGAAGAGGCGGAAGGTACAGCCATGCCCCCGCGGGCGGTGTCATGCGCGTCATGTCCTCCGCTTTCCAGATGACGATGTCCGCATCCTTCGGCAGGGCCTTGCCCGTCACGATGACCGCCGTCTGCCTGCCCTGTTGCACCGCGAATGTCGGAACGGGGACCGCCTTTGCATCGAGCGGCTCGCGGTCGGGCGCAAGCACGGCGGCAAGCCCTTCATAGAACGCCCTGCGGAAGGCGTTGAGCACCGACTTCGGCACAAACACCTCGTCCGTCTCCGCCAGAACGGTCGGAGCAAAGGGAAGCGCGTCCGTCTTTTCAAAGCAGGCGCAGATGTCCTTCTCGGAAAGCGGAGCGCTCTTCGCCGCCTCGCATATCTCTCCCGTGTACGAAAATCCCTCGCACGATGCGGTCATTTTCTCGCCCGCACGCAGGCTCACGCGCACCGTAACGGGACGCTTGCGCACATGGGAAAGTGCACGCGCGCCGAGCGAGACGTCCAGCGTGACGCGCACCTCGTCGCCTTCGGCAAGGCGGTCGCGGGAGGAGACGAAAAATCCGCCCTTTCCGACGCCCGCAAACACGGCGCCACCCGCCTCCTTTCCGCCGCGCAGGATTTTGAACGCGTCTCCCTTCTCCGCCGCAAACGCACTGCGGCAGAACAGCTTTCCGCCCACGCGGGTGAGCGTACCGACGCGCTCGCCGATATGCCCCTGTATGGCGCGCGAGACAAAGCCCTTGTCCTGTCCGAAGGCAAGTCCCTTGGTGTATTCCCCGCGGTTAAAGGTGCGCTTTACGCGGGAAAACGCCGCCTGCACCTCCTCTGCGGGAGCACCGTCCAAAAGAGCGCGGTAGTACTCCACCGCCGCACAGGCATAGGCGGGCGAGCGCATGCGGCCTTCGATCTTGAAGGACGTCACGCCAGCCGCGCGCAGTTTTTCAATCTCCGCCCCCACCGAGAGATCGGCGAGCGAAATGGCATAGGCGGGCGAATCATACCCCGCGCGGTCGATCGTGTACTGCATGCGACAGGGCTGTTTGCACCGACCGCGGTTGCCCGAATTGTTCCCCGCAAAGGAGGAGAGATAGCACTGTCCCGAAAAGCAGGAGCAGAGCGCACCCTGCACAAACACTTCCGTTTCAAGGAGCGCGGAGATGGCGGCGATGTCCGCGAGCGGCGTCTCGCGGGCGAGCACGACGCGCGAAAACCCGCACTCTCTGGCGAGTTCCGCCCCGTGCACGTTACAGCACCCCGCCTGCGTGGACAGGTGCAGCACCATCTGCGGGTACATCTCCTTCAACGCGCGCCCGAGAAAGATGTCCTGCAGGAGAATGGCGTCCGCACCCCCGTCCCACGCCGCACGGGCCGCCTCAAAAAAGGCGGGAACTTCCTCCTCCCGAATGAGCGTATTGAGCGCAACGTACACCTTCGCGCCGAGAAGATGCGCCTCGCGCGTCAGCTTCCGAAGGGCGGAAACGCAAAAATTTTCCGCGCTCTCGCGCGCGGAAAATCGCGTCAGTCCAAGATATACGGCATCGGCCCCCGCTCGGAGCGCCGCATATGCCGTCTGTTCGTCCCCCGCGGGAGCAAGAATCTCTGTCATTTATCGTCCTATCGTGCGGGCAATCAGCTCCTGCGCCGCATCGTATCCCATGTTTTTCAGACGCTGATCGCGCGCCGCGACCTCGATCAGAATGGCAAGGTTGCGCCCCGCGCTGACCGGCACCGTGAGCTTCGGAATGTCCAGGCCCAGAATGGTCTCCGTACTCCCCTCGCCGCCGATGCGGTCATATTCCTTGTCCTTCTTCCACGGCTCCAGCTCCATAACAAGTTCGATGGCTTTTTCCGTCATGACGGCACCCGAACCGTACATGTTCTTCACGTTGATGATGCCGATGCCGCGCAGTTCCATAAAGTAACGGATGCGCTCGGGCGCCGTTCCGACCAGCTCGTTCTCGATGCGCTTGATGAGAACGGAGTCGTCGGCAACCAGACGATGCCCGCGCTTGATAAGCTCCATGGCCGTCTCGCTCTTTCCAACGCCGCTGTTCCCCGTGAGCAGGATCCCCGCGCCGAACACGTCCATGAGCACGCCGTGAACGGTGGTGGTGGGCGCAAGCAGACGGTTGAGATAGATGCACAGATCCACCGTGACGGAGGAGGTCATCTTTCCCGAGCGGAAGATGGGCGTTCCCGTGGAGCGGGCGCATTCCATGAACTCTGGCAGAACGGGAAGATCGCGCGCGAAGATGACGCACGGGATCTCGCCGCAGTCAAAGAGACGGCGGATCTTTTCCAGACGCTCCTCGGAGGGGAAGGAATGCAGATATTCATGCTCGGTGAGTCCGATGAGCATGATGCGCTGCGTATCGAAATAGCTGAAGAACCCCGCAAGCCGAAGTCCGGGGCGGTCGACGCTGATGCTGGTGAGCGTGATGATCCCTCTGCCCGCATACAGCATTTCCAGGCCCAGATCGGACGCAAACTTGTCGAGCATGACGGTCTCTTTGGGCAGAATGTTCTCGGTCATAATGCACCCCCTGATGAAGTCTCCTGCATGGCGACGGCGAGCGCCTCCGCGACGCCGTCCTCCTCCACCGAAGCGACAACCTGCGTCTGACGGCGCAGGATCTCCTCCGCATTGGCGACGGAAAATTTTCCGCCCGCGCGGGCGATCATGGGCAGATCGTTGAGCTGGTCGCCGATGGCGGCGCACCGTTCGCGCGGAATGCCGTAGTAGTTGCACAAGAAGTCGACGGCTGCCGCCTTGCTCTGGCCCGCAGGCATTACCTCGACCAGAAAATCGGAGGAGCACGTCACATAGAGCCCCTCGCCGAGGCGGGGCGTCAGCCATTCCATGAGCGGACGGCGATCCTCCTTGTTCACCATGGCGAGTTCTTTTATGATGCGCAGATTTTTGAGGACGATGAGTTCGGAGAGCGGCATGTCCGTCACGATCTCCGCCTTCACGCCGCAGATGCGTTCATACATATGCAGCGCGTCGTCCTCCATGTTGGAATACAGCTTGTCCACCGTATAGATGTGGACGTGACGGCCGTCCTGTTCCAAGAGCCGCGCCGCCTTCAACGCGTCCTCGCGGGAAAAACCGTCGTCTTTGACGAGTTTTCCCGTCGCGATGTCGGCGATCGTCGCGCCCTGATAGGCCACGACAAGCCCCTCGCAAAGACCGAGCTCTCTGAGCCGCGGCAGAATGGACGTAAGTCCCCTGCCTGTAACCACGGCAAAGATCCCGCCCGCCGCCCGATAGGCGGCAATGGCGCGCTTGGTCGTCTCCGAGACCGTCCCGTCCCCGCGGACGAGCGTCCCGTCAAAGTCCGATAAAAAAAGCGGATATCTCATAGTTCCTCGAAATGACTGTGAATGCGCGCGGCAAGCGCGGGGCCGATGCCCTCGACACGGGCGAGCTCGTCCACGCCGGCGTGCATGATCTTGTCGATGTCGCCGAATGCCTGCATGAGCGCCATGCGCTTCTGCTTGCCGACGCCCTCGATCTCATCGAGCACGGAGGCAAGATTGCGCTTGGAGTGCAGACTGCGGAAATAGGTGATCGCAAAGCGGTGCGCCTCGTCGCGGATGCGCTGCAAAGTCTTTAAGGCGTAGTCGCGCCGATCGAGCAGGACGGGCGCATCGGAAGTAAGCGTGAACACCTCTTCCTCCCGCTTGGCAAGCGCCACGAGATCGATGTCCGTAATGCCCATTTCGTCAAAGATCTCGCGCACGGCAGAGAGCTGTCCCTTTCCGCCGTCGATGACGATGAGCTGTGGTCGGGCAAAGCGCTCCTCTTCCGCCGTGCCGAGTTTCCCCAGGCGGCGGCGCAGCACCTCCTGCAGCGAGGCAAAGTCGTTCGCCCCCTCCACCGTGCGGATGCGGAATCGGCGATACTGCACCTTGTCCGCCTCGCCGTCCGTGAAGACGACCATGCTGCCCACCTTGTCCACGCCCGAAATGTTGGAAATATCGTAGCACTCCATGCGCTTGGGATAGTGCCGCAGCGATAGAAGCTGTTTCAGGCGCTCGCACGCGCCCGTCGTCATGTCGCTCTTGTGTTCGATCGCGGAAATGGATTTTTCCAGATACTCGCGGACGTTCCCCTCCGCCATGTCCAGAAGCTCGCGGCGAACCCCGTATTTCGGACGGGTGAGCGTGACCTTGCGCCCCGCCTTCTTCTCGGCATAGTCGAGGAAGAGCTGTTCGTCAAAGGGCTCGTCGGCAACCAGTTCGTGCGGAAGTTCGTGTACCGCATAGTACTGCGTGAGAAAGGAAAGAAAGCTCTCGCCGCGCTCCCCCGCGCCCTCGTCGAGCGAAAAGTTGCGGCTCCCCTGCATAATTCCGCCCCGCGTCAGAAGCACGCTCGCCGCGGCGTACAGTCCGTTGGTCTCGAACGCCCAGATATCGGCATCCACGTCGCGCGGCATGGCCGTGATCCGACGCTCCCCGAGACGGGAGAGCATCTCAATCCGATCGCGGTACTCCATCGCAAGCTCGAACTCTTCCCGCTCCGCAAAGGCGCGCATCTTCTCGCTGAGAATGCGTTCCGCCTCCTCATAGTCGCCCCCGAGAAAGGCAAGCGTCTTTTCCACCTGCTCGGCGTATTCCTCGCGGCGGATGAGATGGGCGCAGGGCGCCCCGCACCGCCCGAGATGATATTCCAGACACGGCTTCGCAGGCTTTTCCTTCACCGCCGCCGTGCAGGTTCGGATGTGATATACCTTCGCGGCGACGTCCACGATCTCCTTTGCCGCAATCCCCCCCATAAAGGGGCCGAAGTACTTGCCGTCTCCCCGCTTTACCTTGCGCGTGATCCCGATGTGCGGATATTCCTCCCGCGTCCATACCTTGATGTAGGGATAGGTCTTGTCATCCTTCAAAAGGATGTTGTACTTGGGCTTGTACTTCTTGATATAGGTGTTTTCGAGCGCGAGCGCGTCCACCTCGCTCGGCGTGACGACATAGGCGAAATCGGCAATGTTGTCCACCATCGCCTGCACTTTCGGCGTCTTGAGCGTGGAATGAAAGTACTGCCGCACCCGATTTTTGAGAACGCGCGCCTTCCCCACATAGATGACGACCCCGTCCGCATCCATCATGATGTACACGCCCGGACGATCGGGTAAAAGTTTTAATTTTTCGCGGATGACGCTCTCGCTCATGGTTCCATTATACACGCTTTATGCGTTTTTTTCAAGCAGATACGAGGAATTTTCCGAAAACGCCGCGGGCGGACAGTCCCCTGTCCGCCCGCGGCATCGCCTCCTTTTTTTTACGCTCTTTCCGCCTGCCCTGCCCATCCGTCCTGCGCGGAAGCGCCTTCGTCGCGCAAATCATACGCCGCCCGACCTTCCGAGCAGTCTGTCCAGGGGCGCCGCCCGCCCTTCCAAACGGTTTGCCGTCAACGCCCGTCGCAGTTTTTCCCCTATGCGCCTAATAGCCGAGAAACTCGACTCCCTTTAAGAGGACATCGTTCACGATGTCGTTGGCGAGCGAATAAAAGATGATCTTTCCGTGCCGCAGATAGCGGACCATGCCCGCGTCCTTGAGAAAGCGGAGCTGATGGCTGACCGTCGTCTGGTTGATGCCGAGCACGCGCGAGATATCCGTCACGCACATCTCCGAGATGGCGAGCGCGGAGAGAATGCGCAGGCGGGTGCTGTCCGCAAAGATGGAGAAAAAGCGCACGAGCGCGGAGAGGACGTCTCCTTCGGGGACGTAGCCTTCGATCATGTCCTGCGTGCGCCGATCGAGTAAAAGCGTCTGCATAATTGCCTCCTTGTCCATGAGAACAGGATAACAGTTGCGTAATTGCGCACGCAAGGAAGCTGTGACACAATGTGCCGAATTTTGTCCGAAAGAATGCAGCGGCGCCCGTCCTGTGGGAGGGGCGCCGCTGCGCATTGTGTTTTGAAAGTCTGTTCCCGATGTCAG
>CAJFMF010000056.1 GCA_904391375.1 Candidatus Gallimonas faecavium | reverse complement strand
CTGGAACAAACCCGTCTTCCGATCGGCGCTGTTGCAGAGCAATGCGGCATTCCCGATTATAATTATTTTTCCAAACAATTTAAGAAGATGTTCGGTCTCTCCCCTTCTGTCATGCGCAAAAATGCCGACTGAAACGAATTTCCGCCTCGAAAAAAGATATGGCGTTTCCCCATTTTTTCCAAACGCCATACAAGTTTCCCCCATACCGTCGATGGCGGAAATCCCGTAAACAATCTATGTAAAAATACAAGGGCGAGCGGCGCTCCTTCCGGAGCGTCGCCCGCCCTTTTCCATCTCACGGTTCTCTGTGACGACAAGATCGAAATATATTACAACTATGCCGACCCAATGAAAGCCGATGCCTCGCCAGCCGATGAGCATCGGCTTTTCTTTTCCATAAACGGTTCAAACCTCTTATGCTCGGTGTCACCAGACAAGTTAAAGGCAAACCCGTTTCCTTTAGGAGACGGGTTTACCTTTCTCGTGTGCTTAGGAGAATATGAATCATGATCCAGGCAATGAAATTGGATTTGCCGCTGCCGGCGGAATGTTCGATGAGATAACTTTTGCCTGCGCCGAATTGGCGGACGTCGGCGACGACTTTGTTGACGACATCGAACTGATGATAGCGCGGGAAGATGAGTTTTGATTTTTCGACGAGTCTGATCTGACCTGCGCGCTCGACTTCCTCTTTTTCTTTGACAAAGGAGATAAATTTGTTGATGAGATCGAGCAAGGAATCGTGCTGTAAGACTTTTTCCCAAAGGTAGGAAGTGGCGTAGCCATCGGGGTTGACGGGATTGCCCTTCCCGCCCGTCACGCCCGCGCCGTTGGAGCCTTGGTTAAAGGGCATAAAGCGCGTAGCGGCGCCTGAAAGCGAGGTCGTCATAAAGACATTGTAGAGATCGACGGCAAAATAGACCAAAAAGCGTTGATTGAGTCGGAAACAAAATTCTTTTGGATCGCGGTCGTTTTTGAACTGTTCTATGGCGCAATCGACGTCCTGTCCCATGAATTGATTTTTGAGTTCGAGCGCGACCACGGGAATGCCGTTGACGGAGAGCACCATATCCATGGTGTTATTGTTGAGTTTGGAATAGGAGAACTGCCGCGTACAGCCGAGGATATTTTGCTTGTAAAGCTCGTTCTGCTCCTCATTGAGGTCGGATTCAGGCTTGAAAAAGCAGACTTTGAGTTTGATGCCCATATCCTCGATGCCGTATTTGAGGACGTGAAGAAGCCCGTTTTCCTGAACGGAGGTTTGAAAGCGGCGGTAAAGTTTTTCAGGGGCGTCGTCCCCATAATATTTTTGATACCGCGCCCATGCCTTGGGTTGGGAGCGCGCGATAAAGTTGACGAGCACTTCGGGATAGATCGCCTTTTCCTTATCATAGACATATTTCTGAATGCGGTGCCCGTCGGGATTGAGATAGGAAAACTGCTCGTATCCGCCCGCTTCGCTCACAAGAAAACTTTCGATATCGCTTTCAAACCGTTTTTCGCTTGTGTCCATTCGTTATTTCTCCTTTACTTCCCGAATTCCAGTGATCTCCCCTTCTTCCCCTCGAACAAGTTCGAACCGATAGGGATTTCCCAAAATGTCAACAACATTCATACAAAAACTTGAAACGCCTTCACTTGACTTGTAAAACCGAATATTAAAATAAGTATTTTTCTCAACCAGCGCATACTCTAACGGAGTAAATACATTTCCATTTACTTCTATTGATTGAATTTCAAACACGCTTTCGGCGAAATTCTTAAAGCAAAATCCCCCCTCGAAAAAGTTTTTTAAGAGTGCATTGCCTTTCGTAAAATTAAAAGTTTGATCAATCTCTTTATTTTGGGCATCATCTTTCTCACAATATCGAAAAAGCGGCTTGCACTTCAAAACTTCTTCCTTGTGATCTTTTTCACGCTGTGATCTGATTGTCCATGCAACACCGGCAAGAGTAAGAGCGCCGCCAAGTACGCCGGCAAACACGGTTATTATAGAATTGAATAAGTCATGGTTATCCGCTTCCAATCCCCAAAACAAAAGATATATTGTTGTAATTGAAGTTGCGATCGTAGTCAAAAAAAGGAAAACAAAATTCATTATATCAGACAACGATTTCAACTTCACTTGTTCGACTACAAATGTTTTAAGCATGAAAGTGATAAGAAGGACACTTATGCAACCCATTAAAATATCTGCAATAATATTGGCTGCAAGGCTGGTCTGAAAATAGATAGCAATGATAAATGCCCCGAAAAAAATTGCTATAAATAACGCTATATTTTCTTCTGTATAAGCAAAAAAGCCAGATTTGCGAATTATATTAAATAGAATCCGCGCAAAGATACATGCAAGGAAAAAAAGAAAAAATATTTCACAAATATAAATCTTTTGAATTTCAAATAATGAAAAAACCGATAAAAGATTTACCCCAACATATAAAAAGAATAAGGACGCATACAACATCCAGCTATCCCAAGGCAACTTATTGTTTTCATTTACAAATATGAGGTAATAGCAATAATAAATTGTCCAGCATAAAAGAGCAAGGCATAAAATTGCAAATAAACAAGCTGATGCAATTTTCCCCGTATCCGTAATAGTTTCAGGATTGATTAACCCCCAATATAAAAGAGAGAAAGCAACGGCTATTGCCCAAAACAAAATATTAATAAGTCTTGGCTTTGGCATAGAATTTTTCATTTAACTCACCTGTTTTTTACCTGTGACGTATTCGTAGATCAAAGATTTTTTGTAATCGTTTAATTTTTCGATTTTTTGCTGTTTGATTGCGATCAATCGATCAATTTCAGCACACTTCTTGTCCAAATACTCCGCGATTTCTTGTTGCTCCGCAAGCGAAGGAACAGCACAAGGAGAATTAGCGAGTTTATCTTTTGTAAAATGTGGAGTTGCATCCCTCCTTTTTTGTTCCTCTGCGGCTTCATGCCGCAAATTGCGCGTGATAAAGCTCATAATAAAATCCCTGCTTTGCGAGCAATTCCTCATGTGTGCCCTGCTCCACGATGTCCCCGTGATCGAGTACCAGAATAAGGTCGGCATTTTTAATCGTGGAAAGGCGGTGTGCAATGACAAAGCTCGTTCTGCCTTCCGTGAGCTGATCCATCGCCCTTTGAATGAGCTGTTCGGTGCGGGTATCCACGTTGCTCGTCGCCTCATCCAGAATGAGCATGGGCGCATCGTCCACCATGGCGCGCGCGATCGTGATGAGCTGTTTCTGTCCGCCCGAGAGCGCCTCGTCATGAATGATCGTGTCGCCCCCTTGCGGAAGCGTATGTACAAGCTGATAGATCCCCGCCGCCTTCACCGCTTCGACGAGTTTCTGCTCGTCGACGTTCTCTTTGCAATACACGATGTTCTCTTTGAGCGTTCCCTCGAACACCCATGCGTCCTGCAACACCATGGAAAAGAGTTCGCGCACGTTCTCCCGCGTCATCTCCTTCGTGTTCACCCCGTCGATGAGGATCTCTCCCCCGCACTCATAAAAGCGCATCAGAAGGTTGACAAGCGTCGTCTTGCCCGCGCCCGTCGGACCGACGATGGCGACCTTCTGCCCTGCTTTCACTTTGGCGGAGAAGTCGCGGATGACAGGCTTTTCGGGATCGTAGCCGAAACGGACATGACGAAATTCCACGTCCCCGCGAACGGACTGCAGATCGATTTCTGCGGCCGCTTTCTCGGCAGGCTCTTCCGTCTCTTCCAGGACTTCGAACACTCTGCCTGCCGCGGCAGACGCCTGCTGGAACTGGTTGGCGACCTGCCCGAGCTGGGACAGCGGCGACTGAAAGAGATTGATATAGATGAGAAATGCGGCGAGTTCTCCGAGGCTTGTTCCCCCGCCCGCCATGAGCACGCCGCCCACCACGCAGATGGCGACATAGCCGAGCTTAGAGATGAACGTCGTGAGCGGGTGCAGAATTCCCGAGAGCACGTTCGCCCTGTACATGGCATTTCTGAGTTTTTCGTTCTGCGCTTCAAAGGTGCGGACAGCACGCTCCTCCGCATTGCAGGCGCGCAACAGCTCAAGGGCCGAATAGTATTCCTCTGCGTTGCCGTTGAGCGCGCCGAGCTCTTTCTGCTGACGGCGGAAGTACTTCTGCGACACGCGCACGACGAGGAAGAGCACGAGAAGCGAGAGCGGCACGGTCGCAAATGCCGTGAGCGTCATCTGCCAGTTGGTCGTGAACATCATGACGACCACGATGACGATCTGCACCCCTGCCGTGAGCGCCGTTGCGATGGACGCGTTCATGGACTGCGCCACCGTGTCCACGTCGTTGGTCACGCGCGAGAGCGTATCCCCCGTCGCATGGCTGTCGAAGTAGCGCATGGGCAGTCTGGAGATCTTTGCGGCGATGTCCGAACGCAGGCGAAGCGCGATCTTCTGATTGATCCCCGTCATCAGAAATGCCTGCACATAGGTACATGCCGCCGCACCCAGATACATGCCCAGAAGCGTGAATCCGAGCTGCGCAATGACCGCCATGTCCATGATCTCGGACATGGGGTGTCCGTCCTGCGCCTTCATTGCCGCCGCACCGATGTAGTCGGTGAGCTGTTGGAGATAGGTCGTGGCGTACACGGTGAGGAACACGCCCGCAATGCTCAGGATGAGCACGCATGCGAGCGCAAACAGATGCCGTTTGCAATACCTGAGAAGTTTTCCGAGTGCGGAATGCTGTTTCATACGGCAAGTTCCTCCTCCGATAATTGACTTTGTGCGATCTCGCGATAGACGTTGCACGTCTTTAAGAGCGTTTCATGCGTCCCCACGCCCACCGCCGTGCCGCCGTCCAAGACCACGATGACGTCCGCATCCCGCACGGTGGAAATGCGCTGGGCGACGATGACCTTCGTGACATCGGGTAGCTGCTCCGAAAGGTTTCTGCGCACCCTTGCGTCCGTCGCAAAGTCGAGCGCGGAGAAGCTGTCGTCAAAGAGCACGATCTTCGGTTTTTTCGCCACCGCGCGCGCAATGGAGAGGCGCTGTTTCTGTCCGCCCGAAAAATTCCTGCCTCCCTGCGCGACCTCGGCGGACAGCCCGCCCTTTTCCGCGATAAATTCGTCCGCACAGGCGATCTTCGCTGCCTCGGAAAGCGTTTCATCCGAGAGCGTCGGATCGGCAAAGGCGAGATTCTGACGGATGGTTCCCGACAGGAGCACGCTCTTCTGCGGCGCATATCCAAGTGAGGCGCGCAGATCCTTCTGCGTTATCTCGCGCACGTCCCTCCCGCCGATGCGCACGCTGCCCTGTTCGGCGTCCAGAAAGCGCAGGATGAGTTTTAGAAGCGTCGTCTTTCCGACGCCCGTCCCCCCCACGACGGCGAGCGTCTGTCCCGCCTCCACGCGGAAGGTAAGTCCCGACAAGACGGGTTTCCCGCCGTACCCGACGGCCGCGTCTTCAAAGACAATGGATCCGTCGCAAGCATACATCTGCGGCGAAGCGGGGTCGAGGATGTCCGACTGTTTGTTCAGCACTTCCAGAATGCGCTTCGCCGACACCTGTGCGCGCGGCAAAAGATTGAACAGCATGACGAGCACCATGAACGCCGTCACGACCTGCGCCGCAAGCTGTGTGAATGAGAACATCTCGGGGAAGAATGCGGCATCGTTGTCGCGTACGATGATGAAGCACCCAAGCCAATAGATGGCAAGCGTCAGTCCGCTGTAGACGAGCTGCATAAGCGGCGACATTGCCGCCATCACTCTGCCCGTAAAGACGTTGTTTTTGGCAAAATCGCGGCTCGCACGCTCAAAGCGTCCGCGCTGAAAGTCCTCTGCGTTATACGCCCGCACGACGCGGATGCCCGTAAGCGTATCGCGCATGGTCCCGTTGAGACGGTCGGTAAGCTTCTGGATCCGCTTGAAGCGGGGAAGGACGATCATCAGGATCGCCATGATTCCCGCGAGCAGAATGACGACGGCTACGCCCGTGACAAGCGTGAGCTCTCCGCTCGTCTGCGCAATGCGGATGATCGCCATCGCCGCCATGAGCGGTGCGCCAACTCCCAGACGAAGCCCCAAGACCATGGCGGAGACGACCTGCTGGACGTCGTTGGTCGTCCGCGTCAGAAGCGAGCCCGTCGAAAAACTGCCCGCGTCTTTATCGGAAAAGTTGACGACATGCGCAAACACCTCTCCGCGCAGACGCCTTCCAAGTCGCGTGGAAATTCGTGCCGAGAGAATGCTCTCCGCTATGGTCGCCGCAATGCTCCCCGCCGCAAACGCCAACATGATGCCGCCCGTAAGCAAAATGGACGCGGCGTCCGCCCCCTGCTGCATTTTCGCTACAATTTCCGCCGTATACGTCGGCATCGTCACATCGCAAAAAATCTGCGCCACCAAAAATACCAGCAGCGCCGCAAACATGGCGATCTCCCTTCCGCGCAGATACCGAAAGAGTCTGAACATCCCCTTTCCTCCTGTTCCTTGTACGTTCATTGTATCATATCATTTACACTGTGTCAAGTATATTTCAGAAAAAGTTTACAGTGTGTAAATAATTTTTGAAAAACGCTTGTCTTTCGCGAAAAAATATGTTAGACTTCTGATATGAATAAATTGGAGCAAAAGCGCGCCGAGCGCAAACAACGGATTTTGTCCGAAGCAAAAAAACTCTTTTTGGAGCGCGGCATTTCGGACGGACTCATGAGCGAAATCGCCCTGCGATCTGGAATCTCGCGTCAGAGACTGTATGTCTACTACAACAATCTTGACGAGATCTTGTCCGATCTTGTCGCGGATGTCGTCGCGCATTCCTACCTTGCGCGCATTGCCGACGCGCCGGATTGCGACTCCCCGGACAACATCATCCGCTACTCTATTCTTTCTTTTAAGAATCTCTCCGAAGAAGTGCATGACGACTTGCTGTTTTTAACGCTCTATTCCGTCTATGCGACCACCAACAACAAAAAAGGAAAGGCCTACGCCCCCTTTCCGCTCTTTGAGAAGCAGATCCGCGCAGGACAGGAAAGCGGACTGTTTCGCAGGGACAAACCGCTCGAAGAGCTTACGGCGGCCCTTTCTCATATTCTGGCCGGTTATACGTTCTACTGTGAGACGCTCTCGCGCGAAGGGCGCGATCAGATGCTCAGCGACGAACTTCTAAGCCGCCTCGCCGACATGGTTATATCCTATCTCAAAAACGACTGATCACAGCGTCCTATCGCTCTCTTGTTCCTGGGGATAAGCAAATTACCGTTTCCGTCAAGGGGAGAGTTCCTTGCATAAAACATTTAAGCCGGGCAAATGCCCGGCTTTTTCCTATTTCTGAAACTCCTGCCACAGGCGACGGGCAATCAGCATGGAACCAACACGCGCAGGGTGGACACGATCCCACGAAATCGTCTGTCCGGACCGCGCCCGCATATAGTCATCGAAAACGGGCTGCAGCTCAACGAGTCCGACATGATTGCTCCGCGCAACAGACCGCATCTCCTGAGCATATTGCTCCGTCATAACGCGCATCTCATCGACATGACTGCGCTCCATGTAAAAAGGCGTCATAAAGATAAACTCCCGCACTCCCTTTGTCATGGAACAGATCGCCGATACGTTTTTTGCGTATTCCTCTGCGGAAATACGGGCATCGAGCGGATCAAGGCCATCGAAATGCCGCCACACATCATTGATTCCGATCATGCAAAAGACAACGTTCGGCTTGATGGAAAGCACATCTTTTTCCCAACGCGCAAGCAGATGCGCGGACGTGTTCCCGCTCACGCCCGCGTTGACGATGCGGAACTCCTCCTCGGGACGGAAGGCATAGAGCGCATCTCGTATCAGCCTGACATATCCGTTTCCGAGTCCGTCCGCCGTTGTTGCTTTTTCCGCATCCGTCGTCGAATCGCCTGCGAATACAACAATATCCCCGTTTTGCAATGTCATCGTTTATCCCTCAAACGGATTTTCCGTCTTATAAAGCGTACCCGCAGGCAGATTGACACCGATATCCTCAACACCAAGATACTTGAACACCTCAAAGAGCGCTTTGCCGAAGTGTCCGAATGCCACCGCGCCGTGGTGCGGGAAGTTGCCCTCGATGAGCACATGGCGATAGAACCGCTTCATCTCGGGAATCGCAAAAATGCCGATCGAGCCGAAGCTGTGCGTCGCCACGGGCAGGACTTCTCCCTGTGCAACATACGCGCGCAGGTGATTGTCCGACGTCGACTGCAAGCGGAAGAAGGTGATCTTTCCCGCGACAATGTCCCCTTCCAGTGTACCGTTCGTCACCTCCACGGGAAGCGAGCGCGCCATGATCTTCTGGTACTTCATCGTCGGATTGCACAGCTTTCCTGCGCAGGTGTTTCCGCAGTGGAAGCCCATGAACGTATCCGTCAGCTTGTAGCTGTACTTGCCTGCAATGTCCGCGTTGTAAAGTTCCTTCGGCACCGTGTTGTTGATGTCAAGAAGCGTCACCGCGTCCTCGGAAACGACCGTTCCGATGAACTCGGAGAGTGCCCCGTAAATGTCCACCTCGCACGAGACGGGAATCCCTCTGCCCGTCAGTCTCGAATTGACATAGCAGGGAACGAAGCCGAACTGCGTCTGGAAGGCAGGCCAGCACTTGCCTGCAATCGCCACATATTCGCGGCTTCCCTTGTGTGCCTCGATCCAGTCGAGAAGCGTCAGCTCGTACTGTGCGAGCTTGGCAAGAATCTCGGGTTTCTTGTTTCCCTTGCCGAGCTCCTTCTCCATATCCTTTACAACGTCGGGAATGCGCTTGTCGCCCGCATGTTTATGGAACGCCTCGAAGAGGTCAAGCTCGGAGTTTTCCTCAATCTCCACGCCCAGGTTATACAGCTGCTGAATGGGCGCGTTGCAGGCGAGGAAGTTCATGGGACGAGGCCCGAAGGAAATGATCTTCAAATGCTTCAAAGCGTACACCGCACGGGCAACGGGCAGGAAGTCATGGATCATGTCCGCGCAGTCCTCGGCGTCCCCCACGGGATATTCGGGGATATACGCCTTGACGCCGCGCAATTTCAAATTATAGCTTGCGTTCAGCATACCGCAGTACGCGTCGCCGCGGGAATCGGCAAGCACGGCGATGTTCTCCTCCGCCGCCGCGCAGAACATGACAGGGCCGCCAACCTTTTCGGAAAACTCCTT
>CAJFMF010000055.1 GCA_904391375.1 Candidatus Gallimonas faecavium | reverse complement strand
TGCGTCGAGCGCATTTTTAAAATTCGCGATTATAAGGCGATTGAGTCCGGAGGTCTCTTCTTTGTCGTACCAGGCGATCTTCAGCGTTCTGTCCGAAAGATCGGGCGCTTCAGGCTCCTCCGACGGATCGTCCGAATAGTCGGGAAGCGGCGTCTCAGAATAGGTATCGAAGATCCACCGATACACCAGACGGGTGAGTTCATCGTTCGTCAGACGCGCGGCATAGCGCTCCGCCGTCCCGATGGTCACGCCGCCCACGTTCTGCAAATAGTCCACGCCTTCCGTCATGCCGCCCGTGCTGTCGATGTTGCTCGACCAGCCAAGCATGATGTCCACGTCGCCGACTTCCTTGATCGCCCCGCAGCTGTCCCCGACGGCACCGCTGTATGCGCGCGTCACGATATTCAGCGCCGCTCCGTCGTACCCCTGCGTCGAGAGATACGCGCGCAGCGCCGTGACAAAGCCGTCCATGATTTCCTGCGTAAGTCCGGAGTCCGTACTGTCCGTATGCCTGTCGTACCACGCGATCACGAGATCGGCGTCCGGCTGAGGCTCCGGCTCCTCCGGAAGGCCCGTCTCCGAATAGGTGTCAAAGATCCACCGATACACCAGATTGCAAAGTTCGGTGTCGGTAAGCCTTGCCGCATAGCGCTCTTTGGCGCCGATCGTGACTCCGCTGTTGTTCTCGATGAAGTCCGTGCCTTCCGTCATGCCGCCCGTCTCCGTCAGGTTGCTCGTGGACGACCAGCCGATCATGATATCGACGTCGCTGTCCTTTCGGATCTCCGAACAGGTCGTGCCGACGTCTCCCGCATATCCGCGGATCACGATGTCCATCTGATCGGGCGTATATCCCTGCGTCGTCAGATAGGAATAGAGCGCGCTCTGGAAGGAATCGATGTACTCCTGATTGAGGCCCGACGTCGTCTCTTTGTCGTACCATGCAATGACAAGATCGCGATGCGGGATCTCGGAATACGCCGCGTACAGCGTGATGCTCAGGCTCTCTTTTCCGACATAATCCTTGATGTCGTCATACCGAATGAGCCCCGTATTCGCGGAGAGCAGATCTTCGCTGTCCACCCCTTCCGTCCAGTTGTCCTTGGGCGACCAGCCGCGGAACTGATATCCCTCTTTCGTCATCTCGGGAACGACGGCATTGCTGAAAATGTTGACGGTGTACGTCCCCACATATTCGCCCTCGTTCTGCAAGATGACCTGAACGTCTCTTTCAAGCCCCTTCACCGCGGAACAGCCCGAAAAAGCCGCCAAACACACCACAAAAGCAATGAGAACTGCTATGAAGCGCTTTTTCATCCCATCTATCTCCTTTTGTTGTTACTTCTTGCCCTTTCTTTCTGTGTACTTGCTCCGTACGCGTTCCCGTCTTATGACCCAAAGACGGCTTCATACGCTACGTTCTGCATCAGCTTGGCGTCGTCCTCGCTCAGCTCTCCCGTGAACGTCGTCGTCCTGGGATCGCAGTCAAGAATCGTCGCCAGGTGAACGCACGCCGCAAGGTAGGAACCCACGTACGTCGGATGTCTTCCGTCCGCGTTGTAGAGTCCGATCTCGCTGTGCTGCGTATAGATCGCCGTAAAGGCCTCGCCGACATTGGAGACGGACGCGCCGATCTCAGCCGCCGCGTTTTTATACGCCTGACGGATGGCCGCTTCCAGATCGGGAATGGTCGCATAGGTGCTGTCCAGACCCGCAGGGAAGCCCCACGTCGCATACAGATACACCTCGCAGTCCTTTTGCGTCTCGCCGATCTTTTCCTTGAGCGTGCGCGCCGATTCCACAAAGGAATTGTAATTGGTCACAGGCCGCGTGCTCTGTTCCTGCAAAATGACGACATCGTAATCGTCGCTTGCACGGAGCGTCTGATCGACGATCTGCCCGCAGCCCTGCATCGTCACGTCGTCGGTCGGCGCCGCAACGTCGTTGGGATCGGCATATTTTTCCAGCGTGTAGCTGCCGTGTACGATCGAATGCACTTCCACCAGCTCCCCCGCGCCCGAGGCAATCTGTCCGAACAGCTGCGGCATATCATTATAATAGGTGAAGCTGTTTCCGATAAACAGCACTTTCAGACTTTCCCAGACCGTAGGCGTCCCGTCGTTGCGGAAATGCCAGAAATCCCCCCCTGCGGAAGGCTGGTTCTCCGAGTACACATAGACCGTTGTCCCGTCTTTTGCTTCCACCTCGGAATATGCATAGACCGAAGTATCTTCATAAAAGGAATGCGTGCCGATCTCCGTCACGCTCGACGGCAAAATCACATAATCCAGCGCGGCGCAGCCGACAAATGCGTTGTCTCCCACAGACACGATCCCGTCGCCGAATTCGATCGACGTGATCCTGCCTGCCCTGCCGTCCCACGGCGTGTCATGCTCCGAAGCATAGTCGGGAATTGCCCCGCTGCCCTCAATTTTAAGAATATACCCGTATTTCCCGTTGTCGGAAAAACTTGCCGTCACCGTATCGGACAGCTTCCAGGTAGGATATTCCTCCGTCTTCGAACACCCCGCAAGGAGCGCCGAAAACAAAACAAGCGATGCCAAAACCGACACCAATCGCAAACTCTTTTTTGTTCCGTTCATATCGTTTTCTTCCTCGCAATCATGTCATCGATTGCAAAATATATCCGTTCTTTTTCACGGCAGATTGTCTCTGCTTTTATGGCAGGCTGCCTCTGCCGAACACTCAACGTTGCCCTCTTTTTGCTCCTGTCTGTATTTTGCCCGTCGTCACCGTCCTTGTGTGTCCCGTTCGGAATATTTCCTGCCGGATTCACCCGAATTATAACACGCTTTTTTATGTCCGTCAACACTCTGAAAAAAATTTTATCATATTTTCGCAGACAAAGACGTTCGTTTCCGTATGTCACGATATTCCGCAAGCGTTCTCAATTTTTTGTGACCTTTTTTATATTTTTCCTCTTGATTGCCGTAAGAAACCGTTCGTTTCCTTTCATTTCCGCAATGTCCTTTTCCTGGAAGCGTATTTTGGGCGTTATTGCATAAATCCGTAAAATATCCATGCGCTTCTTGTCCCGAAACGCCCTTCCGATCGGAAAAAATTCCTTGAAAGCAAAAAAAGGACGGGCATTGCCCGTCCCCCGAAAGAGAAATCAACCGCCGTCACGACGAGACTTTATACACCGTCAACGTCACGGCGCTGTACACGAAATTTCCGCCTTCCCCGACAACCTGCAATTCGGACGGCGCACTCTGGACCTGTACCGGTACCGAAAATGCAACCGTTGCAGTATCGGGCGCCGTATGAAAGGTATGCTGAACGATCCCTCCCGGTACGACCGTCCCGTCCTGCTGCAATTCGAGAATGACGTTCAAGGGGAAATTCGCCCCCGATGCCGGAGCAAGGTTCCCATGAAACGCCGCCGTGTAGATGCCCGGCTGGGAAAGCGTAAACGTGCTGTCCCCCGCCGTGTGCGTGATCGCCGAACCGGACGAGACACCGTTGACGTCAAAGAGCAACGCGTTCCCCGCCGTTCCGGGCGAGGAAGGCGTGGTATAGGCCGAAAGCAACTGCGTATCGGGCGCCGCCCCCGTCGCCCCCGTTGCGCCCGTCGCACCCGTGGGACCGGTCGGGCCAGTAGCGCCCGTTGCCCCCGTAACGCCTGTCGCACCCGTGGGGCCAGTCGGGCCCGTTGCGCCCGTAACGCCCGTTGCGCCTGTCACTCCCACGCCCGTGGCTCCCGTGGAACCAGTGACGCCCGTGGGACCAGTCGGGCCAGTAAGCCCCGTGGGACCCGTTACACCCGTCGCACCAGTTGCGCCCGTCGCGCCCGTTGCCCCTACGGCTCCTGTAGCACCCGTGGGGCCAGCCGGGCCCGTTGCGCCCGTAACGCCCGTTGCGCCTGTCACTCCCACGCCCGTTGCACCAGTGGGACCAGTAACACCCGTGGCTCCCGTCACACCCGTCGCGCCAGTCGGGCCAGTAAGCCCCGTGGGACCCGTTACACCCGTCGCACCAGTTGCGCCCGTTGCTCCTCTGGGGCCGGTCGGTCCCGTGATACCGGAGCCGCCGGTGCTTCCGGACAGGCTGTCCGATTCCGCAAACACTTCATAGCATTGCTGATTGCAGGAACACGGGAAGCACCCGCAGATGCAGATTCTGTTGTATCTTGTCATTTTTTCCTCCCTTGTACAGACACATATGCGCGGCAATCGGAAGCGGCCCCCGATTGTCCGTACGGCATTGTATGCCGCAAACGAAAAAAACGTGACGCATCCGCTTGGCGGGAAAATCATTCTGTTGCAGAAATCGATGAAACACTACAACGGACAAAGCACTACATCGGACGAAGCCCAGCAAAAGGCAAAAGCTACAAAAAAAACAGCGCGGATATCCTTCCGCGCCGTTTTTTTAAGATACCGTATTCAAGGCATAAAATTATTTCACGATCTTGCGCCAGCCGTAGACGTCGGGGGCCGTCCCGTACTGAATCCCCGTGATGGTATCGTAGAGCATTTTCGTGATCGCGCCCATTTTTCCGCCGCCGATCGTATAATCGACGTCCTTGTAGCGAATGAGCCCGACGGGCGAAATGACGGCGGCCGTACCCGTGCCGAATGCCTCGTCCAGAGTGCCGTTTTTCTGCGCCTCGATGACCTCATCGATGGAAATGCGGCGCTCGGTGACGGGGATATTCTTGTCCTTGAGGATCTGGATACAGCTCTTGCGGGTGATGCCTGGCAGAATGGAACCGACGAGCGCGGGCGTGATGACCTCTCCGCCGATGACGAAGAACATATTCATGCTGCCCACTTCTTCGACGTATTTCTTCTCGTTGGCGTCCAGCCAGAGTACCTGGTCAAACCCCTTTTCTTCCGCCTCCTCACCCGCCTTCATGGACGCGGCATAATTGCCGAGGCACTTTGCCTCCCCTGTTCCGCCGATGGTCGCGCGGGTGTACGTGTCCTCCACGACGAGCTTGGTCGGCTCGAGGCCGTGCGCGTAATAGCTGCCGACGGGCGAGAGAATGATGAAGAACAAGTATTCGGTCGAGGCATGCACGCCCAGCATGACGCGCGTCGCGACAATGGTCGGGCGGATATAGAGCGCCGTGCCGGGTTCGGTAGGAATCCAGTCCCGATCAAGTTTCAAGAGCGCTTCCAGGCCCTCTTCGGCGACGTCCGCGGGGAAATTGGGAATGCACATCCGCGTGGCAGAGCGGTTCATGCGCGCCCAGTTCTCTTCGGGACGGAACACGGCGATCGAGCCGTCCGGCTGCAAGAACGCCTTCATGCCCTCGAATATCCCCTGCGCATAGTGAAAGATGCTCGTGGCAAGGTCAAACGCCTTCGGCTCATTGGGCTCGATCTTTGCGTCATGCCAACCCGCTTCCTTGGTATACTTCATCGTGAACATATAATCGGTGAAGTAACGCCCGAATCCGAGTTGCGTTCCCTTTGCCGGTTTTTCCTTGAGCTGCTGTCTTCTGATGATCTCCATACGGATTGCCCCCGTTTTTTATTTGGTATTCTGTATCTGTCCGTCCGCTTTGTCGAGCGGAAACGGCGAAAATTCGCGTTTTTGCTCGCAGATCTTCACCCTGCCATTGAGAAAATCGGCGAGTTCTGCGCAGAACGCATCGCATTCGCCCGCGCGCACGGCCACCGAAAAACAAGCCTGTTCGGCAAAGTCCCGCGCAAGAATCGCACATCTGCCGTCCAGCCATCGGGTGAGCGCTCCCACTTCGGAATAGCCGACCGTGAGCGCAAGCTGCACGCACTCATCCCAAAGCGCGAGCTCAGTGCCGTCCAGGCATTCCGCGGCACACCCCGCATAGGCGCGCGTCAGTCCGCCCGCCCCCAGCTTGATGCCGCCGAAATAGCGCACGACTGCCACCGCGCATTCAAAGAGCTTGCGCGCCCGCAAGACGCCCAAAATGGGCATGCCCGCCGTCCCCTGTGGTTCGCCGTCGTCCGAAAAGCGCATAAGGTTGCCCAGACGGTCGGCGACATACGCATGACAGACGTGCGTCGCAAGCGGATGTTCGGCGCGCACGCGCTCTAAAAACGCACGCGCCTCCTCCTCGCCCGCCGTGTGCGCGGCATAGGTGAGAAAGCGGGACTTTTCAATGACTTTCTCCGCCGTGTGCGGCGCGGCGACGCTCAGAAAGCTCATCCGACAATGACCCGCAGACGCACCTTCTTGCCCTTGAACAGGGTGAACGGCGACGCGGGAAGCGGCGCATTGACGTCGGTCACCTTTTCCCCGTTGACGGTCACGCCGCCCTGCTCAACCAATCGGCGCGCTTCGCCGTTGGACTTGCACAGCCCCGTCGCGATGAGCGCCTGCAAAATGGTCTGCGTCTCGGCGGGAACGGTCTTTTCGGGCATCTCGCCCTCGCCCCCGAATGCGCCGCGCGCCTCCGACTGCGCCGCGTTTGCCTTCTCCTCGCCGTGTACCATTTTGGTCAGTTCATAGGCGAGAACTTCCTTGGCGTGATTGATGCGCTCGTCCTTGTACTGCGTGAGCGCGGCGATTTCGTCCAGGGGAAGGAACGTGAGAAGTTTCAGGCACTTCTCAACGTCTGCATCTGCCGTGTTGCGCCAATACTGATAGAACTCGTAGGGCGACGTCTTGTTTTCGTCCAGCCACACGGCACCCTTCTGCGTCTTACCCATCTTCTTCCCCTCGCTCGTCGTGAGCAGGGTGAACGTCATGGCAAACGCCGCCTTGTGCTCCTTGCGGCGGATGAGATCGGCTCCCGCGAGAATGTTGCTCCACTGGTCGTCCCCGCCCAGCTGCAACAGACACCCGAACTTCCGATTGAGCACGAGGAAGTCGTATGCCTGCATGAGCATATAGTTGAATTCGAGGAAGGTAAGCCCCTTCTCCATGCGCGAACGGTAGCACTCCGCCGTCAGCATCTTGTTGACGGAAAAATATACGCCGATGTCGCGCAGGAAATCCACATAATTGAGGTTGAGCAGCCAGTCGGCATTGTTCACCACGATCGCGCCGTTCTCCCCGTCAAAACGGATAAACCGCGCCATCTGCTTTTTGAAACACGAAACGTGATACTCTACCGTCTCGCGCGTCATCATCGAACGCATATCTGTTCTGCCCGACGGATCGCCGATCATCCCCGTGCCGCCGCCGATCAGAATAATGGGCCGGTGCCCCGCATCCTGCATGTGCTTCATGGCGATCAGCTGCATGAAATGCCCCACATGAAGACTGTCCGCCGTCGGATCAAACCCGATGTAAAAGGGCACGCTCTCCGATCCGAGCTTCTCGTACAGCTCCTCCTCGTACACCGTCTGCTTGATGAATCCCCTCTCACGCAGGGTGTCCATGACGTTCTTCATAATATCTCCTTTTTTCCCCGCATCTACAAAAAAACGGCCTGCGCCTGCGCGCAAACCGTGTCCGTCAGTGATCTACGCGCGAAAAAAGTATTACGCCAAAACGTAATACGCGTAGCCGTAAATTGCAACTGCGAGCGATCGTTTCATAGCGCTATTATACGACGCCCCGAGAAAATTGTCAAATACTTGCACGCACTTTATGCAAAATTTGCGCCGTTCCGCCCTTGCACGCATCTTCATATGTCTATGCCGCACGCATCCGATCACGCAAAAATGCCAGAACGGACTGCTCTGCATCTTTTGTGGTCATGCAAAAAACGACGCCGAGCCGTTTCCGCAGTCATGCAAAAACCGCCGCCGGGCCGTTTCCGCGGTCAAGCAAAATGGACGGTTTCGGTGCGCTCGACGTCTTTGAGTCCGCGCAGCGTACGCAGGCCGTGCAGGCATGTCCCCTGCGCGCGCAGGCGCTCCAGGCGTTCGCGCAGCGCCCGATTGCGGAGCTCGCGTTCGCGGCGGCGCATGGTTTCCAGAAATGTTTCCATAGAGAAGTGATTCATACTCCCTATTCTACGCACCATACTTGACAGTTATTGTCATGTATGATAAAATTCTTTTACAAATATTTTTGGAGAACGGGAATATGAAATATGAGATCATGATCAAGATGCTCTTCACGCTTCTGCGCCGGCGCAAGGTGACGGCGAACGAGCTGGCGGCAGAGTATGACATTTCTCCGCGGTCGGTCTACCGCTATATCGACGAAATGACGATCGCGGGCGTTCCCATTGACGTGGCGCGCGGGCAGTACGGCGGCATCTACATTTCGGACGCCTATAAACTGCCCAAGGGATTTCTGACGCGGGAGGAATACGAGCGGGCCGTCAATGCAATGCAGGCGATGGAGAGCGAACTCAACGATCCCGTTCTGCAATCCGCCATACGGAAGATGACATCGCAGCACAAGTCGGAGCGGCGGGACGACGCCGTCTCGGGGAATATCCTGGTGGACAGCGGCGCATGGGGAAGCAGCGAGCGCTTTTCCGAACGGCTGACGCTCATCGAACGCGCCGTCAACGAACGCGAGGCGCTGGAGATCGACTACGTCTCCCGCGAGGGCGAAAAGACGCATCGCGTCATTCTCCCCCATCTGCTCGTCTACAAGCAGAATATCTGGTACGTCTTTGCCTTCTGCCGTATGCGCAATGAATTTCGGCTGTTCAAGATCGGACGCATGCGCACCATCTTAAATACGGGCGAGACCTTTGAACGGCTCCCCTTCACGCGCGAGGACATTCCGCTCTCCTTCTGGACGGACGACGAAACCTGCGTCAACGCACGGTTTGCTCTCTCCGAAGAGAGCATCCCCTTCGCCGAAGAATGGCTGGGCGTGGAAGCCGTGTACGAAAAAGACGGCAGAAAATACGCCGAGGCGACCCTGCCCGACGACGATTCGCTGGTCGGAAAGATCTTGTCCGCAGGGCCAGGCTTCACCGTACTTGCTCCCGTCGGACTCGCCGCACGCGTACAAAAAGCGGCCGAGACGATTGCCGCCGCCTACCACACCCCCGCAACAAAATGACAGACGATCACAACCATCTATCCCGCCCCGCCATAGAATGACAGACAACTGCCGCAGCAGACAGAAAAAAGGCGTTCCGTACAGGGAACGCCTTTTTTGCTGCAAATCGGGATCAGAAGGTTGCCGTCACGGTTGCCTCACGCGCGGCGAGATCTGTCCGGACAAGATTGCCCGCGCCGTCTGTTCCGCAATAGGTATAGCGGATCGTGACGGTGATCGTCATTTCATCGCGGCCCGAGGCATTGATCTTCCCGTACGCAGAGGAGAGATAGCGCAGTCCCTCGACAGTCGTCGTCCGCTCCACATTGTCGAAAAGCG
>CAJFMF010000054.1 GCA_904391375.1 Candidatus Gallimonas faecavium | reverse complement strand
GGCTCCACGGGACGCACGGGCTCGACGGGACGCACGGGCTCGACGGGACGCACAGGCTCCACGGGACGCACGGGCTCGACGGGACGTGAAAACTCTTCGGAGATCTGCGTACGCGTCTCGACCGGCTGTGAGAAAAGATTTCGGTACTCTCTTTCCCGCGCATCGGAAGAGCGGGAAACGGGTGCGGCAGGTTCCGACGCGGCAGGTGCGGCGGGTGCGGCAGGTTCCGATGCAGCAGGCGCAGCAGGCGAAGAGGGCGCGGCGGGCGCGTCCTTCGGCGTCGGTTCGGGCGTCTGCCATCTGTTTGTATCATAAGAAGGCTGCGCGGGAGAGGGCGTTTCTGCTGTCCCCGTCGTTTCTGCCATCCCCCACGCCGACGGATCATAGGTCGGGCGGGAAGCAGACGGCTCCTCCCGACGGATAGACGGATCATAGGTCGGGCGGGAAGCAGACGGCTCCTCCCGACGGACGGGCGGCTCTTCGCTCGCGGCCGCCTCGGACGCTCCCGTATAGTCGTCCACGGTCGGATGAGAGGAAAATTCCGTCTCATACGGGACGTCATGCGAATAGTCGGGCTCGTCGACGGACGACTCGGCAGGCGCACGGTAAGAGGGTGTCTGCGGATAGTTGAAGTCGTCCTCCGGAACAGAGGGCTCGGGACGCACGGGCGTCACCTGGCGCGGCATGGACGGCCGCGTTCTGGACGTGTCCGCCGTGTACTGTTCGGTATAGCTCGGCGCGCTCCGCTCCGAAGAGCGGTCCGCATACGGCGATGCGGGCGCAGAATAGGGCGACGACGTTCCGGACGAATGCGCCGACTGCGCGGGCTCCGTCTCCGAATACCCCACGCTCGAGCGGCGGGGATAGGTGTTGAAACGGGAATCCCGATCGAAGATCAGGTTGTTCTTGTAGCTGCTTGCAGGGTCGCCGTTGCGGAACAAAATCGCGCGGCTGCGCTCGTGCGGATCGCTCGGCAGATCGGCAAAGGCATCGCCCTCCTGCTTGTCCTGCTTGGGCGGATAGTACGGCCGTCCGTCCGCTCTGCGCAGATGCAGGACGTCCTGCTCGGCAGGCGCATTCTGTGCCGTGGTCTGCGGACGGGGCATGTTCTGCGCGGGCGGCATCTGCGGCATGCTCTGCACGGGCTGGGGCGCGGCATACGACGGCATGGAACGCACGGGCTGCGGTGCAGGCGGCTGCATCTGAGGCGGAACGCTGCCCGTATTATACGCAGGCGCCGTCGGAACGGAATATCCGTAGACGGGCGCGCCCTCTGCGGGCGCCGCGGCAGACGGCTGTGCGGAAGGCATTGCCGCGTGCTCGGGCTCGGGCAGGTCGTCAAACTTCATGGGCTGTTTCTCGGCAGGTGCGGCCTTCTGCGGTTTGCGCATCCGCGCCGAGGGCAGAAGATGCGCGCGCAAAGGCGTTGCGATGAGGATGAGCCAGATCGCAAGCGCGGCGAGAAGGGAAAAGAAGATATACGCCCCCACCGTGGAAAGCACCGCGCGCACGGGATACACGATCAGGCCGAAGAGCACTCCGCCCCCCGTTCCGTTCGCGAGATCGGTCTCGGCGGCTCTCCAGCAGGCGGAGAGATATCCGCCGAATCCGCGGCCGAAGTACTCCGCCGACGTCGCCGTATGTACGATGAGAAACGCCGCAATCACAAGCAAAAAGAAGCGCAGAATCCAACGCGCCGGAATCCACTTCTTCCCGAAGGCGAGTGCCGCCGATCCGTAGATGGCAAAGACCAGCAGAGGATAGACAAAATATCCCGCGATCCCCACGAAAAATGCCGTGATCGCCACGCCGATCTCCCCGAACACATACCGTCCCGATACGGCAATGAAAAAAATGACCGCACTGAACAGGAGCAGTGTCATTCCCACTGTCTCCCGTGTCAGAAGCGCCCCTTTATTTTTATTTTCTTTTTCTTCTCCGCGTCCGACGCCGTTCAAATTCAACCTCCCTGTCCGCCCCGCATACGGGGGCCATCATCCATTCTTGATGTCTCAATCCACAACAGTATATCATTTCCAAACGAATTTTTCAACGATTTCATGCATCTTTTCAAAAAATTCGCAAACTGTACCATATTTATAAAAACAAACCCGTCCCCGCGCCACTGCTTCACCGTGCCGAACTTCGCGAATATGCCCCCTGTCGTCGTTTTTCCCGCACCGCCGCGCACCGTTTTTCATTCCGAAGGGACTCAACCTTACCGACGCCTTTTTCTGTCCCACGGTTGTGCCGCACCGCCTTCCGCCAATGCGCCGAACGACGCCTGTCCCGACGCCATATCGGGAATGTCATATATCCGCCGGTACGCCGCCGAACGACCCTGTGCCGACGGTACGGCTCCGCACTCCACACTTTCCCGCATGCGGAGGGCATTGTCCGTCCGCCGTACGTCTGCCATTCTTTTGGCGCCGAAATAAATCCCGCCTTGCAAAGAATGTCGCATTTTGCGCCTGACGCTGCAAGGATTTTCGATCATAATCAAATTTTCGGAGACATATTCCCCTTTGGCGGCGCTTCAAGAAGCAACACATAAACGACTGCATCGGAAACAGAGCGTATCTCCGAAAACAAGGTACAAAAAAGAGCACGCCACGTTTGCGGCGCGCCCCCTTATCGTTTTTCTTTGGCGTTCAGACCATGTTTTCCAGAATGAGTTTATCTGCCACGAGCGCGATAAATTCGCTGTTCGTGGGCTTTTCGGTGCCGATATAGACCCGCGCGCCGAAAATGGCATTGATCGCATCGATACGTCCGCGATTCCATGCGACCTCGATGGCATGACGGATGGCGCGCTCCACTTTGCTGGCGCTCGTGAGGTATTTCTCCGCGATTACGGGATACAGTCCCTTCGTCACGTTGTTGATGACGTGCGGATCGGTGACTGCCATCTTGATTCCTTCTCTCAGATAGTTGTATCCCTTGATGTTCGGCGGGATCCCGATGGAAATAAAAATATTGCTGATGCGCTCGTCAAGCGAACCGGCACGGCGGCGTTCAAACTTTTCCCGCACGGGAATCCCCTCCGCCTCCTCCGTGATCTCCGCAACGCGCTCTTCCACGATCTGCGCAGAGACCGGTTTCATCAGATAGTACTTTGCCCCCAGAGAAATGGCGCGATTGATGATCCTGTCGTCGGCAAAATTCCCCAGCACGACAAAATCCGCCTTGATCCCCTCCTTCTTCGCGCGCTCCATGACCGTAAACCCGTCCACCCCCGTCAGAAGCAGACTCGCTACGACCACGTTCGGCGCATTCTTTTCGAGAAGCGTCAGACCTTCCGCACCGTCTCCGGTCACCCCGCAGACCGTGTACCCCTCTTTCTCGAAATACGTGGAGAGCTCCGCGGCAAACGTCTCGTTGCTCTCCAGTATCAAGACTCTTTTCATGTTTTTCGCCTCCGTTTTCAGTTTGTAATCGCATTATAAAACACAAAATCGGATTTGTAAAGTCATTTTTGTACATAATTCAAAAATTTATTTACGAAATTCGTCTATTTTTGTTCATAATTAGGGGACGCGGTCGAAAATGCCTTTCTCGGAGCGGAAAAGGCATGGCAAACTGACGAATTCCGCGCAATCTCGCGCCCGTGCGCTCTTCATGGGGCCCTTTGCTCCTCGTGTGACACCTTTCGCCTCTTTTGCGAGTCACTCCGTCTTTCGCATGCACTTTTCTCCTTTCGTGCGCGTCTTTATCTTCCCCTGCGCACTCCTCGTTGCAAAAGTCAGCAAGACATCCGATCGGCCGTCAAAGGGAAACGGTCAAGTGCTATGGAAAGCCGTCATATAAAATGCTGTTTGGCTTGCAATGAATGCAAAACGCCTTTCCTCAAATCAACCGTTTTTCATGACGCCGACGATATTCTGCGCTCGAAAAATCAAATCGGGCCGGCGCAAAGCGCCGACCCGATCGATGTGCTTTTCAGAGCGTCATAGACGCCGTTCTGCCCGCAAAAGAAGGACTTTCACGTTTGCGGCGGATTTCACCGTGCAAATCGGAGAATTTTCCGACCGATGCTTTTCCGAAGCCGTTACGATTCGGAGACCGTAAACTGCGGTGCCGTCACGGTAAAACTGCCCGTATAAGACCCTGCGGGGACGGTCGTCGTCGAGCAGATATACAGCTCGATGCGGGTGATCGCAGAGGGAAGCGTCACGGTAACGGGAAGCGTCTGTCCGACGGCGACCTCGATGTCCGTATAGGTGACCCCTTCGCCGTTCGCGTTCACGGTTTTGATCTGGAGATAGACGACGGAATCTCCCGTGTTGACAAACGTCAGCGTCAGCGTATTGCAGGAGGCGTCATAGGAGGCGGCACGTCCGAGATTGCTCCAACTGCCCGGTGCGACGCCTTCATAGGAAACAAAGCGTTCTTGCGTTATTTGAACCAAAGAAGCCCCGCCAAATAAATCGGCGGTTTTTTCACCGAAGAGCACGCATATGCCATACGTTTTCCGACATAGCGTATCCCCTTCGCAAATCATAACGCTGTTCCCTCATTTTTGGATTTTAAGAGAGGAGGAAACGGGAACCGCGAACGGATGATCTCTCCCGTTCTCAAACGGGTTTTCCGTCTTGTAACGGTCGCCTGCCGGCTTGTTATAACCGATGTCCTCGGTCCCCACATCGTAAATATCCTCGCTCGCGCCGCGGGAAACGTGGACGTATGCCGGTTTTTTCGCGAGAAGTTTCCGATGACCGCTTTCGTCTGGAATCGGTCGGAGGGCAGATACACGCGCATCCATGGCAGAGCAGAGAACACCGCAATGTCATGCAACGGATGGTGTATTACTCCGAGCGCGCATACGAATTTTACAAGCCGATTCGCGAACACGGGATGTCTCCTCCACAGTGTACCGCCATGCACTTACCCCTTCCATGGAGGGAGGCGTAGCCGACATGCGCGGCATCCTTATGAGCAAAGAGTCCCTTGCCCGATGGATGCGATGCTATATCGCCGCAGGCGCCATGCGCGCGCTTACCGAGGCGTGGCTTCGCATTCCGCAGGATGTTGCAATCATCGGTTTTGATGATATGCCGCTGTGCGCCTACACCTCCTCCGCACTTTCGACCGTGGGCGTTCTCAAACAGTTTATGGGGAAAATTGTCGCTCATCGCATCCTCGCCCGCATAAACGCACCCGAGGCAAACACCACAACGACGGAAATCAACACACGACGCTTATAAAGCGGGAAACCTCATAATTACATCATATCCCCTGCTCGAAATCAGAACAATTTCTGCATACTTTGCCATCTACACTGACGCATACCCCTTCCTCAAAATCCTGCTCCATGTACTTTAGTGCATATGTCTCTTGCATGCTCCAAGTATAGGTTCTCCTCCGATTGTGTATTTCTTTTTGACTTGCAGGTCACCTTTTATTTTACACAATCGGATTTTTTCGAGGCTCATCGAATCACCGCTTTCCTCTCCCCGCAACTATCGCGAGAGTTTAGGGATACAAAAAGCGGGGAGGGAAATATATTTCCCTCCCCGCTTTTTCCGATTGCACAACGGTACGCTTGCAACTCAGCTATGTTCACACAATATGATTCCCATTAATGTCGCGGAGCACAAAACCGCACTCAAACTTTTACACTTCTCCGCAGTAGTTTGCCGAATGGGCACCGTCTTGTCGGATCCTGTCGAAATACATCTCAAAGCCCCGGATCCATGCGCTCGAACCACGGCAAAACGTCGAGAGGCGCCTCTACAAACGCTTCACCGCCGCCGAACACGCGGCCGTCACAGTACCGCCAGCGCCCCTCGGGAAGCATAACGCGCCGCACCGCGCATTCCTTTTCTGCAACGGGCGCAACGAGCACGTTTTTCCCCAGCATGAACTGATCGATGCATTCCGCCAGCCCCTGATGCGGGAACTCATATTCCATATAGCGGATGATCGGCTCTCCCGTGCGCGCGCTTTCGTCCGCAAGAGAAAGGATGAGCGGCGCAAATTTTTCGTGCAGACGCGCCGCCGAAAGGCAGATATCGTTTTCTCTTTTCTGCAAAATGCGCCAGGGCGCAGCGGAAAACTGCATCATCGGCATGAGCGCAGCGTTCTGCGCATAGCGCACAAACAATTCACTATCGAGACGGAGCAGTCTCTCTTTGCTGAAATCGATATAATCCCCGCCGCCGATCATATCCGGGCAAGTATATGCGCTGCCGACGATGCCCTGCGCCAAGGCGCACGGCACGAGGGAACGGACTCCGTTATATTCCCAGCTGTGCAATTTGTCGCACAGCCGCTGCACGAGCGGAAGGCCTCCGCACTTCCACGACGCACGCAGTTCGTTATAATCATAATTGAGCGCAAGTTTTGCCCAAAGCTCGCTGTGACGGTTCCCGTCGGCAATAGCCGACGTAAAATACTCTTCGCTGTAAAAATACGCGTCGCCTGCATCCATTTTGAACCCGTCTACGCCATATTCGCGCATGAGCTTTTTGTTTTGCGCCAGATACCACCTTCTCGCTTTCGGGTCGGTGAGATCGAGCGCGGCGGAAAAGCCATCCCACCATTGCAGGAGCGCAGGCGTGCCATCCGCCTTTTCTATTAGCATATGACCGTCCCGCAGGCGGCGGTATTCTGCGCTGTCGGGACTTATAAAGGGGCACGTCCACAAAAGCACCTTAAACCCGTATGCATGCAGCTTTGCGATCATCCCCTTCGGATCGGGGATCTTGGCAGGATCGAACGTCCATTTTCCGTAATAGGGCGACCATCCGCAGTCGATCATGAAAACGCCGCAATCGTACCCCGCCGCATGCAACCGCGCGGCATACTCTTCGATCGCACCCTGCTCCTGATCGTAATTGAACTCGATCCACGTGTTGAACTGCGGCTTCGTAAAAAAGTCATCGGGCGGTCGTTTGCCGTTCGGCGGAAAATGTTTTGCGCAAGCGGCAAGATATGCTCCGCGAAGCGTGCCATACCCATCATAAAGCTTCGGCACCCCCTTGGCACATTGCAGAGAAATGACGCCCCCCGAGATCTCGATCTTAAATCCTGCGTCGCACCAGATATATCGTCCCCGATCGGATACCAGAAAAGGCGCCGCCTGGTTCATCGTCGAATTGGGGTCGAGACTGCGCGAATATTCTGTCTCCTCGCCGAAGGGCATCTTTACCCCGTCGAATGACGCGCCGCCCCACCAATGCTCGCCATTGAGCATAGGAAATTCGTATTTGCGGTATTTGATCATTTGGATTTTCTCCTCGCCGTGCAGGTTTTCTCCATCTGCCTGAGTAGCGCCTCCCCTTCTTCCACGCTCGGCGCGTTGCAGTGCATGATGACGCCCTCGGGATCCAGGTTTTCACAGAGGGGAAGAACGTCCTCCGGCTGGACCGTTATATCGATCATTTTGCCGCTCTCCTGTATTTTTCGCAGTACGGGCAGCCATTCGCGCATGGGTTTCTGTCCCGCACCCGGCACCCACTGAATCCCCTTCAACTTTTCCGCTGCGCACAGCGCGTCGAGGTGCGTTAGTGCCGCCGTGCCGTCAAGATGGTAGATACTGCTGTCCAAAAAATTCCATTCTTCCTTCATTTCGGGCATTACGAACTCTGCGTACATCTCTTTTGAGATCAGGCAGGAGAAATCGCAGGACGTGACGTATTCTCTGTCCGAACTGAAAACGTTCATCCAATTGGATGTGTAAGGCATGAACCGCGTCGCTTCGCGGTATTGCGCCTCGAACACTTTTTTGAACACCTCGAAGATCTGAAAAACCGTTTTCTTGACCATTTCCGGTTCTTCTATAAGGTCGATACACAGCGCCTCCGGTCCGCGCAGGGACACGATGCCGTCCAGCCCCGGATGCAGGTCGGTCACTCCCACGACGTATTCGCCGCGGCTGTCGGCGGCAAACGCCTTCGTCGCCTCCTGCAATTGCACGAACCACGGATTTTGTTCATCGAAACGAATATCGGGAAACTTTTCTGCATCCTGCCAGGTATGCACCGCCCAGCTCGTATCTTCGCCGAACTCGATCCCGCAGCCGCAGATCGCACCCATAATATCCGGCCCGAAATTGACCCATGCCTGAGGAAATGCTTCGCCGAGGCATACGGACGTCTCTTCCATATAAAAGCGATGCCGCCTGATGAGATATTCCGTATCCATCCACCGCGCCCTGAGGTCCTGCGGCGCTTTGGGCATACGCTCCCACCTGATGTTTTCTTTCGGTGCATAGAGGACGACAAAGGGACGGTCGTGATTCTCGCGTGCCCACAAAAGTCTGTACTTTTCCGCCAGTTTATCGAAATCCATTATGTTATCCTCCGATCTCTAACTCGAACAGTCTTGCCTGATATTTCTGCGAAGGCTCAAAAATGAGCGTTCTCTCCTGCAAAGCATACTTGGTTTCCATATTCTCGGGAAATCCTGCGCGGCAAAACTTTACGGGATACGGCAGATCGATCTCGATTCTCCCGAGATTGTCCAGGTTCCATACGGCGACGTAAAGTTTTTTGCCGCAGAGGGCGCCGTATGCACAGTAAGGCGCATCGTAATAGGAAAAATCCGTCAGAAACAGGGGCAGACTTTCCCGCAGGTCTGCGCGGATCTTTTTATAATAAGCCACTCCCTCACCCACGAGGCGCAGCCGCTCCTCGCTCAACTCTGCAAGGTTGCCGCTCTGCTGTACACGGAAGAGGAGCGCGTTGACCATGTTGAACACCGTCTCTTCTTTGTCTCCGTTTTTCATGGGATACGACCACACCGCTGCCTGTTCGGGTGCGACGGCCGTAGCGCAGTTTGCAACGATTGCCGCCATGATTTTGTAATCGGTCTGATCCGACACAGACTGCACGCTGCACAGCCGCAGGCCTGCATAGTCCATGCGCAGTCCGCCGCTCGCACAGTTTTCGACCACGAGAGCGGGATAGCGCTCGAACAGGGAAGCCAGCCATGCAAGATATGCACGGTTATGCCGCAAAAGCCCTTCCCCGAAAGAATGTCCTCCCGTTTCTGTACCCCTGCCGCATTGAATATTATAGTCGATCTTCAGATACCCGACCCCGTAATCGCCGATCAGCCGATCGACCACGCTGTCAGCATAAGCCACGACGGCAGGATTGGAAAAATCGAGCTGATACCGACCGTGATCTATGACCCTGCGGCCGTTCCGCATGAAAAACCAGTCGTCAGGCAAGCTCGCCGCAAGGCGGCTGTCCATGCCCATCACTTCGATTTCAAGCCAAAGGCCCGCAATCATGCCCTTGGACTTTATGTAATCGACCAGTTTTTTCAGCCCGCCCTTAAAACGCGTTTTGGCAGGCTGCCATTCTCCGACCGTCGTCCACCAATCCCCGTCGTCGTACCAGCCGCAGTCGATGCAGTAATATTCCGCGCCGATCTCGGCGGCCCTGTCGATGAGAGGGATCTCCTTTTCCGTGGTCGGATCCCCAAAAAGGCAGTTCATATAATCGTTGAAGATAACGGGGAGCGTCTCGTTGTCCGCGTTCGGTCTTCTTACGGCCCGGCGATATTTTGTCAGCTCGAAAAAAACCTCCCGTTCGTCCTTTGCGAACACGACGGCGGCGTGTACCGTCTCGAACGTTTCTCCCGCACCGAGGCATTTTTCCCACGCGTTTTCTGGCCCGCTCGGTCCGCTCAAGATGAGATACAGCCTGTCTTCAATCGTGCTAATCTCCCAGCTCCAGCTGCCGTTATGCTCGATCTGCCAAAGCACGGCGCCGCCGCCTTTGCGCTCGATCAGTCCCATGGGGAGATGTTCGCAGGAAGACCAGCCGCCCGTATTGCGAAGAGAGATGCGTTTACCCGAAAAAGGCGCCACGTGATACAGTCCCAGCTCTCGGGGGGTATATTTCTTCCACACGCACTCCCCTTTCCACGCGTTGTGCGGGATGCCGATCGTCAGTTCGTTTTCCCAATCGAAGGGCGTTTCCTGAAAGATCCCCACATTTTCGTACGTGGTGGCAATATCCAGGGTAAACGGAGAGTCCGACTTGTTCCGACATACCATGTACGTCGAAACGACAGAAATGCCGTCATAAAACTGGTAAAAGATCTCCGTTTCCAGCCTTTCGGTTTCCTGCCGCAGCACCAGAAGATCCCCATAGCGGTTGCGCTCCTGCCGGATTCCCGCAAAGCGCAGCTTAAAGCCTTCGCTTGCGCCGAACAGCTTGTTGAAATGATGATCGTTGTGATTTTCGCCACTGATCTGTACTTCTGCCGCACGAAACCAGCGACAATTCGTTTCTTCGGCGCGAATCTCGCGATCCGCACCCATATAGAGCAGGCGGACCTGCCCGCCGTCGATGCAAAATACTGTTTTTATGCCATTGAACAGATACGTCCGCACGTCCATAAAAAATCCTCTCTTCCGTTTATTGCGCCGGGGCCGCCGAAATTCGGCCCCGGCGCTCCCGCTTATGTTACATTATGCGATCTTTTCGATGCGCAAATTGTCGAGCAAAATCACCGCATGCACGTCTTCCGCCCAGTTAGAAAGCCCGAACTTCCAGTTATCGTTTGTTCCCGTGAGCGTAAATTCGTGCGAGAACTGCTGCACGCTTTCCGACACGGAGCCGAC
>CAJFMF010000053.1 GCA_904391375.1 Candidatus Gallimonas faecavium | reverse complement strand
GTCCGTTTTTTGCAGGGCGGAAAGGGCGTCGCACGGATCTTCAAGTAGGACGTCGCCGCCGTGCAGGTGTACGAATGTACGCTTGTATATGGCGCGGCAGGCGCGCGTCGTGCGGCGGCAATTCCGTCTCCTGTGAGCGGCGCGCGTCGATCGGGAGCGCGCATGGGGCGCATGAAAACGTGCTCCTCTGTGCGGTTTGTATTTTGTCGTTCGGCGGAAGTGAGGAGTGGCGCAGGGGGGGGCGTAAAGCGTTCTTCTATGCGTGGTTTTTGCGCGGTTCGGCGGAGGTGAGGAGAAGGTGAATGGGCGGCGTCGATCAGATTTTTGTCTTTCTCGTTGCGGCGACGTGCGGCGCGGTATGCGGCGCGATCTATGATCTTTTTTGCCTGTTGCGCGCGCCCTTTCCGCAGCGGCCCGTGACGGTCGTCTCCGACATTTTTTTCGGCGGCGTGTGCGGCGTTGTGTGGCTTGCGGTTGCGGCGGGGTGTAAGTTCGAGTCGTTGCGGCTCTATCATCTGCTCGCCTGTCTGCTGGGTTTTGCGGTGTATCGGAAAAGCCTGCATAAAATTGTTGCATTTTTTGCGAAAAAGCTATATAATAAAATAAAACAATTACGAAGGGGACGAAAATCATGTCCGGAAGAAGAGGCGAAGGTCTCACCGACGAAAAAATAAGGAGGATTGCGGCGGGAGGAACTGCGGCAGGGGTATTGCTCATCCTGTTTCTTGTCGTGATTCTCATTGTACAGTTCGTGCAGATCGGCATCGCCAATCGGCGGAGTGCAGAATACGACGACGCAATCCGGCAGTATGAACAGCTTCTCCAGAACGGAGAGGCCACGCTTGAGACATTGCAGGCAGAAGAGACGTTGCGCGAACTTGCCATTCAGAATGGCTGGACATTTCCCGACTGAGGGGGATCACAATGAAATATGCCGTTATCGATATCGGTTCCAATTCCGTTCGCCTGATGCTTTGGGCGAACGGTACTTTGTATAAAAAGGTCAATACGACCCGTCTCGCGGAGGGACTGTCCTGCAGCGGGGCACTTTCCGATGCCGCCATGGAGCGCACCGCGCGTGCCGTAAGCGAATTTTGCGAAGAGGGCCGCCGCGAAGGCGCGCAGGTGCTCGCCTTCGCGACGGCAGCCGTGCGCTCGTCCTCCAACGGGGAGGCGTTCTGCGCGCGGGTCAAGGCGGTTTGCGGGCTGGATGTGGACGTCATTTCGGGAGAAGAAGAGGCGCTTCTCGGACTTTCGGGCGCACTCGGGACGGGTGACGGCGGGATCATCGACATCGGAGGCGCCAGTACGGAGGTGTGCATTCGCGAACGCGGGATTGTGCGCACGTCGCTCAGTCTGCCCGTCGGTGCGGTGCGCATTCTCGATCTGTGCGGACAGAGTATCGGCAGGATCGACGCATTTGTGACGGATGCCGTTCGGCCGCTGCGCGGAATTTCCTGCGGAGATGGAAAAATGTATGCGATCGGAGGGACGGCGTCCACGCTTGCGAGCATGTGCCTGTGTCTGTCCGAATACGATGCGTCAAAACTCAGCGGGGCAGAGCTTTCGCTTGACTGGGTCAAGGCCGCGGCGCTTCGTCTCATCATGACGCCGACGGAAGAGCGGAAAAAGATCTGCGGCATGGATCCCCGCCGAGCCGACGTCATTGCGGGGGCGACCGTCCTGCTCATGAAGATCATGGAGACCCTGCGTCTGCCCGCCGTGTATTTCTCGGACGCGGACAACCTGGAGGGGTATCTCGCGGTGCGGGGGCTGTCATGAAGCGGCTTTCAACGCGTGCGGCGAAGGCGGTTCGGCTTGTACTCTTTTTGTGTGCCTGGGCCGCATTTGTGTGGATGGCCTGGCGCGTCTTTGCCGCAACCGACAAAGAACGCCTTTGGGAGGCCTGCCTCGTCTGTGTTGGCTCGCTCGTGCTGATCGTTCTGCGCATTCCCGAAGTCGTGCATGAGGCGGGACATCTTTTGTTCGGCGTTTGCGCCGGGTTGTGTTTGGAGGAAGTGCGGATCGGCTGGCTGAGCTTTGGCCGCGGCATTCGGCTTGCCTTCGGACGCGCTCAGGCGGGGGAGACCCGCTTTACGTTGAGGTCGGAGCGAGGCGCGCACGCGGCATTTTTTCTTGCCGCTTTGGGCGGCCCCTTTTTCAGCATTGCGGCGGGGGTTGCTTTGCTCGTGCCGTGGCTGGTATTTGATTTACGCGTTGCCCTGACGCTCTTTGCGCTTCTTGCGCCTTTTTGTCTGGAAGAGGGCATTGCGGAACTTCTGCCTGCCGAGCTTCCGACGGGAAAGACGGACGGGCTTGTCCTGTGCGAGCTGGCTTCGCGGACGGGCGAGACGGAAGTCGGGATCCGCGTGATGACGGCGCAGCTGCTCCTCGCACGCGATCCGCTTGCGGAGCTTCCGCGCGATCTGCTCTTCGGCGCCCCCGTCGTACGCGAAGATTCTCCCGCGTTCACGGAACTTTTAAGGCTTCAGCGGCAATATCTGCTCTCCCGCGGCGACCGCGCGGGCGCGGAAGAAATCGGCACACGCCTTGCCGCGATCGCATCCGAACAGGGCGCGGGCGAAAAATCGGACGCCGTCACGATTGAGTAAAAATCCTTTCTCCCGTAAAAATTTGCTTCGTTCCATATGAATTTATATGCACGAAGATACAGGGAAAGGCGAACTTTTTAAGTACCTGTCGGCATAACGTTTTCAGACAAGCGTCTGTGTGCGGGCGCTGTTCAAAAAGTCTTTCTGAATTTTGGATGAGGTTTTTATTCTCAGAAGGACAGAAAAAAGGGCAGAAAAAAACTGCCCGAGGGCAGTCAAAAAAAGCAACAGAAAAAGACCGTATTTCCGATGCCGAAAAGCAAGTGGGTCGCGTAAGGAAAAGGAAGGCGGTAGGGAAGATCGGATGATTCAGTTGTGGAAAGTGCCGGACGGCGATGTCAGTCGGCGCGCTCGTTGAGACCGAGCAGGTAGTCGGCGGAGACGTTAAAATAACGTGCGACTTTTGCGATATTGCCCGCGGTCGGATCGCTCTTATTGGTTTCCCAATAGCAGATGATTCCGAGGCTGACATTGAGGTCTTTTGCAACGGTCGCCTGTGAGAGGCCGCGTTCTTTTCTGAGTTCGATAAGGCGTTCTGCAAAAATTTTCATGATATCATTATACTTTATTTCGTCAAATTATGCAAGCATTTGTGAGAAAAAATTACAGTCTCGGGATTTTTTTCTCATAGACGCTGAATAGACGGAGACGGAAAATATCTGCCGTTCTCCGATGGCGGAGAGCTATTTTACCGAGCTTGTCAGGCGCGAGGGGCTGTCCGCGAAATTCGTGATCGGGTCAGCGGCGACGCATACGGATGCGCTCGGGAACGCGCCGCACCGCGGGACGCGGGAGAAACTGGCGCAAGAGGGGATTCCGCTTGTTCCGCATCGGGCGCGGCTTCTGACGCGTGCCGACGGAGAGGCGTATGATTACATTCTCGGCATGGACGCGGAAAACGAGCGGCATATGCGCAGGATTCTCGGGGATTGCCGTGCGAAGGTGGGGCTGTTGCTGGATTTTACGCCGCACCCGCGTGCGATAGCCGATCCCTGGTACACGGGCAATTTTGACGCGACTTTTGCGGACATATCCGAAGGCTGTCATGCGTTTCTGGAGGCATTGCGAAAGGGGGGAGCGATATGACGTTGTTTGCCGAGCCGTTGCCCTTGGGAAAAATTCGGCTGCGCGGGGAATTTATGGAAAACGCCCTCGCCAAGGAGGTGCGGTATCTGCTTTCCCTGGACGTCGGAAGGCTGCTTGCGGGGTTTTACGAAAACGCAGGCATTCCGACCGCCTATGTGCGCTACGGCGGCTGGGAGAATCTTCTCATCGGCGGACATACGATGGGACACTATCTTTCGGCAATCGCGCAGGCGGCGCGCAATTCGGGCGTTCCCGCCCAAGCGCAGGAGGAATTTCTCGGACGCATTCGTCGGATCGGCGATGCGTTCTCGGAATGCGGCCCGAAAAACGGCGGATTGCTGTGGGCGGCGCCCTTGATCGAAGGCGGCCCCGCGGCACAATTTGACAACGTGGAGCGCGCCAGGACGAACATTGTCACGGAGGCCTGGGTGCCGTGGTACACATTGCACAAACTCCTTGCGGGGTTGATCGACGCATATGACGCATCGCGGTATGCGCCCGTGCTCGCGGCGGCAAGCGCGCTCGGCGACTGGGTAGTCCGACGGGCGCTTTCCTGGGATAAAGAGACGCGGGACAGGGTTTTATCCGTTGAGTACGGCGGAATGAACGACTGCCTGTACGAACTCTATGCCCGTACGGGAAACGCGGACTATGCACGCGCGGCACACGTCTTTGACGAAGAGCCGCTCTTTGACGCCATTCTCTCGGAGGGGAAGGATGTCCTGAAAGACCGTCATGCGAACACGACGATCCCGAAAGTGCTGGGAGCGCTCAAGCGGTATGTCTGTCTGGACGGAAAGAGTGTAGACGGAGGACGTGTGGACGCGACGCGCTATCTGCGTGTTGCAGAGGTGTTTTTCCGCATGGTTGTGGAGCGTCATACCTACGTGACGGGCGGGAATTCGGAATGGGAGCACTTCGGTGCGGACTATGTGCTCGATGCGGAGCGCACCAACTGTAATTGCGAAACGTGCAACGTCTATAATATGCTCAAGCTTGCCCGGCTGCTTTTTTGTGTGACGGGGGACAAGTACTACACCGATTATTATGACAATGCGTTCACCAATTCCGTGCTTTCCTCGCAGAATCCCGAGACGGGCATGACGACGTACTTTCAGCCGATGGCGAGCGGATATCTCAAGGTGTTTTCCCGCCCGTATGACAAGTTCTGGTGCTGTACGGGAAGCGGCATGGAGAACTTCACGAAGCTGGGCGACAGCGCCGCATATGTGCGCGGGAATGACATTTATTTGGAGCAGTATCTCTCCATGCGGGTGGAAGCGGACGCGCGCGTTCTGGATGTGTCGTGCAATTTCCCTATGGAGGAGGAAGCAGAGATTCGCATCGGGTGCGCGCCCGCGCCCTTTGTCTTATACCTGCGCGTCCCCGATTGGGCAAACGGTGCCATAACCTTGGAAAAGAATGGCGCAGGACAGGCTTTTGAACAACAGAGCGGGCATATTGCCGTTCCTGTCGCACAGGGAGATCTTCTGCATATCGTCATTCCCGTCGGGGTGCGTTTGCACGGATTGCCCGATTGTAAGGATGTCTTTGCGTTTTCCTATGGCGGCGCGGTGCTGTCGGCGGATCTCGGAACAGAGGACGAGCAGGAGACCACGACGGGGGTAGATGTCACCATTCCCGCGCGGCGGATTCTTTCCACGGAGAGTGTCTATTTCCCGAATGCCGCGGAGGTGATCGCGCACCCGGAGCGCTATCTCGTGCGGCAGGGCGATCGGTTTTTGCTCACGGGCGGAGACGTTCCTTTTGTGTTCGGGTTGCACTATGCGCGCTTTCGGGAGCGGTATGCCGTCTATCTGCATTTGCGGGACGGTGCGCGCAGGGCGGAAGAAAAAGAGCGCGTCCCGATCGACGTCGTTCAGCCGGGTTACGGGCAGTACGAGACGGACGCATGGCATTCGCTTCGCGAGGAGCATACGCTTTCCGAGACGGCGCGCGGGACAAGCCGACGCTGTCTGCCGGGCGGATGGTTTTCCTATGATTTCCGCGTCGACTTGACCAAGAAAAATGTCCTGCGCATTCGTCTGCGGCGGGAAGATGCCGATCGTCCGCTCTGTGTCCGTGTCGGCGAAGAGGTGCTCTGTTGCGGAAGAGTGTCTGCGCCGTCGGAGGCGGAGGAATACTGCCTGGATCTGCCCGTGCCGCAGGACGCAGTCGTGCGGTATGCGCGGAAAAAATGTGTTGACGGACAGGAAAAGCCCGTTCTGACCGTTCGCTTTGAGGGTTCGGACGGGGAGGAGAGCGCCCGTCTTTGCGAATGGATCGAGATGTTCGCCGACTGACGGAGTTTCCCGCAGAACATCGACGCCGACCAGGGGTTTACAAAGGGCGGGAAATGTTGTATAATACGCAAAAGGGGCGGAAATACCATGAGAACGCATGAATCGCAGGAAATGTATCTCGAGACGATCTTGTTGTTGCGGTCGCGCAAGGCGAACGTCCGATCGGTGGATATTGTCGAGGAGCTTGGCTATGCCAAGTCGAGCGTTTCGCGTGCGGTCAATCTGCTTGAGGACGGCGGCCTGATTCGGATTGACGGGAACGGAGACATTGCGCTGACGGCGGCCGGGCAGAAAAAGGCAGAGGACATCTATGAAAAGCACCGCGTGATCACCGATGCCTTCATTCGGATGGGGGCAGACGCAAAGCTTGCCGAGGAAAATGCCTGCCGCGTCGAGCACGTCGTCTCGGACGAGATGTTTGACATCATCAAACGCTATTTTGCCGCCCGTTCGGACACGGAGCCTCAGGAGAAGTGAGAGCCGTTCTTAGCGCCTTGCCTTGATTTCGGAAATGGCAAAAGGGCGGGAGACGGGATTTGTCAACCGAAACAATGGTAAAATTTTTCTTACAGAGGAATCGCCCGTCCGCGAATGCGGACGGGCGATTCTGTAAAACCGCATATGGGTGCGGGTTTTATTGCGTTATGTCGTCAAGAATGGTAAAAAAGTTGTCAAAGGTCTTACGGCAGCAGAGCGGATCGAGGATGGTCACGCCGCCCGTTTTCAGGCCGATCAGGGCGAAGGCCATAGCGACGCGGTGATCGCCGAACGATCGGATCGTTCCGCTTCTGACGGGAGCGGGGGAGATCGATACGCCGTCTTCTTCCTCGGCAACGGGAACGCCGAGGGCGGACAGATTGGCTGCAATGGCGCGGATGCGGTCGCATTCCTGGTGTCGGATATGCCCGATCCCCGTGATGCGGGTGGGAGAGTCGGCAAAGGGCGCAAGGGCGGCTGCGGTGAGCGCCTGATCGGAGTAATCCTTCATATTCTCGCAAAAACCCTTGTAGGTGCGGATTTTGCTGCCGTCGGCGCACAGGCCGCTTTCGGAATCGGTAAATTTGACGCCGCGGTCTGCGAGAAGTGTGAGGAATTTCCGATCTCCCTGCAGGGTGTCGGCGTGGATGTGTCTGACGCGCACTTTTGTCGAAAAGAGCAGTGCCAGGGCGTAGAAATAGCAGGCGCCCGAGAGGTCGCCCTCGATCTCCATGCGGGCGGGAGAGTGCTGTGCGGGCGCAATGGAGAGGGTGTTTCCCTCTCTTGTCCAGCGTGCGCCGAAGGCGTGCAGCATGGCGAGCGTCATGGCGATATAGCTCCCGTGCGTACGGCTTCCCGTCAGGCAAAGCGTTACGGGGCGGCTTACGGCGGCAGCGAGCAAAATTCCGCTCGCGTACTGCGTACTCAGATCGGTATTGACGGTGAGAAAATCCTTCTGAAGGCCGTCGGAGCGCAGGATAAAGGGGAAATGCCTTGATCGCTTTTCGTATTCGACGGAGATGCCTGCCTCTTCTAGGACGGCGAGCAGTTCCATCGGCCGCTGTTCCATCTGGGCGGAGGAGCGCATGTGGTATTCGCCGCCCAGAAAGGCGAGTGCGGCGGTCAGAAAGCGCGCGGCCGTTCCTGCGGATCCGACGTAAAGTTCGGCGCGCCGATTGGGGATGTTTCCCCCGCAGCCGATCACGCGAAGTCCGCCGCTCTCTTCCTGCACGCGGATTCCGAGCGCGGAAAGACAGCCGAGCAGACTGCGGGTGTCCTCGGCGAACGATCCGCAGGCGAGAAAGACCTCGCCGTTGCCGAATGCGGCCAGAATGAGCGCGCGGTTGAGCAGGCTCTTGGAGGCGGGGACGTCGACTTCGAAAACGGCGTCTTTCGGATGAAATTGTCTGACCGTATAAGCGTCCATGAAAAAATTATACCTTCCGCGCCGAAAAAAGTCAAGAAAAAGAAATTGCCCCGTTCCGTTTGTTGAAAAGCGGGGCGGAACATGGTATAATGCCCTTGTGAATACTGCGAAAAAGACGCAATTCCGATTGGTGCGCAGCCGCCGCCGTACGCTTTCGCTTTCCGTTGACGGGACGGGGGAGATCGTCGTACGCGCTCCGAACAATATGCGCCTTTCGGATATCGAACAATTTGTCTCATCTCACGCCGACTGGATTGCACAGCGGCGGGCGTCGATCGAGCGTGCCAGGCCCGATCTGTCCGACGGCGCCGTGATCTCTTTGTGCGGCGTGTCCTGTACGATCGCGCAAGGGCGCAGGGCGCGGCTGGAAGGGGACGTGCTGTTTCTGCCGTCTTCGGAGCGCGAGCGCGCATTCGTTTCGTTTCTGCGCAGGCTCACCCGCACGCGCATGACGGCATATGTCGAAGAGTATGCCGCGCGATACGGGTTTTCCTATTCTGCCGTGCGCGTCTCCTCGGCCCGCGGGCGGTGGGGCTCGTGCAATGCGCGCGGCGATCTGTCTTTTTCCTTTCGTACGGCATTTCTGGACGAAAACGAAGCGCGCTACATCGCCGTCCACGAGCTGTGCCATACGCGACACATGGACCACAGTCCCGCGTTCTGGGCGGAGGTAGGGGCCATTCTCCCTGCATATCGTCAGACGCGCCGTGCGCTCCGTGAAAAGGGCGCAATCATGCTGTTTTTCTGAAATCAGAAAGGTTTACAGAGTACTATTTCAGACATAATACTTTCAAGAAGGGGTCAAAATGAGAATTATCGTCTACGGAATGGGCATCATCGGAGCCTCCGTCGCCGCGGCCCTGCGGCTGGCGGGACATACGGTGCTCGGGAAAAACCGCGGGCGCGATGCTCTGGAGTACGCGCTCTCGCACGGGATGATCGACGGAATTGCGGAGGACTATGCGGGGGCAGACGTCGTCGTGCTCGCGCTTCCGCCTCGCGTCACGATGCGCGAGCTGGACGAGGGGGACTTCCCCGACGGATGTATCGTTGCGGACATCTGCGGCGTGAAAGAGGCGCTCGAAAAAATCGTCTATTCCCGTCCGCGCAGATGGCGGTACGTCGGCACGCATCCCATGGCGGGCAAGGAGACGTCCGGCGTGCGCTCGGCGACATCTGCGCTCTTTCGTGGGGCGAACTTTGTCATCACGACGTGCGCGGAGACCGACTCTGTCGCGCTCGGCGTCGTGCGCGGACTTGCGTCCGACCTCGGAGTGGGGCGCATTCTCGAGTGCGGAGCAGCGCTTCACGATCGGATGATCGCGCTCACGTCGCAGCTTGCGCACGTCGTGGCGAATGCCTATGTCACCAGTCCGCTTGCGGCGGATTGCAAGGGATTTACGGGCGGAAGTTTTCAGGATATGTCGCGCGTTGCGCCCGTGGACGAGGCGATGTGGGCGGAGCTCTTTTGCATCAATTCCGCCTGTCTCGTTTCGGAGATCGACCGTCTCTCGGAGCGGTTGCAGGCGTTTCGGGAAGCGATCGCGCAGGGCGACGAGGAAGCGATTCGAGCGCTCATGCGCGAGGGGAAGGCGCGCTACGCGGAATTTTTTACGGGAATTGACGGATAATCGTTCAAAAATGCCTTCAATCCATTTACAAAAAACGTTTTTTGTACTATAATAGAAGGCAATCATGGAGAACACATGAAAACGTGCAGAGTTGAGATCGTCACTTTTACGGAGGGAGAGCGATCGCGGTTTACCGCGGTCGGGCAGATTGCGGAGCATTCGGAAGGCTTTTCTGCGGTCTACCCTGCGGAGGAGGACGAAGCGCGGCTGGAGCTGGCGGGCGACACGCTCGTGATGCATCGGCGGGGCGGAAGCGAATTGCACGCGCGCTTTCGCACGGGGGAAGCGGGAGAGTTCCGGATCGGGCTCATGGAGCAGTCGGGACGCATTCCGCTTGACACGCAGATCTGCACGGCGCGCAGGACTTCGGACGGCTGGCGGGTAGCATTGAAATACTGTCTGCGGTTTGAAGGAGAAGTTCGGATTTTCCGCTTGAACATTGCGGTGAATATCATATCGGAGGAACAATGAAAATACGATATTTGGGGCACTCTTGTTTTGTCCTGACGGAGAGTACGGGTACGACCATCGTGACCGACCCGTACGGAGACATCGGCTTCAAGATGCCGACCGTCGAAGCGGATGCGGTGACGGTGAGTCACGGGCATTACGATCATAACAACGTCGGCGCGGTGAAGGGCAAGAGCGGAAAGCCCGTCGTGTTCGATGAAGAGGGTACCTACGAAATCGGCGGTGTGGACATCACCGCGATCAAGAGCTATCACGATGATGAGAACGGCGAAAAGCGCGGCGAGAATCTCATCTTCAAGTTCCGCATGGACGGATTGGAGATCTGTCATCTCGGGGATTTGGGCGAAGAGTGTTCCTCGGCGCTCATCGAGACGCTGCTTCCCGTGCATGTGTTGCTCATTCCCGTCGGCGGGACATATACGATTGACGCCGAACAGGCAAAGGAATACGTTGACCGCATCATGCCGGCGATCGTGATTCCCATGCATTACAAGACGAAGGGACTCAACCTCGACATCGACAAGGTCGACGATTTTGCCGACAAGTTCGATACGGAAGAAGTGGAGGAGCTTGAAAGCAGTGAGCTTGAGCTGTTCCGTGACGACATCTCGGAAGAAAGTACGAAAGTCATCATCATGGAACGGGAGAAGTGAGCTGCATGGAATTAAAGACGACGGAACAGCGGTATCGGGAATTTCTCGATACCCTTCCTTTATCGACGCTTCGCATCCTCGGACGGCAGAAGGGGGTCGGACACGCGTCCTCGAGCAATAAAAGCGCGCTGATCGAGGAGATCATCCGCATTCTGACGGGGAAGCAGGCGCCTGCGCCGCCCACCAATCGCGGGGCGCCCGTCAAGCAGACGTTTTTGGATCCGTCCGTTTCCGAGCGTCTGGAGGCGATCCGGCGCAACGGGGAGAAGGAGACGCGCGAGCGGGAGGCGGCTCTGGAAGTCGCTTCGGAAGAGCGGACCGATCCGCCTGCGTTCGATGCGGCGGTCTATACGGGAATTTTGGAAATTCTGCAGGGCGGGTACGGGTTTGTGCGGGCGCACAACTGTCAGCCCTCTTCCGCGGGAGAGGACGTGTTTATCCCCGCTCCCGTCATTCATAACAACGACCTGCGCGAAGGCGACTACATTGCCTGTACGGCGACGCCCCGTCAGCGCGGGGAATCGGCGGCGGTCGGCGAGATCCTGGGCGTGAACGGACGCCCTGTCGGGATGTGCAGAACGCGGCCGCGGTTTGACAATCTGACGGCGCTGTATGCGCAGGAAAAGATCGAACTTTCCAAGGGAAACAAGAGTCTGTCTTTGCGGATGCTCGATCTGTTTGCGCCGATCGGGAAGGGCCAGCGCGCGCTCGTGATCGCGCCGCCCAAGGCGGGCAAGACGACGCTGCTCAAGGAGATTGCGCGTGCCGTTTGCGAACAGCATCCCGAGCTCATGCTGATCGTCCTGCTCATCGACGAGCGTCCCGAGGAAGTCACGGACTTCTGTGAGACGGTCAAGGATGCGGAGGTGATCAGTTCGACGTTCGACGAAGGTGCGGAGCACCATGTGCGTGCGGCGCACCTTGCGCTGGAACACGCCAAGCGGTGTGCGGAGCTGGGCGAGAACGTCGTTCTGTTGCTCGATTCGCTCACCAAGCTCACGCGCGCCTGCAATATTTTGTCGGACAACTCGGGAAAGACGCTCTCGGGCGGACTGGACGCGAGTGCGTTTGCCGTGCCGAAGCGCTTTTTCGGGGCGGCGCGCAACACAAAAGAAGCCGGGAGCATCACCATTCTTGCGACCGTGCTCGTGGAGACGGGAAGTCGCATGGACGACGTGATCTACGAAGAGTTTAAGGGAACGGGCAATTCGGACATCTTCTTATCGCGGGAGCTGGCCGAACGCAGGATCTTTCCTGCGATCGATCTGCGCCGTTCGGGAACGCGGAAAGAGGAGCTGCTCCTCTCCGAGAAGGAGCTTTCGGCGGTCTATCGTCTGCGCGAGCGCGGGCTGACGGACACGCCGGGAATCATCGGGGTCATGGAACGCACGCAGGACAACGCCGATTTTGTTGCGCGGCTGCCCGAACTGCTGCGCATCTATAAAAATACGGAAAGCAGGTGAAGAAAGCATGGTTATCGGGATCGATCTGGGCGGAATGTCCGCCAAGGCAGCATTGCTCTCCGGCACGAAGCTGGAAGGGAAGTCGCGCGTTGTGACTTCGGCGGATGCACCCGCCGAAAAGACGGCGCTCGCGCTCGCGGAACTTGCCGTGCAGACGGCGGAAAAAGCGGGAAAGAGCATGAACGACGTGCAGGCGATCGGCATCGGTTCGCCCGGAGTCATCGACAGCGCGAACGGCACGGTCGTCTCCTGGACGAATTTCGGCTGGCGGAACGTGCCGCTCGGTGCGCTCGTGGAGAAATACACGGGAAAGAAGACGTTCATCCTCAACGATGCCAATGCGGCGGCGCTGGGCGAGGCCAAGTTCGGCGCAGGAAAGAATTTTTCGGACAGCGTTCTTCTGACGCTCGGAACGGGCGTCGGGAGCGGAATCATACTGGGCGGAAAGCTCTTTGAGGGCTTCCGCAGTGCGGGCGGCGAGCTCGGCCATACGGTCATCTGCATGGACGGCGAACAGTGTACCTGCGGCCGCCGCGGTTGCTTTGAACGGTATGCTTCGACGACGGCGCTCATTCATCTCACGCAGGAGGAGATGCGCGCCGATCGCGAGAGCCTTATGTGGAAGTTCGCCGTTTCTCCCGACGAGGCGGACGGCAGAACGGTGTTCCTCGCCCTGCGGGAAGGGGATGCCGCGGCAAAACGCGTTCTGGACAAGTACATTGCCGCCCTCGGCGAAGGTGTGCTCAACGTCATTAATACCTTCCGTCCGCAGGCAATCATCCTCGGCGGAGGCATCTCTGCCGAAGGGGAAACGCTCCTCGAGCCGCTTCGCCGCTATGTCCGTCCGAGAATGTATGTCTCGGAGGATTATGCCCCGATCGCCCTCGTCTGCGCTTCGCTCGGAAACGATGCGGGCCTGTACGGCGCCGCGCAGTACGCATTCGAGCGGCTCTGATTTGCCGATCTTATAAGATTTATGCGAAATCCGCGCCATACGGCGCGGATTTTTTTGATTCTTGCAGGCGTGTCCTGCATCTTGTACGTCGGGTTTTCCGCATCTTTTTTGCACGATGCCATACCGTTGTCTTCTAGTCGAAGAAGACGGAGGAAAGGGGCATACGGCAAGGACGGAGTGTGCCGGCATGAGAAAGGGAAAATGAGAAAGGGAAAGCCCGTCGGACGGAGCCGACGGGCTTTTATCGATCTTGTGACGAGTTTTGTCAGTCTTTTTTGGGGCGTACCTGCAGGTAGTAGACCACGCCGAAGAGGATGACGCCGAGGAAGGCGACGACGGGGATGGCGACCCAGGCGGTGAGCTGAACGGGATCGGTGAAATCCATGCGGGCGGAGAGCGCGACGATGAGCGTCACGATAACGAGCAGGATATAGGTGACGATGACGTTCAGGATGACGGGGCCTGTCCTGCGAAGGGAGCGTTCGCCGTAGCGGTTGGCGTAGGCGAGACCCGTTACGAGCAGGACGGCGAGTCCGATGCCCCAGAGCAGGTAGGGATAGAACGCGGGAATGGTTGCCGAAGCGGAGATCCCGAGCAGAACGCTTCCGAGGGCGACGCAGAACAAGAACGTGACGATGCCGCTCAGGAAGAGGGCTTTTCCCTTATGGACGAGGCTGGCGGAGTCGTTGGCGGCCGCTTTAGACTTGCTGCCTGCGGTTCTGATATGGATGCCGTCCTGTGCCGCGCGTGCTTCGAGGTCGCTGAAGTCGATCCCGTCAAGGGATTTTGCGCGTTCCTCGTGCGGCGTTGCGGCGTCGCCCGTGACGGCGTTGGCGTATAGTCTGTGGACGACGGACTTGTAGTCCTCCACGGGGCGAGGCTCGGGTTGCGGCTCCTCGGCTGTCGGGGCGGGCGCGGTGTAATAGTTGTAATCGTTCGCCGCCTCATTTGCGGGAGGGGTATTGACAAGGTCGATGTAGTTGCGGTGCAGGAGCTGTTGTTCGCGGTTGCGGAACAGTTCTTCCTGCTCGGCGAGAATGCGCGCTTCCTGCGCCTTCAGATCTTCCTGATGTTGTTTCCGCTCTTCTTCGAGGGCCTGCGTGAGCTTCTCCTGATAGAGGACGTGCTGATTGTCGCGCTCGGTCTCAAGCGCCTTGATCTTTGCCTCGTATTCGGCGCGCTCGTTTTCCACGGCCTCGGGATCGGGATGTTCTTCCTGCGCGAGCAGTTCGTTCTGACGGCGCGCATTGTCCAGCGCGGCCTCGCTTTCGCGCAGTTCGTATTCGAGAGAGGAGATCTTGTCCAGGAGTTCCTGTCTGCGGACATTTTCCTCTTCGGAAGTTTGTGCCTCCTGTGCGGCCTGCGTCTCCTGTTCGGACTGCTGAAGCAGACGGAGCTGCTGTGCGGCATCCTCCGCTTTGCGGCTCGCTTCGGCGGCCTCGGCGGCCTGTTGCGCGCGCAGGGTCTCCAGTTCGGCGCGCTTTTGGGCAAGGGCCTGTTCGCGCGCGGCGATCTCGCTCTCCCGCCAGTCGCGCTCCTTGATGATGGCGTCGTTGCGGGTGCGCATGGATTCCTCGAATGCCTGCTCGCGGC
>CAJFMF010000052.1 GCA_904391375.1 Candidatus Gallimonas faecavium | reverse complement strand
ATATTCGGTTATGCGTCCGACTTTTTGTCGGGATCGACGGGCATACGCGACTGCGCGCAGATCTCCTGAAAGTACGGATCGGCGGAGAAGTCGCGCGGCGTGTTGTATTCGCCGCCGAGCGCCTCGATGGCGTATTTGAGTTCGCGGAACTCCAGAAAGTTGATGTCGTCGCGGTCGATGTATTCCAGAAGGACGGGCAATGCGCGTTCGTCGCCGTAGGCGGCGAGGTAGCTCGCGTGCATGGGGATTTCGTCCCCCGTGCGGAATGCGTCCAGCAGAAGATCGTAGATGCGGTCGTCGCGCTGTTTGCACCGCGAGAGGATCTCCAGCATCATCTCGCGCTCCTTTCCCTCCGCATAGAGCGCAAGGGCGCGCTCCTTGGCGGCGTCGGCACCCCCTTTGAGCTGTTCGCAGACGGCCTCCTTGATGTCGTCGTTTACGTCGGACGTCAGAAGGTCGAAATAGGCGGGAAACGCCTTCTCGCTGCTGCCCGCAAGGTTGACGGCGAGCGTCAGGATCTCCTCCTCACGGCTTGAAAGCAGCCGCACGAGCGCGTCTGAACAGCCGCGCGTCTCGATCTCCCGACACAGGAAATCGGGAACGGGAACGCCCTCCGCAAAGTGCCGCTCGAGCGTCTCGGCGAGTTCCTCGTCCGACATCTCCGCATAGTACTGTTTGGGCGTCGCGCCCGCCACGGCCACATAGGTGTCGCCGAACTGTCGGTACAGCTTGGGAATGACGTTCTCCCACTGCTTTTCCGTGTATTTTTTGGGGTTTCTACGGATATATTCGGCGAGTTTTTCGTCGAACAGGCCGTCAAAGTCGATGAGTTTTTTCATAATTTCTCCTGCCGCCGCGCGCGTCACATCATGAAGTCGAGGATGCGCTCCGTCGTGTATTGATTGGCGTCAAACAGATTGACAATGTCGGAGAGCGACCGTTCGCCCCCCTTGAGGCGGGACTCGCGGTAGATCGCGGCCGCAAGCGAGGCGCGTTCGTCGCAATAGTCGAGCGCGTCCGCTTCCTCCAGCGAGGCATAGACGTCCTCCGCCGCCGCGCAGATCTTGCCCTCGTTCTCCTCGCCCAGAAGGGCGAATTTGGAATAGACGTCGGCAAATGCCTTCAAAAAGGCCTCCGCCTTCTTCTCTCCGATCTCGATCTTGTGCGTGAAAAATTCCTTATAGACGTTGCAGACCACCACGCCGAAGGAGTCCTCTTCGTTGCGCATGGTCAGCGCATGCAGAATGTTGATCTTGCAAAATTCCTCGAGCGTGCTGTCGAGCAAGACCTCGCGCAGGAAGGAATCCGCACGCACCCGCACCGCGACGCGCACGGCGAGCGCCTGCAATTTTTCGTCCCGCCCCTCCATCTCGTCGAAGGCGATGCGGAAAAATTCGCCCAGCTGCGGAAGCGACGCGATCCGATTGACGTCGCGCTCCTCCGCCGTGGATGCCGCCATCAGAAAGCCCGCGATCGTCTCGTACTCGTCCTCGGGAACGCGGTAGTAATAGGTCATCGGGAACGGCTCTTCCTCGCCGTCGCGCACACCGCGCAGACGCTCGAGGTAGTACTCCGCGACGGCCTTGCGCGGGTTGAGCTGCGTGAGCGTCTCCAGACAGCCGATCGCCGCATCGATGCGCTGCGTACGGCACGCCGCCACCGCTCGGAACCAGAGCACGTTCTCGTCATAGGGCAGACGGTCTTCGAGAAGGGTGAGCTTTTCGTATGCCTCTTCGTCAAGACCCGTCTCGCACAGCGCCGTTGCAATGCGATACAGATCGTCCGTTGCCTCTGCGGGAAGGGACGCAAGATGCGCGGCCACCTTCTTCGCGCCCTCCTTGTCTCCGCGCGCTCCCAGCACGGCGCAATAGGTGGTGAGCGCCTGAATGTTGTCGGGATGGGTCTCGAGAAGCGCCTCGCACTCCTTCTGCGCGCCTTCCTCGTCCCCCAGCATCAGCGTACACATCGCCGAAAGCCCCACCGCGGACGGAAAATCACGGCTCTCCCGCGGGATCTCCGCAAATTTTTCGCGCGCCTTCTCCAGCTCTCCCGCCCGCAGAAGGGACAGTCCGTCGGAGAGAAGCTCCGGTTCGGGCGCGCCCTCCGCATGGACGAGCCGCAGCTGCGGCTGCGTGGCACGGCGGAACAAGTTCCCGATCTCCGCGGCCCCCTCGGGCGAAAGCTGTCCTTCCTCCGCAAAAGCACGGTGATAGTAGAGCGCCGACTGCACGTCGTTGCCCATGTTCATGAACGCGACCGCAAGGCCCTCGTACCCCTCCCCGAAATCCGCTTCGTTGCAGGTGTCGAGAAAGCGGAACCACGCATCCGCGGCAAGCTGCCACAGCCCCAGCCCCTCATAGATGTCCGCCGCCAGCGCCTGCGCGTCCGCACTCGGCGCGTACATCCCGTTGCGCTTGTTCAGAATCTTGAGCGCGCCGAAATAATCGCCGTCTTGCAGGCGGTTTTCCACGCTCTCCAACAAAAAATCATCGCTGAGATTCAGCGTCTGTACGTTATCTTCCTTCATGCACTCTCCCCGAAGAGCTTGCGCAAATCGTCTTCATCAAATGTATAATCGGTGTTGCAATAATGGCAGTGTACGCAGATCGTTCCCCGCTCGCGGAGCAGATCGAACGCGTCCTCCCGTCCCATGGACAGAACGGCCGACGCCGCGCGCTCCCGCGAACAATGGCAGCAAAACCGCACGTCCCGCACACTGACGTCCTTCGCGTCAAAGGCGGACAAAACGGACGCCGCGCCCGCCTGTTCGATCACGGAGGAGAGATTCGCGTATTCGGCAATGCGCGCCTGCACAAAGTCGAGCGCGTCTTCGCCCGCGCCGGGCAGGGGCTGCAAAAAGACGCCGCCCGCCCCCACGCACCTGCCGTCCGCGCCGATCCGGACGCCGAGCGCGACTGCCGTCGGGCGCTGTTCGCTCGTCAGAAAGTAGGCGGAGACGTCCTCCGCGATCTCGCCCGACACGAGCGGACTCGTCCCGACAAAGGGAATGCCCTCTCCGTCGTCGCGGATGACGGTCAGCGTCCCGTTTTTCCCGACACAGCCGCCCACGTCGAGCTTTCCGTCCGCACGGGGAGGAAGCTCAATGTTCGGATTTTCAATAAAGCCGCGGACATTGAGCGCGCCGTCCGCCGCCACGCCGATCTTGCCGCCCGGGCCGCCGCCGTCCACCGACACGGAGAGCGAACTCTTGTCCTCTTTCAGCCAGCTTGCAAGGTATGCCGCCGCCGTCATGGTGCGGCCGAGCGCCGCCGCGGCAACGGGAGAAAGACCGTGACGGACGATCACCTCGTTGACGAGCGCGGTCGTATCCAGCACGGCGAGCGAGACGCGCTCGTCCAGAACGAGCGCGCGATAGAGTTTACTTACGGTTTCCGGCATATCAGATTCACCCTGTCACTTCCGACGGCGTCCTCGCCGAGATGCCCCTCCGTACGTTCGACGGAAAATCCCGCCGCCGTGAGAAGCGCCTCAAGGGCGGACGCCGTATGGATATATTGCGTGTGTCTCTCGTCGAACCGATCGAAAGCGCCGTCCTCGCGGCGCACGAAGAGCGTCACATCCATTTCGACGCGGTCGGAAAAGAGATGATTGAACACAAGATATGTAACCTCATCCCGGTCGTCCGCAAACACATTATTGGCAACTTTTTCGCGAAGTTTGTATTCGGAGGAAACGTCAAACCAGAAAATGCCCCCCTTCCTCAGGGATCGGAAGGCGTGTCGGAACGCCGCAGGCAGCTTTTCGGGCGGGATGTAGTTATAACAGTCGTTGGGCGCGAGCAGAAAATCATACGTCCCCAGCGCGAGTGTGACGGCGTCCGCCTGGAAAAAGTCGATGCGCAGGCCCTCCTCGCGCGAGAGCCGCATCGCCTCCGAGAGCATGGGCGCCGAGAGATCGCACCCCGTCATCCGATAGCCGTGTCGGGCGAGCTCCCGCGAAAAATATCCGCTCCCGCAGCCCACTTCCAGCCCCTTCGGCCCCGCGCCGAGCGCCTTCAGCCCTTTAAGAAAATACTGCGACCATTGTTCATAGCCGCAGTCATCGTTGAGTCGTTCATACCATTTGGAAAGATACGCGTAAGCCGTTGCCATACCCGCTCCGCCTTACCGCTTGTTGAGCATCTTGGGAGGCGTCGGCTTCTTCTTTTTCTTCTTCTTGTCGTCGTCCTCCTCTTTGAGCGCGCGTTCGCGTTCCTCGAACTGACGGTTGTACTCGACGTACCGCTCGTCGTCCTTGTGCTCTTCCTCGTAGGCGCGCGTGTCCTCCTCGATCGCCTGCTTGCTCTCGCGCAGCTTTTCAAGGTCCTCACGCGAGAAGGATTCGGGAAGCTGATACACTTCCAGATCGTCGTCGATGGGCTTGATCGGACGGCAGACGAGCTTGCTCTTGCCCTGCGCCACGATGAGCCGACGGTATTCGCGCATGGCAGCGCTGTCCGTTGCCGCAGGCGCGGCCTTCTGCGAAGGGTCTTTCGGCTTGTCCTTGTTGTAAAGGCCTCTGCCCGGCGCGACGCCGATCGTCGGATTGATGAAGCGGTCGAACGCCCACTGCGAATAGTCCAGCCAGACGAGCAGCATATAGGAAATGCCGAGGAAGATGAGAAGAATCACGCCGATCACGGCAAACAGTCCGCTCGTGAACATGGCAAGAAAGACGGGCCACGTCGCAAGGATCGCAAAAAATACGGTCTGCGGGAAGGTGCCGATCGTCATGACGACGGCGTTGCGGAAGAGCGCCCACGGCCCCTGCTTATAGCTGATCCCGAGTGAGATCATCCAGAAGAAGATGAGAATGCCCAAAGCGACGAAGATGTACCCGACCACCTTGGAAGCGATCAGCCAGCCGGCGCCGTCCGCACCCATGGCAACCAGCCAGTCGGCAAGATTGCCCATCGTGCGGGCGATGAACAAAAGCACGGTCAGAACGAGAACGGCCTCCAGGACGTTCCAGTAGTTGCGGCGGATTCCGCGCAGGAAGTCATTGGCGACGAAGATGCCCTCCGTCCAGATGAGGTTGCGGATGATGTAGCCGCCGCCCGAAATGCCGAGCGCGGCAATGGCGCCCGCAGGAATAAAGAGCGCGAAGAACAAAAGATCTGCCTGGAAAAGTTTCATCTCCGCATACCCGACGAGTTCGGGAATGGCGGGATAGCCGACCCCGAGTCCCGCGCCGTAAGGGCCGATCATGCCCTGTGCGGAAATGCCCATGATGCGCCATACGATGACGGCGATCAGCGGAAGAAAGGTGACGAGCATGAGCAGGTTGATGAGGACAAGCCGTCCGAACCGCCCCTTCAGAATGTCCCAGAAGAGCGACCAGCGGTTTGTGGGAAGCGTACTGCGCGCGTATTCCTCGCTGCGCTCCTTCCCCTCCAGCCAACGGGCCACCAGCCCTTTCTTTTCTCTGTCTGCCATATAAAAAGCCTCTCTGTTTTTGCGTGTTTGACGGGCAGTCCGCCCCGTGTTGCGCGTCCGACGAGCAACGCCGTCTGCGTCGTTTTCGCGCCTTGCGGGCGATTTTCCGTCCCCGTGTTGCGCGTCCGACGGACAACGCTGTCTGCGTCGTTTTCGCGCGCTGCGGGCGATTCTCCGTCCCCGTGTTGCGCGTCCGACGAACAGAACCGTTGCGCCGTTTTTCTGTACGTTGCGAGCGGCGTCATCCGCCCATAGGGGTATTGTACTACAAATCGCAAAATAATTCAATTGAAATAAGCCAAATTCCTTGATTTTTCTGTGTCCGTATGATAAAATTGTCTCGCTAAAAAGAGGAGCGGACGAACATGAGTACCGCGCGCGGAGGAAAAGACAAGGGTTTTTCCGCAAAGGCGCACGGGAAAGGGTATCTCCGCCGAAGCGTATCCATCCCCTTGAAGATGCGCTGGGTCTGCGGGAGAATACCCGCATTCCTGTCACCGCCACGGTGAAGCGCTTTTCGGCATATTCGGGAAAGGCGAAAGAAGGCGGCTGACAGCCTTCTTTTTTTGTTTTCCGATGCAAAACCCCTCAATAAGGAGATTTTTATGAACAGAACGTACAGAGTCGGCGTCATCGGCGCGACCGGAATGGTGGGTCAGCGCTTTGTAACCCTGCTGGACGGACACCCCCTCTTCACGCCCGTCGTGCTGGCGGCGAGCGCACGCTCGGCAGGAAAGCCCTACCGCGAAGCCGTGGACGGAAAATGGGCGATGACCTCTCCCATTCCCGCATACGCCACGGAAATGCCCGTCCTCGACGCCGAGGCTGACGCCGAGAAGATCGCAGGCATGGTCGATTTCGTCTTCTGCGCCGTCAATATGAAAAAGGACGCCATCAAGGCGCTGGAAGAACGATACGCAAAACTGGAAGTTCCTGTCGTGTCCAACAACTCGGCACACCGCGAAACGCCCGACGTCCCCATGATCATTCCCGAAATCAACGCGCAACACCTGGACATCATCCCCGCACAGCGCGCACGCCTCGGGACGACGCGCGGCTTTATCGCCGTCAAGAGCAACTGCTCGCTGCAGTCCTATGTCCCCCTGCTGCACCCGCTGCTCCGATTCGGCATCCGCTGCGCCGCCGTCACCACCTATCAGGCCATTTCCGGCGCGGGCAAGACGTTCGCCACCATGCCCGAGATCGTAGACAACATCATCCCCTACATCGGCGGCGAAGAACAAAAGAGCGAAGAGGAACCGCTCAAGATCTGGGGCAGTATTACAGACGGACGCATCGTCCCCGCAAAGGGCCCCGTCATTACTTCCCAGTGTCTGCGCGTGCCTGTCTCCGACGGACATACGGCGGCGGTGTTCGTCTCGTTTGAGAAAAAGCCCTCCAAAGAGCAGATCCTCTCTGCATGGAAGGACTTTGCGGGAGAACCGCAGGCGCTCGGACTTCCCTCCGCGCCCAAGCAGTTCATCCACTACTTTGAAGAGGACGACCGTCCGCAGGCCAGGCTCGACCGCATGACCGAAAACGGCATGGCGATCTGCGCAGGCAGACTGCGCGAGGACGTTCTGTTCGACTACAAGTTCATCGGGCTTTCCCACAACACGCTGCGCGGCGCGGCAGGCGGCGCGGTTCTGCTTGCAGAGCTTCTGGCGGCAAAGGGATACTTCGACTGAGTCCGTCGGACACAGTAAGACAGGACAAAACGGCTCTCGTCGCCCCTCTGCGGCGGCAGGCCGAGGACACTTTTTCACACCGATCAGAGCGCGCGGCATACGATATTGCGCGGCGAGGAGATATTATGACTGGATTTTTGCGGGGCAGTGCGACTGCCATGATCACCCCGTTCACGGCGGACGGCATCAATTTCGACAGCTTCGGGAGAATGATCGACTATCAGATCGAAGGCGGCACGGACGCGCTCATCGTCCTCGGGACGACGGGCGAACCGGCTACCATGTCGGACGACGAAAAAGAAGCGCTCATGCGCTTTGCCGTTCAACGTGCAAAGGGACGCGTCAAGCTCATCTTCGGCACGGGCGCCAACTGCACCGAAAAGGCGATCGCCGCAACGCGGCACGCCGAAGCTCTCGGCGCGGACGGCGTGCTTGCCGTCACGCCCTACTACAACAAATGCACCCAGAACGGCCTTGTCGAGTACTATAAGGCAATCTGCGGCGCCACCTCCCTTCCCGTCATCTGCTACAACGTCCCCGGACGCACGGGCGTCAACATCCTCCCCGCGACCATGGAACGCATCGCACAGATCCCCAATATGGCGGGCATCAAGGAGGCGAGCGGAAACATGCAGCAGGTGCTGGAGACCGCACGCCGCATCCGCGGCAAGTGCGACCTCTTCTCGGGCGAAGACGCCCTCAACCTGCCCATCCTCTGCGCAGGCGGGACGGCCGTCATCTCCGTCGTGTCCAACCTCGTTCCCGCACAGGTCAAGGCTCTTACCGAGAGCATCTTCGCGGGAGATCTGGCACGCGCCAACCTGCTCAACGACGCGCTGCTTCCCCTCATCGGCGCCTGCTTCTCGGAGGTGAATCCCATCCCCGCAAAGGCCGCCATGAACCTGCTCGGTTTTGCCGCAGGCAACCCGCGCGCACCGCTCACGCCCATCGAGAGCGAACACCTCGCCCTTCTGCGCCGCACCATGCAGGACTACGGTCTGGAGGTGCAGGCATGAACATCATCCTCTGCGGCGCCTGCGGACGCATGGGAAAAAACGTCGCTGAAGTCGCCGCCGAGCGCGGCGTGACCATCGCGGCAGGCGTGGACATCGCCCCCGCCGCCGCGGCCTTTCCCGTCTATGCCTCCGTCGCCGATGTCAAAGAAAGCGCCGATGCCGTCATCGACTTCTCTTCCCCCGCCGCTCTCGCCGACGTGCTTGCATTCTGCGAAACGCGCAACCTTCCCGTCGTCCTTGCGACGACAGGCTACTCCGAAGCGGACGGCGTCCGCATCCGAAATGCCGCCGAACACATCCCCGTCTTCCGCACGGGAAACTTGTCCCTCGGCGTCAATTTGCTCCAGCTCCTCGCCAAAAAAGCGGCTCAGATCCTGGGCGACGCGTTTGACGCGGAGATCATCGAGCGCCACCACCACTTCAAAAAAGACGCACCCTCCGGCACCGCACTCATGCTTGCTAAGAGCGTAAACGAGGGCTTCGGCGGCGACAAGGAAAACGTCTACGGCCGTCACGGCATGGTGGGCGCACGGAGCAAAAAAGAGATCGGCATTCACGCCGTGCGCGGCGGGACGATCGTCGGCGAACATGAAGTAATGTTTGCGGGAGAGGACGAGATCATCACCCTTTCGCACTCCGCACGCAGCCGCAAGATCTTCGCCGCAGGCGCCCTCAAAGCCGCCGCATGGCTCACGACCGTCCCCCCGGGACTGTACGACATGAGCGATCTCCTCGGCAGCATTCTCTGATCGGATCCCCTCCGATCGGATCCGCCTGAATCGCTCTTTTGAGCTCTTTTCCGATCGGTCATATTTTTCCGAAACCCAAACATTTCGTCCGCCCGACGGCGCCAACTTTAGCGCCGTCGGGCGTTTTTCTTTGCGCCGTCGGGCGACTTTGTTTTGCCGTCGATCGGTTTCATTTGCCCTGCGAAAGGACCTTTTTTCGCCGCGTCTGTTGCGCGCCCGGAAAAATCCAAAAGGGAGGGCCGTCGCATTCTCCGCCCGCCATGGATTTTTTTGCGGGAAATTACAAAAAATGTTCTTGTATTTTTGCAGTTTTCAGGGTATTATGTTTGACATAGTACTATGTTTTCCCGTTCAAATCTCCCCATATCGGGGCAAGGAGGCGCTCTATGATCATGCAATACGGCAATTTTGCCTATTTCTTCTATCCGATCGTCATCGTGCTGATCACGGCGGCGCTCTGTCTTTTTCTGCGTAATCGCACGCAGGAGACGAAAAAATACGCCGTTCTTGCCCTCATGCTCATCAACATCGCACAACACGTCCTAAAGCGATTTCTCTACCCCGCCTATCGCGGCGCCGAATTTGACCTTCGCCTCAGCACGGCGTACAATCTGTGCGCTCTGCTCATCCTCACCGCCCCCGTTATTCTGCTCGGAAACAGCACTGTCGGAAAGGACTTCTTCGTCCTCTTCGGCGTCAATGCGGGCGTCGTCTCGATGGCGTTTCCCTATTGGTATATCGGACAGCCGCTGTGGCAGTGGGAGGTATTTCGCTTTTATGTTTGTCACGGGCTGCTCTTTGCCTCCGCCCTTCTCATCCCCCTTCTCGGGCTGCACCGACCTGCACGGAAAAACTTCTGGAAGCTCCCCTTTCTGTTCTTTTTCGCGCTCATCCTCGTGACCTTCAACGACATCGTGGTCTGGGTCATTCAGGGAGCGCGGGGCAATCTGTGGCAGATGCTCTCCGCCTGCAATCCGTGCTGGCTCTTCCATCCCGACGAACACTTTGCCCGCCTGCTTCCCCTCATCGCCTTCTTTTCGCCCGATCGGTTTTTGGGCAATGCGGCAACGGGTCAGCCGTTCACGCCGCTCCTGTGGTACTTCGTCCCGATGTATCTGCTCATCGCCGGCCTTGCCTTCCTGATCTGTTCGCTGATCCATCGCAGGCGCTCCCGCCCTGCCCGTCTGCAGCGTCCGCCCACCTGACATGACGATGTGCAGATTTCCATAAAGAAAAAGAGCTGTGCCGATCGGCACAGCTCTTTTTTACGAGCAGATTATTTGAGCTTGGAAACCAACAACGCAACGCCCGAAACAACGCCTCCCGCCATGACGAGATATGCCCCCGTTGCAGGCAGGAATGAAGTCGAGACAAGATCTCCTCCGTCCAGGTTGAGCGGGGACTGCGCCGCATAGGTGGCCGCAAACGTGATGACGAGCGCCGCAATGACAATGACCACGATCGCAAACAGCAATTTGATGAGCCCCTTGAAGCGGAGAACGCCGAGCTTCCCGAGAATGACGAGTGCCGTCGCAAGCGCCGTCAGAACGAGCGAGACGATCGCGAACGCCATGACGAGCGTGATCGTCATATTCCCGTCCATCACGGCCTCCAGGGCGGAATAGTCATCGAAGAGCCCCATGTTCAGCGGTTCCGGATCCCCGAATAAGGTCTTGGACACCTGCGTGAAGAACGGAACACAGATTCCGACAACGGCCAGAATGAGCCCGACTGCCGCCATCAGCATCATGAGAAGATCAAAAAGACCTACTTTCTTTGCTTTTTTCTTTGCCATACAATTTCTCCTTTTCACAAGGTTTTCTCTATTATACTACAAACTTTCCAAAAAGAAAAGACTTTTGGAGAAAATTTATTACTTTACAAAGTGGACGAATTGTTCCGAACTTTGTCGAGCCGAAACGCAATTCGGCGCTTTTCTTTCTCGCCTTATTCCTTTGACATTGACTCCTGATCGGAAGACAAAACAAAAAAGGCGCGGCCGCCCCCTTATCGGCAACCGTCCTTATCGGCGACTCTCTCCTTCCTGACGCTCCCCTTGTTTGACGTTTCCCCGTCGAGGAGATCCCTTGTCCGCTGTTCGTATGTTTGCCGTTCGCCTGTCTGATGTTCCTTTGCCCGCTGTCCGCCGTTTCCTTGTCCGATGTTCGCTTAACCGCTGTTCTCTTGTCCGCTGTCTTATTTGCGGCCGTTCCTTGTTCGCGGCAACAAAAACCCGGCGCCCTTTCGGGCGCCGGGGCAAAACCGCAGACCATCTTCCGCCGCGAGCGTGCAAAGCCGTCCCGCGCGGCGGTTTCTCTATGCGGAAGGCACATCGTACAGCGTATCTGATGCTCTTACAGTTCGTAATCCATGGGATAGGTCAGATATTTGATCTCGTCCAGCTCGTCCGCGGTGACGTAGCCCGCAGGCGCGTTGAGCAACGACGGGATGCGGTTGACGATCGTCGCGCAGGTGTGCTCGACCGTGGCGGGTTTGACGACGTGGAACTCGGTATTGGGCTCGCCCGTGATCCACCAGTCGCACAGATCGCCGTCATCGGGGCCGTAAACCTTGCCGATGGTCTCCTCTTCGATCACGATGCCCTGATAGGTCTCGATCGTGACGACCGCAGACATTCCGATGCACTTGCCCGCCTTGATGGTCTTGCCCATGGTCGCGCTGTACATATCCTTGTCAACGGTATAGGGAACGTTCTCCTGGTTGATCGATTTGATGGTGAGGCCGAGCTTGTTGCAGATCG
>CAJFMF010000051.1 GCA_904391375.1 Candidatus Gallimonas faecavium | reverse complement strand
TACCATTCCCTATATTTCCAAGGTGACGGGGGTTCCGATGGTGGAGCTCGCCACCAAGATCATGGTCGGGGCAAAGCTCAAAAAGCTCGGCTACGGAACGGGTCTCTATCCCAATTCGCCCTATGTCGCCGTCAAGGTGCCCGTGTTCAGCTTTGAAAAGCTCAACGACGTCAACTCGCAGCTCGGCCCTGAGATGAAGTCTACGGGCGAAGTGCTCGGCATCGGAAAGACCATCGAGGAAGCGCTCTTCAAAGGGCTTGTCTCGGCGGGATTCAAGATGTGCCATCCCACCAAGGAGAAGCCCGTCGGCGTCTACTTTACCGTCAACGATCAGGACAAATTCGAGATCGTGTCCATTGCGAAGAAGTTCGCCGACCTCGGCTGCAACCTCTATGCGACGGCAGGGACGGCGAAGGTCATTTCCGAGCTCGGCATCGACGTCACGGTGGTGGATCGCCTGAAGGCGACCAAGCAGGTGTCTGGGCTCATGGATGAGGGCAAGATCGACTATATCATCTACACGGGCAAAACCGATGTCGACTCCATCAACGACTACATCGAGCTGCACCATCACGCCATTCTGCTCGGGATTACGGTGCTCACGTCGCTCGATACGGCCAATGCGCTCTGCGACATCATTGCAAGCAAATTCACCGAGTACAACACCGAGTTGGTGGACATCAACAATTTGCGCAAGAAGAAGACGGAGCTCTCCTTTGTCAAGATGCAGTCCTGCGGAAACGACTATATCTATTTCGAGGACATGGAGGGCAAGATCACCTGTCCCGAATCGCTTGCCGTCAACTTCGTCGACCGTCATTACGGAATCGGCGGAGACGGCATCGTCCTCATTGAAAAATCGGACGTCGCGGATGCAAAGATGCGCATTTTCAACCAGGACGGAAGCGAGGGGCAGATGGCGGGAAATGCCATCCGCTGCGTTGCGAAGTACCTCTATGAGAAGGGAATTGCAAAAAAGCCGGAAATGACCATCGAGACGATGAGCGGGATCCGCGACGTCAAGGTGTATTCTTTCGGCGGCGTCGTGACGTCCGCAAGCGCCGATCTCGGTACGGTGGAACTGCGCGGCGAGTATATTCCTTCCGTCTGGAAAGGGGACAAGATCGTCAACCAGCCGATGGAAATTGACGGAGTGACGTACAATGTCACGCTCGTCAATCTCGGGAATCCGCACTGCGTGGTGTTCTGCGACAAAGTGGACGATGTTCCCGTCGGAACGCTTGGCCCGCGCATCGAAAACAGCGAGTATTTCCCTGCAAAAACCAATGTCGAGTTCATCCGTGTCGTCAATGCGAGCACGGTGAAAATGCGTGTCTGGGAACGCGGGAACGGCGAGACATGGGCCTGCGGAACAGGCGCGGCGGCAGCGGCCATTGCGGCGGTGCTCAACGGGCGCTGCAAGGCGGATACCGACATCACCGTCAAATTAAAGGGCGGAGATCTGTTTGTCCGCTATAACTCCGAGAACGGACATGTCACCCTTACGGGAAACGTCGAAAAAATCTATGAAGGGACGGTAGAATTCTGATGGCTCGCTCCGCATTTTATGAGGAGAGCGCCATCTCGACCCGTGAAAAATCGGAACGGCGGTCCTATCTTGTCTTCCATATCGCGAGCATTGTCATGCTCGTGATTGCGGCACTGCTCATCTTCTTCTCGCTCACCTCGGTGCCGAGCATTCTCGGCGATGAGGAGCTGACCGGCACGCAGAAGGCGATCAGCATCGTCGTCTGGTTTTTGCCGATTTTGTCGCTCGTCGGATTTTTCTTCCTGTTTCGCTATATCAAACGCAAATTCAATGTCAGTTTTGACTATACGTTCGTCGAAGATGAATTGCGCGTCACGAAGGTGTTCAACAACAAGTCGCGCAAGCATCTCCATACCTTTAAAGCCGACCAGATCCTAAAAATCGGATATGTGGACAGCGCTTCGTTTGAACGGACGATTGCGGGATTGCAGGGCAAAAAGGCAATTCCGCTTACGCCGAACCGCGATCCGGCAGAGGGTAAAGAATTTATCTACCTGCTCTATTCCTCGCAGGCAGGAAAAAAGGTATATGTCCTGGAGTGCCGTCAGGAGCTCCTCGAGTATCTGGTCTTTGCCGCAGGAAGAAACAAATTTGAAAGAAAATGATTTATCTTGACAATGCTGCGACGACGCGCCCCTCGGATGGGGCGCTTACGCGTGCGAAGTATTTTTTGACGGACTGCTATTATAACCCGTCTGCGCTCTATCACGGCGGCGCAGAGGCCGCGCGTCTGATTTCGGAGGCGCGCGGATTTCTCCTCGGTCAGATCGCCGATCCTGCGCTCTTTTCTCTTGTCTTTACTTCCTGCGGGAGCGAAGCGGATAACCAGGCCATTTTTTCGGCGGCACGCCGCGGAAATGCCGTGACGACGCTCGGGGAGCATTCAGCCGTCTTTGAGAGCTATAAGGAACTCAAAAACCGCGGAGTAGAACCGCGTTTTGCGCCGCTTCATGCCGACGGAAGCGTCGATGTCGATGCGCTCCTTGCGCTCGTAGATGAAAAGACAACGCTTGTCTCGGTCATTCACGTCTCCAATGAAACGGGGGCGATCAATGATATCGCAGAGATTGCGCGCCGCGTCAAGGAAAAAAATCCGCGCACGGTGTTCTTGAGTGACGGAGTACAGGCCTTCGGAAAAATTCCCTTCCGCATGACCAAGGACATCGACCTCTATGCGGTCAGCGCGCATAAAATCGGAGCTTTGAAGGGAACGGGTGCGCTCATTCGCCGCAAGGGCTACACGGCGCTTACGCCGTATATTCATGGCGGGGGACAGGAAAACGGTCTGCGCAGCGGCACGGAGAACGTGTTCGGAATCGCGTGTTTCCTCTACGCCGCTCAAGAGAAATTTGCAACGCTGTCCGAAGATGCGAAACGCCTGGAAACCTGCAAAGAACGGCTGTGGGCGCTCCTTGACAAAGATCTCTTCATGCGCATTTCGCCTGCATCCGGTTCACCCTATATTCTGACGGTTTCCTCACAGGGCAGAAGGGGAGAAACGCTTCAGCGAATGCTCTGGGATATGGGGGTTGCGGTCGGAACGGGAAGTGCGTGCAATTCCAAAAAACCGCACAGCCGTGTTTTGGAGGCGTGCGGATATCCTGCTTCCGTTCTGGACGGCGTCCTGCGCATCAGTTTTTGTCCGTCCAATACCGTGGAGGACGCCGAGGCTGCGGCGAAGGCAATGAACGAGGCGGCGCGGGCCTTCGGAGGAGTTTGATCATGGAAAAAGTCATTATCGTCCGCTATGCGGAAATTCATCTCAAAGGAAAGAACCGAGGATATTTTGAGCATATCTTCTGCGTCAATCTCGAAAAGGCATTGAAGGGCCTCCGCCATGAACTGCGCCGCACGAGCGGCCGTTATCTGGTTGCGGCCTTTGACGAGGCGGACGCAGAGGAAATCTGCACGCGCATTTCGCGTGTTTTCGGCGTACATTCCTATTCCAAGGGCTATCGCGTTCCCAATGATCTCGACGGGATTCTGGAGGCGGCATTGCGCATCTGCCCCGCAAGCGGGACGTTCAAGGTGGATACGCACCGTGCGGATAAGCGGTACCCTATGACCTCGCCGCAACTCAATGCAGAGATCGGTGCGCGTCTGCTCGATGCACATCCGTCCCTTCGTGTGGACGTTCATACGCCCGAGCACGTCGTCTATCTTGATATCCGCGAGGACGGCACGGCGCTCGTGTTCGGCTCCTTTGAAGAGGGCGTCGGCGGAATGCCGGTCGGTACCTCGTCAAAGGGCGTGCTCCTGATTTCGGGGGGAATCGATTCACCCGTAGCGGGATATATGATGGCAAAGCGCGGCATGGAAGTGGAATATCTGCACTTCCACAGCTATCCCTATACCAACGAACAGGCGCGCGACAAGGTGATCGAGCTTGCGCGTATTCTCTCGCGCTATACGGGCGGTGAATTTGTCTCCACGGTAAAGGTGACGCATATTCAGGAAGAGATCCATAAAAAATGCGCCGCAGAGCTCAATGTAACGCTCTTACGGCGCTTTATGTTCCGCATTGCCGAGTGTGTCGCACGGAAAAAGGGCGCGAAATGCCTGATCACGGGAGAGAGTCTCGGCCAGGTCGCATCGCAGACCATCGAGGGGATTACCTCCTCCAATGCCGTGGTGACGCTGCCCGTTCTTCGCCCGCTCATCGGGTTCGACAAGGAGGAGATCATTCTCCGTGCCAAGAAAATCGGGACGTTTGAGACCTCGGTCCTTCCCTACGAAGACTGCTGCACGGTTTTCCTGCCCGAATTCCCCGCGATCAAGCCCAAGCTCTCCTTCATCGAAGAGGAGGAGGCAAAGCTCGATGTCGATGCGCTCGTGCAGGAAGCGCTCGACTCTTTGGAGCGCTTTCCGCTTCACTGAATCCACCAATCGTCCGGGAGTGTTTCCTTTTTGGGTACCGTGACAGAGGGGAGCGTGACGGGAGTTCCGACGTGTCCCTGATAGGTCGGGATGACGGTATAGACATATGTCTCGCCGGAGCGAACCGAATTGTCACAGATCGCATTCCGATATTTTCCCTGATAAATCGTGGTTTTTTTGCCACGATTTTCTCTTGTTACCTCGTAATCATAGTATTCTGTCTGACATAATACGATTTGTACCTTCCCTTCTTTGAGGAAAATCGTCGGAGCAGCGATATTCGGAAGCGAATAGCGCGTACTATGCGGCAAGTTGTTTCCGATGCGGAAATATTCCTGCGGGTCGGTATAGGGCGGCGCCGCAGGATCGGATAAAAGCAGTGTATGGTCTTGTTCATAGGAGAGCTTGTCGTAACCGAGGCGCACGACGTCGTTGCAGTCGAAAAACGGCTTTGGAGAGGTTTTCGCGTAGAGCGCGCGGTTGAGCCGAAGCACTTCGTTGGCGGGCAGGCCGCCGCCTGTCGTCTCGCATACGCTTCCGTCGGCGTTTCCCATCCACACGGCAATCACATGATCGGACGTGTAACTGATGCAATATGCGTCCGTATTGCCTTTTTCCGTGCCTGCCGTCCCCGTCTTTGCGCAGACGGGAAACGGGAGCGATTTCAGACGGCGTGCCGTACCCTGTTTTGCCGTCGTCATCAGCATGTCGTTCATGAGCCAGCAGACGTCCTTGGAAAAGACCTTCTGCCCCGAATCGCTGCGCGCATAGAGCGTCTTTCCGCTGTCGTTTGTTACGCGCTCGATGGTTTTTGATGCGGCATATGTTCCGCCGTTTGCAAAGACGGCATAGCCGTCGGCGAGCAGGGGCAGACGGATGCCGTTGCGCATCCCGCCAAGTGCCAGTGCAAGGGTCTTGTCCTCGTCGCGGATTCGGATGCCCATTTTCGCAAGATATTCGGTTGCGCGCTCGATGCCGAGTTCGTTCAGGGTGCGCACGGCGGGAATATTGGCGCTGTGCGCGAGCGCGTCCCGTACGCTCATATATTGGTCGGTGGCACCGCCGTAGTCGTCCGGACAATACCCGCCGAAGTCGGTACGCGCGTCCAGGACGGGTGTCGCGGGACAGATGAGGTTTTCCTCCATGGCGGGAGCATAGACGAGAAGGGGCTTGATGGCGGATGCGGGGGAGCGCATCGGTGTCCCGACGGTCGAGGCGAGTGCGACGATGGAATTGCGGCGGTTGTCGCGGACGAGAACACAGGAATCTGTGTCGCATTGTACCTGTTCGGCGGTCTCCTGCAGGGCGGGGTCATAGGCGGTATGGACGTGCAGTGTACCCCAGCCGCCCGATCCTGCGTCTGGAAAGAGGTCGGCGAGCTCCTGCAAGACGAGCGTGAGATAGGCGTTGTGCTGTGTTTCGGCGGCAGGCTTTTGCGGGAGCGGCGCTTCTTTTGCCGCGGCGGCCTGCTCTTCCGAGAGCAATCCCTGCTCTTGCATGAGCGTCAGAACGAGATCTCTTCTTGCAAGACAGCGTTCGGCGTCGCGAAAGGGCGAATAGCGATTGGGAGAGCGCACGATTGCGGCCAACATGGCACTCTCGGCGATGTCCAGTTCTTCTGCCGTTTTCCCGAAATAGAACTGTGCCGCTTGCCCGATTCCGAAGGCACTGTGTCCGAAATAGATGGAATTGAGATAGAGGGTAAGGATTTCGTCCTTGGAGTACTTCTTTTCCAGAGCGCGGGCAAGGCGGATTTCTTTTAGTTTGCGCACGATCGTCTTTTCGCTCGAGAGATGCGTGTTTTTGATGAGCTGCTGTGAAATGGTCGAAGCTCCCTCGCGAAAGGAAAAACTCTTCAGGTTGTGCCAGAGGGCGCCCAGCATACGGTGCATGTCGATGCCGTGATGTTCGTAAAATCGTTTGTCCTCGACGGCGACGAAGGCCTCTTTGACATAGTTCGGGAGCGCGTGCGTGGTTGTGCTCACCGAGATCGCCGCAGGAATCTCGTCATCGTGTGTGTCATAGAGGCGGATGCACGCGGTCGGCATGGTGAGCTTTTTTGCGTCGAGCCGCACGCCTGCGGTCACGCCGAGATAGTAGAGCGTCAGCGCAAGGAGCAGCAGCGCAAAAAGCGCCGCGGCGACGCCGACAATTTTGAGAGCACGTTTCATTACGGACAGTATGTTCCCGCTGCGGAAAAATTCGCACTGTCCCTCTGCATTTGTTGAAAATTTTGTGATTTTGTGCTACAATAGATTGTCGGTGAAATTATGACTTTGCTTGATATTATAAACAACAGCCGCAGCATCGTCTTTTTCGGGGGAGCGGGCGTCTCTACGGAGAGCGGAATCCCCGATTTTCGGAGTGCCGACGGCTTGTATCGTCAGAAATATTCCGTTCCTCCCGAAGTCATGCTGAGCGCAAGTTATTTTTATGCGCACACGGAGGATTTTTTTCGGTTTTACCGCGAGAAGATGCTTCCGCTCGATGCAGAGCCCAATGCGGCGCATATTCGGCTGGCACAGTGGGAACGGGCGGGGAAACTGCTGGCCGTCGTGACGCAGAACATCGACGGACTGCACCAGGCGGCAGGTAGTAAACGCGTCTACGAACTGCACGGCAGCATTCATCGGAATCATTGCCTCTCCTGCGGGAAAAGCTATCCCGCGCACTTTATTGCCGAGAGCAAGGGGATCCCGCGCTGTGCCTGCGGGGGAATTGTCAAGCCCGACGTCGTCCTCTACGAGGAGCCGTTGGACCAGAAGACGATCGAGGGCGCGATTCAAGCCATCGCATCGGCTGATACGCTTATTGTCGCCGGGACGTCGCTCTCCGTCTATCCTGCGGCTTCCTTCGTCGACTATTTCCGCGGGGACAATCTCGTCCTCATCAACCGTGACCCGACGCCGTTGGACGAGAAATGCACCTTTGTATCGCACGGCAAAGTGGGGGAAGTGCTGGGCGCGCTTCCGTCTTATTCTTCGGAAGAAGAGGATCCTTCATGAAATATCACATCGTAACTTATGGCTGTCAGATGAACGTCCACGAATCGGAAAAGATCGCGGGTCTTTTGCGCGGCGTCGGATATACGGAAGAGGCGCCCGTCGAAGAGGCGGATATCGTGGTGTTCAATACCTGCTGTATCCGTGAAAATGCGGAAAATCATGCGTTCGGCAATATCGGCGCGCTCAAAAAGCTCAAGCGGAGGAAGAAAGGCCTTCTCATTGCGGTGGGCGGGTGCATGGCGCAGGAGGCGGGAAAGGCGGCGCTCCTCGTAAAAAAGTTTCCCTTTATCGATATCGTTTTCGGTACGCACAACGTTGCCGAACTGCCCGCTCTCATTGCGCGCAAGAAACAAGAAAAGAAAGTCGTTTCTCTCCTCGAAGACCGCGCCGAGACGGAGGACGGCGCCCAGGCGTTCCGCACCAGCTATCCCAATGCATGGGTGAACATCACCTACGGCTGCAATAATTTCTGCACCTATTGCATTGTTCCGTACGTCCGCGGTCGGGAAAAGAGCCGTGCCGCCGACCGTATTCTGGAAGAGGCGGAGGCGCTCGTGGCGGCAGGCTATAAGGAAATTACCCTGCTCGGACAGAACGTCAATTCCTATCGGGACAACGATACCGATTTTCCTGCTCTGCTCGATCGTGTCGCGTCCATTCCGGGAAAATTCCGTCTGCGGTTTATGACGTCGCACCCGAAGGACTTTTCCGAGCGGCTGGTTGCGGTCATGAAAAAACATGATAAGATCTGCAATCTCCTGCACCTGCCTGCGCAGTCGGGCTCCAGCCGCATTCTTTCTCTTATGAATCGCCGCTATACCCGCGAACAGTATCTCGCGGACGTTGCGCTCTTTAAGAAGGAGATTCCCGACGGCGAAATCACGACCGATCTGATTGTGGGATTTCCGACGGAGACGGAAGCGGACTTTGAGGAGACGCTCTCGCTCGTGCGCGAGGCGGATTTTTCCTCGGCATTTACCTTTATCTATTCTCCGCGTACGGGAACCAAGGCGGCGACCATGGACGGTCAGATTCCCGAAGAGGTCTCCAAGGAGCGCATTGCGCGGCTGATTGAACAGGTCAACGAGAACACGCGGCGCAAGAGCGAAAAATATGTCGGGAAGACGATTGAAATTCTCTGCGAAGATTATGACGCCAAGAAGGGTCTCTATCTCGGACGGGAACCGCTCGGGAGAATGGGATATTTCAAGAGCGATAAGCACTGCGTCGGAGAATTTGTCAACCTGAAAGTGACGCGCGCAAACGGCGTCTCGCTGTACGGCGATCTCGTTTGAGCGACGTACGGACTCTTGATCGTAAACTTTGAACGGAGGAAAAGACATGGGCCTTTCGCCGATGATGGAGCACTATCTTTCCATGAAGGAAAAGTACAAGGATTGCGTGCTCTTTTACCGTCTCGGAGACTTCTATGAAATGTTCTTTGACGACGCGGTTCGCGTCTCAAAGCTGCTGGATCTTACACTTACCGGGCGGGACTGCGGCCTCAAAGAACGCGCACCCATGTGCGGGATTCCCTATCATGCGGCGGATGTCTATATCGCGAAGCTCGTCTCCATGGGAGAACGGGTCGCGATCTGTGAACAGCTCACCGAGCCTGCGGCCGGCAAGGGCATGGTGGATCGCGACGTCATCCGCGTCGTCTCTGCGGGGACGGTCATCGAGGACAATCAGCTCGACGAAAAGCGGAACAACTACATTGCCTGCGCGGGACATACGGACGAGGGTTATGCCGTCGCCTGGGCGGATATTACGACGGGGGAGCTGTGCGCGACGGAAGAGGAGACGCGCGAGGGGGTGATCTCCACGCTTCTCAATCTCTCGGTGGCAGAGGTCATCTGCAACGATAAACTGCTCCTCGAGGTCAAGGACGATGTCGAAGCACAGCGCGGCTCGCTCCCGCCGTTTTCCTGCTATCTGCCGCAGGCCTTCTTCTATCCTGCGGCCGAGCGCGATGTCCTGGAACAGCTCAAAGCGGCTTCGCTCGATGCGCTCGGCGTAAAGCAGCATTCTGCCGTCGTCTGCGTGGTCGGGGCGCTGCTCGAATATCTCAAAGAGACGCAAAAGCACGCTCTTGCCAATATCAACCGTCTGCGCCTTGTGGACGGAAAGAAGAGTATGTCGCTCGATGCGACGGCAGTCCGAAACCTTGAAATTCTCAAGAACAATGCCGAAGGCAAAAAATACGGTTCCCTGCTCTGGCTTCTCGACAAGACAAAGACGGGAATGGGCGCGCGCAAGCTCGTCTCCATGCTGTCTTCGCCGCTGCTCGAAAAGAGTGCCATTGAACGCAGGCTCGACGCGGTGGAAGAACTGTATAAGGCGACGGTCGTGCGAATGGGGCTTGCCGATATGTTGGGCGGCATTCGCGACATCGAACGCCTGACGGGGCGGGTGTCAAACGGGAATATCCAGCCGCGGGACTGCCTTTCGTTGGCAAGTTCTCTGGCGACCGTGCCCAATCTCAAATTTCAGCTTACGGGATTTTCCTCGGCGCTGTTGCAGGAGATCTCCGCACAGCTCGTCGATACCGCGCCCGTGTGCAAGCTGTTGGAACGTGCGATTGCGCCCGAAGCGACGACTCTCAAAGAGGGGAACTACATCCGCCGCGGGTACAATGCGCAACTCGACGAACTGCGCGCCGTCAAGGACGACGGGAAGTCGCTTGTCCTCGCCTTGGAGACGCGTGAGCGGGAGAGCACGGGAATCCGCACGCTGAAAGTCGGCTATAACCGAGTTTTCGGGTATTATATCGAGGTCAGCAACTCCTTTAAGGACAAAGTCCCGTATTCCTACGTCCCTCGGCAGACGCTGGCGAACGGCGTTCGATATACGACGGAGGAACTCAAAGAGCTGGAGGGCAAGATCCTGGGCAGCAGCGACGCGGCAAGCCGTTTGGAAGAGCATCTCTTCGGCGAGATCGTCACCATGCTCGCAAAGAACATCCCCGTCTTTCAGAGCATCGCCGAGGCGGTCGCCATGCTCGACTGTCTTGTCTCGCTTGCGACCGTTGCAAAGGAGAATAAATATTGCCGTCCGTCGATCGAAGAGGACGGCGCTCTGGAAATCGAAGAGGGGCGGCATCCCGTGGTCGAGGCCATCTCCAAGGAACGCTTTGTCCCCAATGACTGCACCCTGGACAATGGTGATGCGCGTACGATGATCATTACCGGCCCCAATATGGCGGGGAAAAGCACCTATCTGCGGCAGGTCGCGCTCATTACGTTCATGGCACAGGTGGGGTCATTTGTGCCAGCAAAACGCGCGCGGGTGCCGCTTACCGATCGGATTTTTACGCGAATCGGAGCAAACGACAATCTGATTCTCGATCGGAGCACCTTTATGGTGGAGATGACGGAGGTTGCGAATATCCTGCGCAATGCAACTCAGAGAAGTCTGCTGATTCTGGACGAAGTGGGCAGGGGGACGAGTACGTTCGACGGCCTGTCCATCGCGTGGTCGGTGATCGAGTACCTCACGCAGAACATTCGCGCCAAGACGCTTTTCGCGACGCATTTCCATGAGCTGACAGAGCTGGAGGGAAAGCTGGAAGGCGTCAAGAACTACAAGATCAGCGTGCGTGAAATTGCGGGCAGCATTGTCTTTTTGCGTAAGATCGTCCGAGGCGGTGCTTCCCGTTCGTTCGGCGTAGAGGTCGCGGCGCTTGCGGGCGTTCCCGAAGAAGTGACAACGCGGGCAAAGGTAATTCTGAAGGAACTGGAGCGCGGTGAAAAGAAGCGCATCAAAGAGCATGGACAGCTCTCGGAGGAGACGGCCGAGGCGGAACCGGAGGAACAGGGGCTTGATTTGCGCGCGGAATTGCGGGAACTTGATGTCAACCGTCTCACGCCCATGCAGGCGCTTGCGCTCATTTCCGAATGGAAGGAGAAATGTCAATGATCCGTCTTTTGGCGCCAAACGTCTATAACAAGATCGCCGCGGGAGAAGTTGTCGATCGGCCGTATTCCGTCGTCAAAGAACTCGTGGAAAATGCCATCGATGCAGGTGCGACCGAGATCACCGTCGAAATCGAGAAGGGCGGAAAAAAACGCGTCCGCGTCACGGATAACGGCAGCGGTATTTCAAAAGAGGATCTTCCGCTGGCCTATTCCTCCCACGCGACGAGCAAGTTGGAAACGGCAGAAGATCTCTTTCATATCCACACGCTCGGATTTCGCGGAGAGGCAATTGCGTCCGTCGCGTCGGTTTCGCATATGGAAATCGTCTCGCGTACAGAGGGCAATGACGCCTATGCACTCTCCTGTTCGGGGGGCGTGCTCGGGGAGGTCCGTCCAGCGGCGGGGGCAAACGGTACGGT
>CAJFMF010000050.1 GCA_904391375.1 Candidatus Gallimonas faecavium | reverse complement strand
TTGTTGCCGTCGGGTTGGTTCTCTTTTTTGTCTCGATTTTCATGCTGAGCGGCTTTAAGACGCTCCAGCCGAATGAGGCGTATGTCTTTACGCTGTTCGGGAACTATTACGGTTCTCTCAAGCGGGACGGCTTTTTCTGGGTCAATCCGTTCTGCACGGCCGTCAATCCCGCGCGTACGACGGGCGTCATGAAGAAGATCTCCCTGAAGGCGATGACGCTCAACAATGAAAAACAAAAAGTAAACGATGAAGAGGGCAATCCGATTGAAATTTCCGTCGTCGTGATCTGGCGTATCACCAATACGGCGCGCGCCGTCTTCAATGTGGACAATTACATGGCATATCTTTCGACGCAGTGTGATGCGGCGATCCGCCAGGTCGCACGCCAGTATCCCTACGACGTTTCGAGCAACGGAGACGAAAAGTCGCTGCGCGGTTCGGCGCAGGAAGTGGCCGATATTCTGAAGGGAGAAATCCAGTCCCGCGCCGATATGGCGGGAATCGAGATCCTCGAAGCGCGCATTTCTCACCTCGCGTATGCCCCCGAGATCGCCGCTGCGATGCTTCAGCGTCAGCAGGCGTCCGCCATCATTGCGGCGCGACAGAAAATCGTGGAAGGCGCCGTTTCGATGGTCAAAATGGCGCTCGATAAGCTCTCTGACGAGCAGATCGTCGAGCTGGACGACGAGCGCAAGGCGCAGATGGTGAGCAATTTGCTCGTGGTTCTGTGCGGAAACAAGGACGCCCAGCCCATCGTCAACAGCGGGAGCATTTATTGATCGGCACGTTTTTATGTGTAAACGCGGCGCACTTTCGCAGCGAAAACAGGAAAACTTTTGAAAGACGGCACAAAACGGACGCGCGGGGAGGAGACATGAGAGACGAGCAGGAGAAAAGTGCAAAGGCAAAAAAGCAAGTGCCGCTCCGTCTGTCTGCTTCGCTGTATGCAGAGCTCATGGCGTGGGCGGAAGAGGACTTTCGTTCGCTGAACGGCCAGATCGAGTATTTGCTCACAGAATGCGTTCGGCGGCGTAAGAAGGGGTCGGACGATTCGTAGGTTCGGTTCTGATTTGGAACAGCTTGTATGGCGGATTTTTGGAGTACGGATGCCATACAAAAGGAACGAAGCCCATGCCGCGGAGGCAACTGATTTTACGGAGCGCCTCCGACGGAGCAGAGGAATGAGCGGGGTATGTGATATGCAAGATGAAACGGCAGAGATGTTGCCCGAGCAGCTGTGCAGGCGGCTGCGCGAGACGTATCCGGAGCATTATTCCATGATCGAAGACGGGTACCGTGCGGAGCGGCCTGTGACCATGCGCATAAATCCCATCAAGGGGACGGCTGCGCAAGTCAGAGAGACGCTTGCCGCGTGCGGGGTCGAGGTGCGTTCTGCGGAATGGTATGAGGATGCGCTCATTGTCAAAAACGGCATTCGGGAGCATTCCATAGAAGAGCTTCCGCTCTATCGGCGCGGCGAGATATATCTGCAGAGTCTGTCCTCCATGCTTCCGCCCATTCTCCTGCATCCGAAGGCGGGAGAGAACATCCTCGACATGACGGCCGCCCCGGGCGGAAAGACGACGGAGATGTTCGCGCTTTCGGAGGGGAAAGCGCTCATCACCGCCTGCGAGAGGGATACGGGGCGCTTTGAGCGGCTGAAATTCAATCTGGAACGTCAGGGAGCCACGCGTGTGAATGCGCTGCATACGGATGCACTCCGCTTGGACGATGCCTTGAAGTTTGACAAGATCTTGCTCGATGCGCCCTGCACGGGGTCGGGGACGATCTCTCCCGGGACGCGCATCCGCTTTTCCGAGGAATATCTTTCGCGTTGTACGCGTTTGCAGGAAAAATTGCTCGATAAGGCCCTTCGCCTTCTGCGAAAGGGCGGGACGCTGCTCTACTCAACGTGCTCGGTCTTGCGGGAGGAAGACGACTGCATTGTCGCGCGTGCCTGCAAAAACGGTGCGCGGCTTGTTCCCGTAGAACTTCCGTCTGAGATTTCCCTGTTGCCGTCCATGGACGGAACGGCTTGCGTCTGTCCCGGAGAGCTCTATGAGGGATTTTACCTCGCTATGCTGACGGTATAAACTATGATGAAACACGCGGCGGCGCCTCCGAACGGAGGCGCCGCCGCAATTTTCAGAGATCAAAGAGGGAGATTTGACGCTCGTCCCGCAGATAGCTCTGTTGAGACGCGTCGCTGATTTCGTCCTCGGGAAGAATCGTTCCGATGAGCAGGGGAGAATGCGGATCGTGCATTCGTATATTTTTCTTCGTTTCGCCGACAGACGCATTTGCGTTGCAGTAGAAACAGAGATTCGGGCAGGAATTGTACCAGCCGAGATCGCGGCTTTGGATACAAAGACATCCGCGCTTGTTTCCGTCGTGGCGCATGCTTCGGAAGGTGCAATGATTGGCTTTTCCGATGGCGTCCAGCGTGTAGCACCCGGCGCTGACAATCCCGAGTTCTGTATATGTATTCAGGCTTCCGCACGTCTGCAAAGGGAGATCGTAATGCCGTGCCGTCTTTGCGATCGTTCGGGCGAAAGCGACCTTTTGCTCATTGGTTAAAGGTTGTATTTGCGGACAGCGGGTGCGCATGGAAAAGAACGGTTCCAGAAAGGAAAATACGCACAAATGTACATACGGCGCAATTCGATCGGCAAGCCGCTGAAAGGTATCCGTGACGCGCTCCATCGGGTAATTATCCGTGAAAAAGACGGGGGAGAAGCGCCAGACAACGCGCTCTTTGCCGACCAGTCGGCTAAGCGCGCAGAGCATGGCAATCCGATCTGCTTCCATGGGGATATTCGGCTCAAAATCCTTTCCGTATGCCGTCACGGTGACATGAAAGTAGGAGTGGAAGCGATCGGTTATTTCGTGCAGGCGATGCAATGCGGGCGTATAATTTTTGGAGCAGAACGTTACGGCGTCCACCGTATCGGGCGAAAGAAGATATCGCGTGACCTTATTGGGAAAAAGGGGATTGCGGGCAAGGACATAGCCTTCCCGAAAGCGTTCAAAGAGCCACTCGGAATAGTGATTTATGATGTCTGTCCGAAGTCCTGTACTGATGATCATTGTCCGCTCCGAAATTTTTCCTCATTATACTGGAATCGGGATAAATTGTCAATAGCGCTCTCGTGTTTTCGCGATTCGTAAAAGGAGTGCCAGAATGCAAGGTCAAATTTGAGCGTTTTTTTATAGTTATTGATGGTAATATGCCTGACGTATTATATTGCCTTTATGCCTTTTTCAAGGGCAGAAGGCAGGCGTTTTCTTTTTTTGGGCGAGAATCAATCGTTTGATTGACATTTTTTTCCGTTTGCTATAAAATGTCTCATGGGAATCGGTGCGGTGATAATTGATTCTTCCATATATGTCGGGGCGTTTGAAGGTCTGGCTGAAAACAAAAAATACAGCCTGCAAAGCAGACTGTATTTGGCAGGGGAGACGCGATTCGAACACGCAACCTACGGTTTTGGAGACCGCTACTCTACCGTTGAGCCACTCCCCTGTGTGCAACGTGTATTATACCGCATTCTTTTGTTTTCGTCAAGAATTTTTTCGATAAAATCACAAAAAAGGAGCGACTAAATGAAAAAAGATTACACGCTTGGCGTGATCGGCGGAGGATTCATGGCGCGTGCCATTCTCTCCGGGGCAATGGCGAAGGGGATTTTGTCGGCAGAGGAAATTCTCGTGTGCGATCCTTCGGAGGACTGCCATACGTTTTTTACAAAGCTCGGGGTCGATACCTCGCATGATAATCATGACGCGGTGCGTAAAAGCAAATATCTTTTGCTTGCGATCAAGCCGCAGACCTTTCCCGTGGTTGCCGACGAACTGCGCGGAGAACATTTTCCTGTTGTGATCAGCATTATGGCGGGAAAGACAAAGACGTCGATCCGTAATGCAACGGGTGCAGAAAAAGTCGCACGCGTCATGCCAAATCTTCCTTGCAGCATCGGAGAGGGGATGACGGCCGTCGATGCCTCCGAATTGGATGAGGCGGGACGCAATTTTGTCCTTGGGCTCTTTTTGTCGGTCGGGGAAGTGATCGAAACGGAAGAGGGACAGCTCAACGCCGTGACGGCGGTATCCGGAAGCGGGCCTGCATACATCTATCTCTTTCTGCGCGCGTTTATTGCGGCGGCCGAGGGGCAGGGGTTGCGGCGCGACCAGGCGGAAGTCCTCGCCTTTCAGACGATGGAGGGAGGTCTTGCCATGGCAAAGACTTCGGGAAAATCCCTGGATGAGCTGATCGCGGCTGTTTCCTCCAAAGGGGGAACGACGATCGCCGCGCTTGACAGCTTTCGGGCGGACGGCTTTGAAGAGAGTGTCTCGCGCGCCGTCGCAGCCGCCGCAATCCGAGCGGGAGAGCTTTCCGAATGAAAAAACACGTTACGCTCTACACGGACGGGGCGTGTTCGGGAAATCCCGGTCCGGGCGGCTGGGGCGCTATTTTGCTGTACGGCGCGCATCGGCGTGAGCTTTCGGGCGGGGAAACGGTGACGACAAACAATCGCATGGAGCTTACGGCGGTGATCGAGGGTCTTCGCGCGCTGAAAGTGCCTTGTCATGTCGAGATTTACAGCGATTCTGCCTACACCGTCAATGCGTTTTTGCAGGGATGGGTCTTTGGTTGGGAAAAGGGGAACTGGAAAAAAGCAGATAACAAACCTGTTCTCAACGACGATCTCTGGCGCGAATTGCTCTCTCTGACAAGACAGCATGAAGTTAAATTCCACAAGGTGAAGGGACATGCAGACAACGATCTGAACAATCGCTGCGATGCCCTTGCCCGTGCGGCGGTTCCTGCGTCGGGTGACTAATTTCCGTTTCGGCAGGATATAATATAGAGAAGCCGAACGGAGCAACTTATTTATGGAAAAACAACAAAAGCGTTCCCGTAAGAGCGCGGCAATTCATGTGATTTGTCTTATCCTGACTGCGGCGCTTTTTCAGACATTGTTTGCGCTTGCAGTGGCATCCCTTCGGGAGGAGCGGTGGAGCGATGTGCTGTATCTGCTCGTCCTGACGGGCGGAACTGTCGTCAACGCCGTTCTTTTGTCCGTCGACCTGATCACGTATTCGCTCGGGAAGCAGGTCATCTATCGTTTTTGCATCATCGCCTATATTTTGCTCATATTTGCCGCCGCGGTCGCATATGCGCTCTTTGAAACGGGCTTTATCGAAGTCATTCGCGACAAAGACCGCCTGGAAGATTACCTCGAACGTTCGGGAAGCTGGATGTCGGTGCTTTTCATTCTGCTTCAGTTTTCCCAGGTCGTCCTGCTTCCCATTCCGAGTACCGTGACGGTCGTCGCAGGCAGTGCGCTCTTCGGACCCTTCCTCGGGAGCGTGTACAGCCTCATCGGCATTATGCTCGGCTCGGTCGTTGCGTTCCTGATCGGTCGGTATGCAGGGTATCGCGTCGTCGCCTGGATTGTCGGACGCGAGACGCTCGACAAATGGCTTCTGAAAATTCGTGGAAAAGATAAACTTTTCTTGTCCGCCATGTTTTTGCTGCCCGTCTTCCCCGATGACGTGCTATGTTTTGTCGCGGGACTTTCGTCCATGTCCGTCTGGCTGTTTCTCGGCGTCATCTTTGTCGCCCGTGTACTTGCCATTTTTTCGACGAGCTATGCGATCTCCGTCATTCCGTTCACGACCTGGTGGGGGCTTTTGATCTGGGCGGTATTTGCCGTCCTGATCGTCTTGCTCTTTGTCGTTCTCTATCGGAAATCGGATGCCATTTTGCAGTGGTTCGATCGGGTCTTTCATCGGGAAACACGCGTGGAAAAACAACCCAAAAAGGACGAGTTTAAGGTTGAGATCATCGATGCGGACGGGGCGATCGTCACGAAAGGCGTCAAAAAAGAGGATGAACTGACCCAAAAACAAGAGAAAAAGAAGAAACCATGAAAAAGATAATTGTTGTAGGCGGTGGCGCGGCCGGCCTGATGGCGGCATATGCGGCGGCTTCGACAGGCAAACAGGTCATACTGCTGGAAAAGAACGAGAAGCTCGGGAAAAAGATCTACATCACGGGCAAGGGCCGCTGTAATCTCACAAACGATTGTTCTCCCGATGATTTTCTGAATAACCTCGTGCGCGGCGCCAAATTCATGACGCGGACCGCGTATGTCTTTCCTCCGTCAAAGACGATGGAGTTTTTTGAGTCCAACGGCCTTCCGCTCAAAGTCGAACGCGGAAATCGCGTCTTTCCGGTCTCCGATCATGCCAGCGATGTGACCAAGACGCTGGAGCGCGCTTGCCGCAATGCGGGGGTTCAGATTTGTCTCGGAACCTGTGTGACAGGTCTTAAAGTAAATGACGGCGCCGTCTGCGGCGTCCTGACCGATGACGGCGAGCGTCCTTGCGATGCAGTGATCATTGCGACGGGCGGGCTTTCCTATCCGTCAACGGGGTCAACGGGAGACGGGTATCGTTTCGCGCTTGCGGCGGGACATACCGTTGTTCCGACCGTTCCGTCGCTTGTGGGAATCGAGCTTGCGGAAAATGTCTCGGCGGCACAGGGAATTTCGGTCAAAAATGCCGTACTCAGCGCAAAATGCAAGGGAAAACACATCTTTTCCCAGATGGGAGAATTGCTTTTTACGCATTACGGAATCAGCGGGCCGCTCGTTCTCTCGCTCTCGGCGCTGATCAATCGTCTGGATCTTTCCGATGTACGTCTTGCGTTGGATTTTAAGCCTGCTCTGGATGAAAAGGCTATGGAGGATCGTCTTCTGCGCGATTTCTCCGCAAGAAAGAACGAGCAGATGAAAAACGTGATGCGCGGACTTCTTCCGGCAGGGTTGACGCAAGTCGTTCTCCGTGCCGCAAAAGTGTCGGCGGAAAAACAGGCAAATGCGGTGACGCGGGAAGAGCGCAGGCGGCTTCTTTTCGCGCTGAAAGGGCTTTCTTTGACGCCGACAGCGCTCCGCGGCTATGCGGAGGCGGTCATCACGTCCGGAGGGGTCGATACAAAGGAGATCAATCCCGCCACCATGGAGAGCCGTCGGGTCAAGGGGCTGTATTTTTGCGGAGAAGTTCTCGACTGCGATGCGTTTACGGGAGGGTTTAACCTTCAGATTGCGTTCAGCACCGGGTATATGGCAGGAATAAACACATAAATATGCCGATTAGCACTGTAATGTGTCACGCATAGTATTAAAAATACGGTACAGGCATTTGACAAATTTACGGAAAAACAATATCATAGATAGGATAAATCAGGATTGACAAGGAGAAATACATATGACAGTCATTCGCGGGGCAACGACCATCACGCAGGATACGCCTGAGGAGATTCGTGCCGTCGTTGCAGAGCTTCTGGAGCAGATCGTAAGTCGGAACGCGCTCAAACGTGACGAGGTGCTGAGCATTGTCTTTTCCAGCACGTCGGACATTCATTCATTTTATCCCGCCAAGGCAGCGCGCGAGGCGGGCTTTGCGAGCTGCTCGCTCTTTTCCGCACAGGAGCCCGAGATTGACGGCGGACTGGCGCTCTGTATCCGCGTTATGGTATTCGTCGAAAAGAACATTGTTCCGCACCACGTCTATTTGCGCGGTGCGCGCATTCTCCGCAAGGATCTCGCACAAAAGTATAACATTGCCATCGACGGGCCTGCGGGAAGCGGCAAATCGACCGTAGCCAAACTGCTTGCCAATGACTGCCATATTCTGTACCTCGACACGGGCGCCATGTATCGGGCCTGTGCGCTGGCCGCCATGCGGGCGGGGACGGACGTCTCCGATGAGGTGCAGGTCTGTGAACTCATGCGGGATCTTTCGCTTTCCGTCGTCTATCGGGACGGCGTACAGCATACCATGCTCGGGGATGAGGATGTTTCGCACCTTCTGCGCAGTCCGGAAGTCTCGATGGCCGCTTCGACCATTTCGCGCCATCCGAGCGTGCGGATGAAAATGGTCGAAAAACAGCGCGAGATCGCGGGAAAAATGTCCTGTGTTCTGGACGGGCGCGACATCGGGACGTTTGTCCTGCCCGATGCCGATTTCAAGTTTTTCCTCACCGCTACGCCTGAGGTGCGGGCGCGTCGTCGCTATGAGGAAATGCTGGCAAAGGGAGAACAGGTGGATTTTGAGACGCTTAAACAGGAAATTGCCGCCCGCGATGAGCAGGATTCCACGCGCTCGCTCGCCCCGCTCAAAAAGGCGGACGACGCCGTGCTCATCGACACGTCGGATATGACCGTCGATCAGGTGCTCGACACGATCAAGCGCAAGATGCAGGAGAAGATTTGATGGGGAACGAAGAACCGAGCGAAATTTCCGCTCGCGAAAGCCGGGAGCAGACGCGTCAGCGCCGCCGTCTGGAACGCGCGGAACGCAAAAAAAAGCGTCGTGCGGAACGCGAGGCAAAACAGCGTCGGCTGCTGTTTCCTGCCGACAAGAAGGGACGCCATGTCATGCATCTCATGAATTTCCTGCGCGTTCTGTTCTATCCGATTCATTGGTTGTTATATCCCTTCCGCCTGTACGGAAATAAGAAAATCGGGACCGGCCCTTATATTTATGTGAGCAATCACTACTGTATCTGGGATGTCTTTTATCCCGCCCATACCACGTGGGAGGGGGTTCATTTCCTTGCCAAAGACTCCATAATGCACGCCCCGATCATCGGCTCATGGGCGAGACGGCTCGGCGTCATCGGCGCCATGCGGGATGGCTCGGACGTGCGTACCATCATGGACGCGATGAAAGTCTTAAAGAACGGCGAAAAAATTGCGCTTTTCCCCGAAGGGACGAGAAACAAAGTCTCCGATGAAGAATTTCTTCCCTTTCACGGCGGGGCGGCGATGTTTGCCATCAAGACCCATACGCCCATCGTGCCCATTGTCATCTGCAATCGGCCGCATATTTTCCGCATGACGCACGTCGTGGTCGGGGAACCCGTCGAACTGAGCGAATATTACGACAAAAAACTTTCTCCGGATGACTATGCCGAAGCGGAACGAAAACTCGCAGACGTGCTCTATGCCCTGCGGGCGCAGTTCCGCGCCGAGCGGGCCGCAAAAAAACGCGGGAGGAAGAAGGGGGCATGAAGGTCACAATCGCGGCGCACTGCGGTTTTTGCACGGGCGTGCGCAAGGCGGTGGAGACGGCAATGTCCGTCCCGACGGAAAATACCTATGTGCTCGGGGAACTCATCCACAACGAAGACGTGACGAACCGCGTCCGCGCGCGGGGGATCCCGACGGCGGAGTCGCTGTCCGAAGTCCCGGACGGCGCGACGCTGCTCATCCGTTCGCACGGCGTCGGACGGGAAATATATCGCCTCTGCGCACAGCGCATGATCCGCGTCATCGACTGTACCTGCGGCTTTGTGCGCAACGCGCAGCGCATCGTCGACGCGGCATCTTCCGAGGGGAAGACGGTCGTCATTGCGGGACAGCGCGAGCACCCGGAGGTCGTCGGGCTTGTCGGCTGGAGCCGCGGAGAAGTCTTCGTTTTTGCCTCCGAAGAAGAGGATTTTTCCGTTTTACGCGGAAAAAACGTGGCACTTCTCGCGCAGACCACCTTTTCGGAGCAAAGATTTTCAAAAATTGCCGAAAATATTCAAAAAGTATGTCCAAAAACAGTTGAGATTTTTAAGACAATTTGCTATACTACTGTAAGCAGGCAAAGAGATGTTGCGCGGCTTGCGCGGGAATCGGATGCAATTCTTGTCATCGGAGGCCTGAACAGCAGCAACACCAACAAGCTTGCAGAAATTGCTTCGCAGTTTTGCAGTTGCGTTTATCGGCTGAAAAATGCGGACGATTTCGAATATGAAAAAGTCAAATTTTGTAAAAGGGTCGGCATTGTAGCGGGAGCGAGCACTCCCGATTGGCAGACCTCGGAGGTTCTCAAAAAGATGGCAGAAAACAACGCGGAAGTACAGGTGGAGACGCAGGTCTCCGAAGAGACGGTCAAGGCGCCCGTCGCAGAGGAAACGGCAGCGACGGCTCCCGCCGAAGTCGCACCCGTCGAGACGCAGGAAGCTCCTGCTGCGCAGACAGCGCAGGAGACGGTTTCCGAACAGGAGGCTCAGCCCGCTCCCGAACAGAAGGGGGCGGCACCTGCGCAGGCAGCTCCCGCTGAAGAGAAGTCCGCCATGGACGCGATCATCGCGGAAATGGACAAGGGTTCTCATTATAAGAAAGGTCAGCTCCTTACCGTAAAGGTAGTATCTGCAACGGACGAGGGAATTTACGTTTCCGGTTCCGGCAAGGCGGATATCCTCATCGATAAGTCCGAGCTCGATTGCGATAATTACAGCCGCGAAGCATATGCGGACAAGATCGGCGAGAACATCGACGTCATGGTCGTTGAAACGAAGCCCGCCGTCAAGCTCTCCGAAAAGCAGGTTCGCAAGGTCAAGGAAGAAGAGAGCCTCCTCAAGGACATCGAGGAAGGCAAAGAGTTCTCCGTTGTCTGCACCGGCTTCAACAAGGGCGGCCTTACGGCAGAACTCGGCACCTATGCCGTTTTCGTTCCCGCACGCGAAATCCGTTCCGGCTATGTGAAGGAACTCGACAAGATGGTGGGCAAGAAGCTCCGCCTTCGTATGCTTGAGATCCGCCGCGAGCGCAGAAAAGAGATCATCGCATCCCAGCGTGTCATTCTGGAAGAAGAGAAGAAAGCACGCGATGCCGCAAAGGCAGAGCGCGAGGCAGCGTTCTTCGATTCCATTCAGGTCGGCGACGTTGTAGAGGGCAAAGTGGAGCGAGTTACCTCTTTCGGCGCATTTGTCTCCGTTTCGGCGGAAGAGAATGCGAATACGCCGCACGATGTGTCGGAATGCAATAAAAATCTCAGTGATGCGCAGACGAACTATTCGTCTGCCGTAACCGTCGGTTACGGCAATGCGTTTACCGGCAGATACGGTCTGCAGGCATATGCGGGCCTTGCGGGCGAAGCGTGGATCATCGGAGATGCTTCCGGGCATCTCGATATCGGCACGGGTTCGCATCCTCTCGGCAGCAACGCTTCCGACAAAAGGAGCAATTTTACAATGACGCTGTCCGTCGACGCGGAAACGGCGGGAGATGCGTATCTGTTCCTGTATATGGAAACGTATAACCAAAACGAGCCGCTGGAGATGACCGTCAACAACGGAACGCCCACGACCGTTTCGCTGAACGGAGATTCCTACGGCGCCGATTGGGGTACGGCGTATCCCGTCCGCCCGCACGTCATCCCCGTCACGCTCGTTCAGGGCGTGAACACGATCGTCCTCAAAACAGGCGAAAATTATACGGGCTGGTACCACAGCTTCGGCATTGCGCCGTCGGCAGATCTCGTGCAGGCGCCGAACGATGCGGGCAGTACGTTCAGCTACGGGATCAGCACCTGGACTGCGCTCAGCGAAGGGTTCGGCTCTTCCGACGCGATCGGGCTGAACGCCTTCGATAATGCGGCGGATTACGGCAAAACGGGCTATGCCGAGTACAAGATCTACGCGGCGGAAGCAGATACCTACCGTTTGGGCATGTATGTTATGGCGGGAGCAGACCTTGCCAACCGCGCAAAGCTCACGCTCAACGGAAACGTTCTGCAATTTGACGGCAAGGATTATTATTCTTTCGATATTTCCGCGGGCTGGAGCGGCGACAGCTGGAACTACGTCGACCTTGCGCTGAACGCGGGCGTCAACACTCTCCGCATCGAAAACTCCCTGGCGCGTGTCAATGAAGACAAGACGCAGGAAGTCACGGAGGGCGGCGTATTGGTCAGCAACTGGTGGATGCACAGCCTGACGCTGACGAGACCGTCGAGCTACTCCTTGGTATTGAATTCGGACAACGTTGCGAAAGAGTACAACATCGGCTGGGAGCCTTCCGCCGAGGAGATCGCGCAGGACCTTGTCGTGTATATGAGCGTCA
>CAJFMF010000049.1 GCA_904391375.1 Candidatus Gallimonas faecavium | reverse complement strand
TTCTCTTTCGTCTTCTTCTCGGTAACCAGCACGCGCTTCTTCGCAGATTTGATATTGGGCACGATATTACTCCTTCCAAATGGCTTTTGTCTTGATAACTTCTGTTATTTTAGCATAAAATGAATTGCTTGTAAACTGTTTTTCATGGGGGAAGCGAGAAATTTTGCAAAAACTTTGCGACGGAATGACTTCGACGGCCTGCGGGGAAGGGAAGCGGGTGGGGGTATTTGACAGCGGAGTGGGCGGCCTCACCGTGCTTGCGGCGTGTGTGCGTCGTCTGCCTGCTGCGCGCTTTTTCTATTACGGGGACAACGCGCATGCGCCCTACGGGAGCCGTCTGCCGGAAGAGATCGCGCGTCTTGTCCGCAGAGGTCTTTCCCGCCTTGCCGCACAGGGGATCGATGCCGCGGTGCTCGCCTGCAACACGGCGACCGCCGTCTGTGCGGAACAGATGCGCGCGGAATTTCCCTTTCCCGTCGTGGGCATGGAGCCTGCCGTTTCGCCCGCCGCGAAGGTATGCCGTCGGGTTCTCGTGCTTGCCACACCGCGCACGGCGGAGAGCGAACGCCTGCATGCGCTCATCGGGCGGTTTCCCGCGTGTTCCTTCCGCGTTGCGGCGCTGCCCGATCTTGCGGGCGCGATCGAGCGCCATTTCCGCGATGGGGAAACCCTGACCCTTTCTGACCACCTTCCCGCCGCATCGTGCGACGGCGTCGTGCTCGGCTGCACGCACTATGCCTTTTTTCGCAAAGAAATAGGGGATTTTTACGGCGTACGCGTCTTTGACGGGGCGGACGGCGCCGCGCGGAGGCTGGAATCTCTGCTTTACGCGGGATCTCCGCAACCGCCCCGACCACCTTTTGGGACGGCTGACCACCTCTGTTCCGCACAAAATCCGAACAAATGTTTTACAAAAAAGTGGAAGGAAAGGGGCAAAAACGCGGTTATTTTCCTTGGAAGTGGTCAAAAAATGGATAAAAGGCTGTATTACACGAACATTTGTTTTAGTTTGAGATAAAAATAATTTCCGTTTTTGGGAAAAAAGTGGCCTAAGGTGGTTGACAGTGGTCACAAGTGGTGCTATAATAATTCTCGTAGTACAGAAATTTGGGATACACGCACATGAAAATGCTGACCGGAAAGGTTGTCCACCAGTTGGACACGAAAAACAGAATCCGCATTCCGGCGAAGTACAAGAACGAATTTCCGCAGGGAGAGAAGTTGTACTTCGTGGAATATGGCGCCGGCTGCATTTCGGTGATGCCCGAATCGGTACTCTCGCAAAAGCTTGCCTCGTTTGAGGAAGTCAACCCGGGGGATCCCGAGCTGATGAACGCGAAGCGGCGCATCCTGTGTTCCATCGATGAAGTGGCAGAAGACACGCAGGGGCGCACGCCCATTCCGAAGTCCTTCCGCGAGTATGCGGGACTGCAAAAGGAAGTCGTGACGGTCGGGATGGGGCAGTACATTGAAATCTGGGCGCTGGATCGGTTCGAGGCGTCCGTAGGAAGTATGTCGATACAGCAGGCGAACGAGTTGGCGTACAACAAGAAGCCTGCGGAGCAGTGAGATGAGCGAATATCATCGTCCGATCATGGTGGAAGAAGTCCTTTCCGGGCTGGACATCAAACCGGGCGGCGTATATTTCGACGGAACGGCAGGCGGCGGGGGACATTCGTATGCGATTCTCTCGGCGGACCCGACGGTACGGCTCATTGCGACCGACAAGGACGGCGACGCCATTCGGGAAGCGAGTGCGCGGCTTGCGCCGTTTGAAGGGCGGTTTCGTCTGTTCCGTACAGATTTCAAGAACTTCGCGCAGGTGTTTGAAGAGGCTGGTGTAGACAAGATTGACGGCTATCTGCTCGATTTAGGCATCAGCTCCCACCAGATTGACACGGATACGCGCGGCTTTGCGTATAAGGCGGACGATGCGCCGCTCGACATGCGGATGGACGATCGCGGGGTGCTCACTGCCGAGACCGTTGTCAACGAATATTCCGAGGAAGCGCTCCTTCGCATCCTGCGGGAATACGGCGAAGAGACGTTTGCCGCCTCGATCGTACGCAACCTCGTGCGGGAGAGGCAAAAGGGCAGGATAAAGACGTGCGGGGCATTGCGGGAGATCATTGAACGGAGTGTTCCGGCGCATTATCGGTACAATGCCTGTGCGCGCAAGACCTTTCAGGCGATCCGCATCGAAGTGAACGGAGAACTGGACGGTCTGAAGGAATGTGTGGAGGGTCTGACGCGGCGGTTAAAGCCGGACGGAAGGGCGTGCATCCTCACATTTCATTCGCTGGAAGACCGCATCGTCAAGAACGTATTTCGGGCGATGAGCGAGGGATGTACCTGTCCGAAGAGCTTTCCCGTCTGTGTATGCGGAAAGAAACAGGAGATCGAGCTGATCAATCGCAAGCCGATCACGGCGAGCGAAGAGGAACAAAAGAGCAATACAAGAAGCGCCAGCGCAAAGCTGCGCATTGCCCGAAAAGTCGAATGAACGGGAATTGAGCAGAATATAATCAAAGGGGAACAGTCATGGCAAACACGGCACTCATGGAAGACACCGTTACAAGACGGGAAGAACGGCGCGATGACCGCCGCATGTCTGCAGAGGAAGAACACAAGAAGAATATCGCGGGTTACCGTGCTCTGCTTTACAATGAGACGAATGCGGAGGACTGGGCGAATGCGACGGCGCATGAGACCCTGTTCGACCAGCGTTCGGCGAGCAGTTCCTATACGAACGGCATTGCGACGACGGGGTATGCCGGCGGGTTTGCGCCCGCGCCGACGGCAGGGCCTGTCGCGACGGCGACGATCGAGCGTCCCGTTGCGCCCGTACAGCAGCCGGCAGCGCCGGCGGCTCCTGCGGCCATGCCCGTTCACGAATCGGTCGCCTCTGCCGCGGCCATGGCAGCGTCCGCTCCCGCACGGGAAAAGGAGCTGACGGCCAACACGGCACAGCGCCTTGCGGATTATGTTGCATACAAGCCCGCACCGAGCCGTCCCAGGCTCTTTGAAGGACTTGCTATAAAGGATGGTGAGATCATTGACACGAGGGCAGGAGCGGCTGCGCCCGCAGTTGCTCCTGCGCCGGCGGTCGTGAATGCGCCTGCGGCAGCGCCCGCGCAGATGTATGCGGCGGCACCCGCCGTGATGCCTGCGCCCGCATTCGCACCCGCGTTTGCGCCCGCGCCCGTCGAGATGCCGGCGGCGCCCGTGTTTGCGCCTGCCGCGGAGGAAGATGCGCTTCCCACCCGTCGCACGATGGAGGTGCTCCGCACCAACGAGGCGACGCGTACGGGGACGCAGGTAGGGCCTGCGCTCTCTGCCAAGACGAAACTCATTCTGTGCGCCATTGTGGCGGCAGTGGTACTGATCATTGCGCTCATCTGCGTCAACTCGGGGATCCTGAGTGCGCGCAACGCCGACATCGTCGGAAAAGAGGCACAGCTTCGCGATCTGCAGTCGCGCTATGCGCAGATGCAGGATGACATCGACTATATCCAGTCCGACGATTACATCAATGCCTGGGCGGAACAGAACGGCATGGTGTACGGCGACTGAGCGGTTGGAGGAAACTGAATATTATCAAACAGGACTTTTCCTTGTCTGTCCTACGAAAGAGGTTATTTGCCGTTCTTGCGGCGATAACCTTTCTTTTTTGTCTTTTTTTGGCGCGGTTTTTCTACATACAGGTCATCTGGGAAGACGATCTCAATGCGCGGGCGCTCGACCAATGGACGCGGGAGATCCCCGTATCGGCGGGGCGCGGAAACATCTACGACCGCAACGGCGAATTGCTTGCGGGCAATCTTCCCGCGTACAGCGTGTATGCGCGCGCCAACGCCGTGGAGGATCCGGAGGCCTCGGCGAACGTGCTTGCGGCGGCGCTCGGGCTGTCCTATGACGACGTGCTGGAAAAACTGACGGACGGCAGCCGCTCGGAGATCGTGCTGGTGAAGCGCACGCAGAAAGAGGTCGCGGAGCGCATCGAGGGCGCCGATCTGTCGGGCATTTACTATGCGCGCGACGACAAGCGGTTTTATCCGCACGGCGCGCTTGCCTGCCAGGTTCTGGGATTTACGTCGTACGACGGCGCGGGTTCGACGGGCATCGAGCAATATTACGACCGCTACCTTGCGGGAGAGCGCGGGGAAATTCTCTTTGAGACCGATCTTGTCGGCGTCGATCTGGACGGGGCGACGGCGGCGTACATTCCGGGAACGGACGGGCTTCATGTGCGGCTCACGCTGGACTATCGCATTCAGGCGCTGGCCGAGCAGGTGATGCGCGAGGCGCTCTCGGCGTATTCGGCCAAGGCAGCGCGGGCGGTTGTGCTCGATCCGCGCGATTTTTCCGTGCTTGCGATGGTGAATCTGCCCTCGTATGATCTCAACGACATCCCGCGCGACGATCTGACTGCGCTCAATGCGCTCTCGCGCAATGCGATCGTGAGCGACGTCTACGAGCCGGGATCGACGTTCAAGATTGTCACGGCGGCGGCCGACATCGAGGAATCGCTGCGGGGGAATCCGAACGCCTACGCGGTCAATCGGGTATTTTCGTCGTCGCGGACGCGCGTGGTGGACGGCACGACCATTCGCTGTTGGAGCGATCACGCGAACGGGAAACACGCCAACCAGACGTTGGCGGAAGCGCTCAACAACAGCTGCAACCCGTGTTTTGTGGATATTGCGCTCGCGCTCGGCAAGGAGACGTTCTATGACTATCTTGCCGCATTCAATTTCGGACGGGCGACGGGGATTGACTTCTCGGGAGAGGCGATCGGAATGCTGCTGCCCGAGAGCACGCTGCGGGACTGCGATTTTGCGCGCATCGGGTTCGGACAGACGATCGCGGTGACGGCATTGCAGCTCGCGTGTGCGAGTGCGGCGGCGGTGAACGGGGGATATTACTATGCGCCGCGGCTGGTGGATGCCATTGTCACGGAGGACGGGGCCGTGCTGGAAGAGACAAAGCCCGCGCTCGTCGGACGGACGGTGAGCGAGGAGGCGTCGGCGATTCTTTCCTCCATGCTGGAGGGAGTCGTGCGCGACGGAAGCGGAAAGAAGGCATACATCGAGGGCTATCGCGTGGCGGGGAAGACGGGGACGGCGCAGAAGTATGAGAACGGACACATTGCGCAGGGGAAGTATGTGTCCTCGTTTGTCGGGTATTTTCCTGCCGACGATCCGCAGTATCTTGCGCTTGTCATTGTGGACGAACCGCAGGGGGCGTACTATGGCAGTACGGTGGCGGCGCCCTGTGCGAAAGAGATCTTTGAGGGCATCATCGACGTTTTCCGTCTGCCCCCTTCGGAGGAATAAATGAAATTATCGGAACTTGCAGGGGAACTTCGGGAAGCGGAGCTGACGGGCGACGCGTCGGTGAGCGGTCTGTGTACGGACAGCCGTGTGGCGGGGGAAGGGGATCTTTTCTTCTGCTTTCGGGGAATGCATGAGGACGCGCATATATATGCGGCGGAAGCGGCGGACCGCGGGGCGGCGGCGATCGTCTGCGAGCGAAGACTGCCGCTCGATGTGGCGCAGCTCGTCGTGCCGGACGGGCGGGAAGCGATGGCGAACATTTCCGCCGCCTTTTACAGGCATCCCGAGCGGGAAATGAAGATGGTCGGGATTACGGGGACGAACGGCAAGACGACGACGGCGGCGATGACGGCGGCGATTTTGCAGGAAGCGGGCATTCCGGCGGGGCGGGTCGGGACGCTGGGGGCGGAATACGGCAAGATCGTGGTGCCGCCCTCGCTCACGACGCCCGATCCCGTCAGTCTGTTTTCTCTGCTGCGGGAGATGGCGGACGCGGGAATGAAGGCGGCGGTCATGGAGGTCTCGGCGCACGCGCTCGCGCTGAAAAAGGACGCGCCCATCTTTTACGACGTTGCGGTCTTTACCAATCTTTCGCGCGATCATCTGGATTTCTTCGGGACGATGGAGCGCTATGCCGCCGCTAAAAAGCTGTTGTTCACGCCGCAAAAGTGCGCCTTTGCCGTGCTGAACGCCGACGACGCGTTTTCGCGCAATCTGACGGAAGTGCCGCACATGACCTACGGGCTGGAGACGCCCGCCGATGCCTTTGCGCTTGTGGAGAGCGACACCCTGCGCGGCTTCCGTGCGGTGCTGAACGTGCAGGACGAACTGTGCGAGGTGACCATTCCCATGACGGGGCGGCACAATCTTTCCAATGCGCTGGCGGCGGCGTGCGCCGCGTGGCGGCTGGGCGCGCGGGCGGACGCCGTGGCGCGGGGACTGCGCGCGGTGCGGGTGGAAGGACGGCTGGAGTGGGTCGCGAACTACCGCGGCGGCGACATTTTCGTGGATTTCGCGCACACGCCCGACGGGCTGGAGAAGTCGCTTCTCGCCTTGCGGGAACACTGCGCGGGACGGCTCATCGTGCTGTTCGGGTGCGGCGGGAACCGCGACGCGGGCAAGCGCGCCAAGATGGGCGAGACGGCGGCACGCCATGCGGATTTTGCGGTGATCACGTCGGACAATCCGCGCTATGAGGATGCGTATTCCATCATTTCCGCCATTGAAGCGGGATTTTGTCCGATCTCGACCTCCTATGTCGCCATCGAGGAACGCGAACGGGCCATCCGCTATGCGGTGGACCTTCTGTCGGAGGGGGATATTCTGCTCGTCGCGGGCAAGGGCGGAGAAAAGTATCAGGAGATCATGGGTATTAAATACGACTACGATGACAAGACTTTTCTTGAAAAACTCGTCGGGAAGTCCTGATTATGCAGTTAATTTTATGTGCCTTGCTTCTCGCCTTTGCGCTTTCCTTCGTGCTGAGTCTTGCGATCCTGCCGTTGCTGCGGCGCATGGGCGGACAGCACATTCTTGTCTATGTCCGCGAACATGAACAAAAGGAGGGGACGCCGACCATGGGCGGCCTCGCCTTTGTGTGTGCGGCGGCGCTTGCGGCGCTTCCGTTTGCGCGCGGCGCGGACAAGCGGTTCTGGGTGACGCTCGCCGTGGGACTCGGGTATCTCATCGTCGGCTTTCTCGACGATTTTCTCAAAAAACGGCGGGGGAGCAATCTCGGACTGCGCGCTTACCAGAAAATGCTCTTTCAGCTCGGAGTGGCGCTTATAGCGTCTATCTATTGCTGTCTGGAGGGCCTGACCGTCCTGCGCATTCCGTACACGCGCCTGGCGTTCGACATCGGCTGGTGGATGCTCCCGCTCGGCGTCTTTGTCTTTGTCGCCACGGTGAACGGCGTCAATCTGACGGACGGCCTCGACGGCCTTGCGGGCGGGACGAGCGCCGTCTTTTTTCTCGTGCTCGCGCTCCTTCTCGGGGCGCAGGGCGGGTCGGACGCGATCGCGTTGCTCTGCGTCTGTCTTGTGGGAGCGCTTGCCGCATTTTTGCTGTTCAACACCAACCGCGCCGCCGTCTTTATGGGCGATACGGGTTCGCTCTCGCTGGGCGGTTTTGCGGCCTCTGCGGCATTGCTTTCGGGGAATGCGCTCGTCATTCCCGTTCTCGGGATCATGTTTGTCCTTTCAAGCATATCTGTCATTCTTCAGGTCATATATTACAAAAAAACGGGCAGGCGGATTTTTCTGATGGCGCCCCTGCACCATCATTTCCAGAAAAAGGGCTATTCCGAGGCGAAGATCGCGTATGCCTATGCGCTCACGACGGCCTTGGCCGGAATTTCGCTCCTGATTCCGCTTGTCTGACCCTGTGGGGCAAAAGGAGGACAGATGTATTTTCCCATGCAGAGCTTTCTCGTTGCGGGCATTTCCCGATCGGGGATTGCCGCGGCGGAGTACCTGCTCGAAAACGGCGCGAAAGAGGTGCTTCTCTATGACGACGTATCGGACGAGGGCGTGCGTGCGGCGACCGAACGGCTTACGGCGCGCGGCTGTCGTGCGCTTTCCAAGGAAGAGGCGTTTTCGGCCTGTACCGAATGCGACGTCCTGGTGCTCAGTCCGGGGATTCCCGTCGATCACCCGCTGCCCGTCGCCTTTCGCAAGGCGGGAAAGGCGATCATCGGAGAAGCGGAGCTCGCGGCAAGGGCATTGCGCTGTCCCGTGATCGCCGTCACGGGGACGAACGGCAAGACGACGACGGTCTCCATGATCGAGCACATTCTCTCGCAGGCGGGCAGACACGCCGTCGCGTGCGGGAATATCGGGCGTCCGCTCACGTCCTGCCTTTCCGAACTCGGGACGGAGGGGATCGCCGTAGCGGAGATCTCCTCCTTTCAGCTCGAGACGCTCACGTCCTTGCGCCCGCATATCGCCGTCGAGCTGAACATCACGGAAGACCACCTGAACCGCCATTATACGATGGACAATTACATCTATCTGAAATCGCGGCTTCTCAAAAACTGTACGGAGAGCGAATATGCCGTTCTCAACGCCGATGACCCTACGGTGCGCAAATTTGCCGAAAAGACGCGCGCGAAAGCCGTCTTTTTTTCGACGGCGGAGCGCAAAGACGCGGGACGCGCCGATACGGGACACACCGACGGGGGATATGTGGAGGACGGCGCCGTCTGGTTCGGCGGAGAGCGTATCCTTTCGCTTTCGGAACTGCCGCTTGCGGGGGAACACAATGAGGCGGACGCGCTCGCGGCGGTGTGTGTCTGTCGGCTCATGGGGGTGCGGGCGGCGGACATCGCCCGCGCGCTGAAGAGCTTCCGCGGGATCCCGCACCGCATCCAGACGATCGGAAAGGTGAACGGGGTGACCTTCATCGACGACAGCAAGGCGACCAACGTGGATGCGGCCATGCGCGCGGTGGAGAGCGTGCGGGGAGAGACCGTGCTTCTCCTGGGCGGGAAGGACAAGGGCTATTCGTACGAACCGCTCTTTGCGGCGCTGAAAAAGTCCGACCGCGTGGTACATACCGTCTTGTACGGGGAAAACGCCTTCCGCATGCTGGACGCCGCCATGCGGGAGCGATACGATCGTCTTACGCTCTGCCGTCCCTTCGATCTTGCCGTGCGAATGGCATATCTGACGGCCAGACCGGGGCAGAACGTGCTGCTGAGTCCTGCGGCGGCGAGTTTCGACGCCTTCAAGAGCTATGAAGAGCGCGGGGAACGTTTTGCCGCGCTCATGCGGGAGTTCGCCGCCGAGAAGAACGGACAGGTGGCAGGTACGGACGTAGCGGAGACGCCGTCGGACGAAGCGAGAGGCGGCGGAACGACGGCACGGGATGCGGAGGACGCGGCGGATGCGGAAGAGGGATAATGCCGCGGGAAAGGGAGACGTTCTGTTTCTTGCCGCCGTACTTCTGCTTGCGGCATACGGCGTAGTCTGTGTGTATTCGGCGAGCTGTTACAATGCGCAGGTGCAGTACGGCGACGGGGCGTTTTTCTTCCGCAAACAGCTCGTCGGGTTTGTGCTCGGGGCGGCGGCCATGGTGGGACTGAGTTTCCTGCCCTATGAAAAATTGCGCAGAGCGGGGCTTCCCGCTCTCGTTGTCTCTCTCGTTCTGCTGGCGCTCGTCTTTGTGCCGGGACTCGGAAAGAGCAACTACGGCGCGACGCGCTGGATCGGAGTCGGCCCGATCACGATTCAGCCTTCCGAGCTGGCCAAGCTCGGATTTGTGCTGTTTGCGGCGGGATATTTTGCCAGAGATCCCGCGCGGATGCGCACGCTTCGCGGGTGTCTTCCCGTTCTCGGGGCGGGGCTCGGCGTGTGCGTGCTCATCATGCTCGAACCCAATATGTCGGTCACGATGTGCGTGGGCGCCATCATGATCGGAATGCTCTTTCTCGGCGGGATCTCCAAGAAGGCGCTCGCCTGCATCTGTATTCCCGTGCTGCTGGCACTCCCCGTCCTCATCGCAATGGAGCCGTACCGCCTGCAGCGGCTTTCGGCGTTCATGGATCCGTGGGCGTCTCCGAAAGAGGAGGGGTATCAGCTCATCCAGTCCCTGTACGGGCTTGCGAACGGAAATCTGTTCGGCGTGGGATTGTTCCGATCGCGCCAGAAATTCCGATTTCTGCCCTTTGCCGAGAGCGACTTCATCTTGTCCGTCATCGCCGAGGAAACGGGCTTTTTCGGCGTGCTTGCGCTCTTTGCGCTCATCGGGTTCATCGTGTGGCGGGGAATGCGCATTGCCGCTCGGTGCGGAAATTTTTACGGGTATCTGCTCGCGGGCGGGATCACGCTCGCCTTTGCCGTGCAGTGCGCGCTCAACGCGCTGGTCGTCAGCGGGTGCATTCCGCCGACGGGACTGCCTCTTCCGCTCGTCTCGGCGGGGAACACGTCGCTCATTGTGACGATGGTGGGCATGGGGATCGTCTATGGGGTGTCCAGGCACACCCGTAGGAACAGATTCATACAATGAACTGTGCATACAATCCCTGTATGAGGGCGGATCCCCGATCCGCCATAGGAGAGAACATATGGAGAAATACGTTATCGAAGGAGGGCGTCGTCTTGCGGGGAGCGTGGCGTTGCAGTCGGCAAAAAATTCGGTGCTTCCGCTGCTTGCGGCGTCTATCCTGACGGAAAAACGGGTCACGATCCGTGAGGCGCCCAAGATCGCCGACGTCGCCTGCATGGCGCAGATCCTGCGCGAGCTGGGTGCAAACGTGACCTTTTCGGGGGGAAACGTGACCATCGACAGCGCCGATGCGTGCTGTCATGAGATCCCGTCCTCCCTGACGCGGGAGCTGCGCTCCTCCGTCTTTATGCTCGGGTCGCTGCTCACGCGGTTCAAACGTGCGCTGATCGCATATCCGGGCGGATGCGACATCGGACTGCGGCCCATCGACCTGCACCTTTCGGCGCTCAAGCGGCTCGGCGTGGAGATCTCCGAACGGGAAGGGTATATCTTCTGCGAAGCGGAGCGGCTGCAGGGGGCGGAGATTCTTCTGGACTTCCCGAGCGTCGGTGCGACGGAAAACATTCTCCTCGCCGCGGTGAAGGCGGAAGGACGGACGGTCCTGACGGGCGCGGCGAAGGAGCCGGAGATCGTCGATCTGCAGAATTTTCTCAACGCGATGGGGGCGAAGGTCGCGGGCGCCGGGACGGACGTCATCGAGATCGAGGGCGTGAAGGAACTGCACGGCGTCACCTATCGTCCGATGAAAGACCGCATCGAGGCGGGGACATTTCTGCTTGCGGCGGCGGCTTGCGGCGGAGAAATGGAAGTGGTCGGGGTCAGCGCGGAGAATATTCGCCTCCTGTTACATAAATTACGCGAAAACGGTTGCAAAATCCATACAAAAAATGATAAAATAAGAATAGAGAGTCACGGGACGCTCAAGTGCAACCGTCGGATCGAGACCATGCCGTTTCCCGGGTTTCCGACCGATCTGCAGGCGCAGATCACGGCGCTCAACGCCTCCTGTTCGGGGTGCGCGCTCATCGTGGAAAACTTGTTCGAGACGCGCTTCAAGTATGTCCCCGAATTGCAGAAGATGGGGGCGGACATCGAGGTAAAGGGTCGGACGGCCTTTGTGCGCGGCGTGGGACGTCTGCACGGCGCGAGCGTGACGGCGGGCGATCTGCGCGGCGGCGCGGCGCTGGTCATTGCGGCGCTCGGCGCGGAGGGGACAAGCGAAGTGCTCGACCTTTCCCACATTGACCGCGGCTATGCGGATTTCCGTGCAAAACTCAAAAAACTCGGGGCGAGCATCCGCCGTGTGAGCGTATAGCCGCCCCTGGGAGATACCGATGAAGAAGAGGACGATCCTGACAACCCTGCTTGCGTTTGTGTTGCTTGCTGCCGTTGTGGCGGCGGGGATGAACGCCGTATTCACGGTCAGCTATGTGAATGCGCAGTTCCATACCTACACCCGCGAGGGGGAGGAAGCGGCACGGCAGCTCAAAGAGGAGCTCAATGCCTATCTCGGGAAGAGCACGACCTTTCTCGATCTGGAAGAGGTGCGCGTCACGGCGCAGTCCAATCCGCGCTTTGACGTCGTCACGGTGGAAAAGCAATATCCCGCCGCCGTCTATGTCGAGATCGTGGAGCGCCGTTCGGCGTTTGCGTATGCCAACGCGGCAGGCGGATACGATGTCTTTGACGTGGACGGCAACCGCATCGGCGAGAGCGCGACCGCCGCGGGGTTCATCGAACTTGCGGGA
>CAJFMF010000048.1 GCA_904391375.1 Candidatus Gallimonas faecavium | reverse complement strand
ATCGAGTCCGGCATTGACAATGACCCATTGTCCGCGCTTGACGTTGATCCCCGTCTTGGCAAGCAGTTTTGCATAGCGTTTGAGTTGCAGTTTATTCATGTCATCCTCCGAATTGCTTTTTTATCATTATACCGCATCTGCGGCCGTTCGTCAATTTTTTGCCGATCTTGTACAAAAAATGCGGGAAAAACTCCCGCATAAAGAGTATTATGTCAGATATAGTACTACGCTTCCGCTCTCTTTTGTCTTTTTAATGTCGATCACACGCTGGTTGGAAGACCCGCGGAATACCAGGCGTATGTCCTTTAATTCCTCGATAAACCGCCCGTCCACCAGCACATCGAAGAGCGAAATCAGCTCTCGCGTCACTTCACAGTTGTTTTGTTCCTCTTCCAGCGCCCCGTCTTTGTAGGTGTAGCCCGTATAGCACCATATCGTCTTTTGGGGAAGCTCCTTTCGGACGCGCTTGACAAAGGGAAGAAGCGCACGCTGGTTCTCCGGCTCCATCGGATCCCCTCCCAGCAGCGTAAGCCCCGCGATGTAGTCGGGCGCAAGTGCCTGAAGAAGTTCCTCCTGCGTCTCCTCCGTGAACGGCTTCCCGTAATCAAAGTCCCAGGTCACTTTGTTGAAGCAATTCTTGCAGTGACGCCTGCAACCGGAAACGAAGAGGGAGACTCGTACCCCCTCTCCGTCCGCAATGTCCGTCTTTTTGATTTCGCCGTAATTCATGGATTACAGGTGCAGGACACGGTCCTTGATTTCCTGCGTTCTGCCCTGGTTCCAGAACTGCGTTCCGATATAGCCGCAGGTACGGCGCGCAACGTTCATCTTCGTCTGATCGCGGTTGTGGCAGTGCGGGCATTCCCACACAAGTTTTCCGTCCGCGTCTTCCACGATCTGGATCTCGCCGTCATAGCCGCATACCTGGCAATAGTCGCTCTTGGTGTTCAGCTCGGCATACATGATGTTGTCGTAGATATACTGCATGACCGCAAGCACGGCGGGAATGTTGTTCTGCATATTGGGAACCTCCACATAGGAGATCGCCCCGCCCGGCGAGAGCTGCTGGAACTCGCTCTCAAATTTGAGCTTGGTGAACGCGTCGATGCGCTCGCTGACATGCACGTGATAGCTGTTCGTGATATAGTTCTTGTCCGTGACGCCCGGAATGATGCCGAACCGCTTCTGCAGGCACTTCGCAAACTTGTACGTCGTGCTCTCGAGCGGCGTGCCGTACAGCGAGAAATCGATGTTCTCCTTCGCCTTCCACTCCTTGCACTTGTCGTTCATGTGCTGCATGACCGCAAGCGCGAAGGGCTTTGCCTCTTCGTCCGTGTGGCTCTTGCCCGTCATGTACTTGACGCACTCGTAGAGCCCCGCATAGCCCAGCGAAATGGTGGAATATCCGCCATAGAGCAACTTGTCGATCGTTTCGCCCTTCTGCAGACGCGCCAGCGCGCCGTACTGCCAGAGAATGGGCGCCGCATCCGAGAGCGTCCCCTTCAGACGGTTATGACGGCACATGAGCGCGCGATAGCAAAGATCGAGGCGTTCATCGAAGATCTTCCAGAAGTTCTCCTCGTTTCCGCCGGAAGAGAGCGCGACATCGACCAGGTTGATCGTAACGACGCCCTGATTGAATCTGCCGTAATACTTGGGCTTTCCGTTTTCGTCGACATAGGGCGTGAGGAAGCTGCGGCAGCCCATGCAGGTGTAGCAATGCCCTTCCCCGTTCTTGTCGACTTTGTATTTGAGCATCATCTTCTCGGAGATGTAATCGGGCACCATGCGCTTTGCCGTGCATTTCGCCGCAAGCTGCGTCAGATACCAGTATTTGCTCCCTTCGCGGATGTTGTCCTCTTCCAGAACATAGATGAGCTTTGGGAAGGCAGGCGTCACCCAGACACCCGACTCGTTCTTGACCCCGCGGATCCGCTGATTGAGCGTCTCCTCGATGATGAGCGCAAGATCCGCGCGCTCCTGCTCGTTGCGCGCCTCGCCCAGATACATGAACACCGTCACGAAAGGCGCCTGCCCGTTCGTCGTCAGAAGCGTGACCACCTGATACTGAATGGTCTGAATCCCCTTCGCGATCTCCGCCTTCAGGCGCTTCTCCGCGATCTTGGCGATCTTCTCTTCATCGGTGATGCCCAGCTCGCGCAGCTCGTCCGCAACGTCCGCACGGATCTTCTGACGGCTGACGTCCACAAAGGGCGCAAGATGCGTGAGCGAAATGCTCTGCCCGCCGTACTGGTTGGAGGCAACCTGCGCAATGATCTGCGTGGCAATGTTGCACGCCGTCGAGAACGAATGCGGCTTCTCAATGAACGTACCCGAAATGACCGTGCCGTTCTGCAGCATGTCCTCAAGATTGACCAGGTCGCAGTTGTGCATGTGCTGCGCAAAATAGTCGGCATCATGGAAATGAATGAGGCCCTCGTCATGCGCCTGCACGATGTCGCGCGGCAAAAGAATACGGCGCGTGAGATCCTTGGAGACTTCCCCCGCCATATAGTCGCGCTGCACGGAGTTCACCGTGGGATTCTTGTTGGAATTTTCCTGCTTGACTTCCTCGTTGTTGCACTCGATGAGCGTGAGGATCTGCGCATCCGTCGTGTTCGCCTTACGAACAAGCGCACGCGTATAGCGATATGTGATATACTTGCGCGCAACCGCAAACGCCTTCTGGTCCATGATCTGGTTTTCCACGAAGTCCTGGATCTCCTCCACGTTGACCGCGCGGTTGAGGTCGTTGGCAAGCGCCGCCACTTTCTTCGTGATGAGCGCAATCTGCTCCTCCGAAAGACGGTTCTCCTCACTTACCTCGTTGTTTGCCTTGCGAATGGCGTTTTCGATTTTCTTTGCGTCGAACGCAACTTCTGCACCGTTTCTCTTGATGATCTTCATAGCTCTTGCTCCAACTTCTATTCTGTCCCTTTTTTCAGGAAAAAAGCGTTCCCCCCTTATCGGAAGAACGCTTCTATCATACACCATATGTTGGGATTTGTCAAGGGTTTGCCCCTATATTTTGAGAAAATATTTTTTTCGGGACACTATATCTTGTGGTCAATGCGCTTTTTGTCGTTTTTTCGCCGTGAAACAAGGGACGCAGAATTTTCACGCGGATTCCCGCTTGACCATGAAATTTTTCCCGTCCCGAACGACGTTCAAACGGAAAAAAATCCCCGCATCCGCAGGTCAGACCTGACAAAAAAGCCCCGTATCCTTCGTCCGGACGGACGCGCCGCCCTGCCCTGCTTCAGAGCAGAACCGTTCCGTTGATGACGAGCGAGAACCGACAGCCGAGGAACTCCGCCGCCTTCCGCGAGAGCTGCATTCGGCCGAAATAGATCTCGAAATAGTCCATGACGGAGCAGATGGCTGTGTCGATGTCAATGTGCAGCGCAATGACGCTTCCGCCCTCTTCGACGCGGACAAAGGACTTCTCCGCCGCCAGATTGACGCGGTCGTGGATGTTGGCCTTGAACACGTCGCTGACCGCATTGCGGACACGGCTCTTGTGGACGTCCGCCTTGTCGGCAATGATGAGCGCCGAGGAAATATCCGAGACGGGCTGCCCGTACTGTTCGTCGTGATTGCCGATCGCCATCATGATCTCCGCCGTCTCCAGCGGTTTCATTCCGAGGCGCGTCAGAATCTTATAGGCAAGAATCGCGCCCGATTGCGCGTGATCCTTGCGGTTGATGCAGTTGCCGATGTCGTGAAGATAGCCCGCGATCTCAACGAGCCGCACGCGGTCCTCGTCCTTTCCGAGCGCGCGCAGGATCTCTCCCGACCACTTGCTGACGATCCCCGCATGGCGCCTGGAATGCTCGGTGAACCCGAGCGCCTCGATCTGGCGTTCGGACATCTCCATGATCGCCTCTACTTCGCCGTCCCGACGAATGGTCGCGAGGTCGAGCATCTTAAAACTCCGTGACGGTGAGGCTGGCCAGAATTTCCTCGTACTTCGCCTTCGTGAAGGAGATCGTATCGAACGTCGTGACCGTCGCCGTCCCCGCCGCAACGCCTGCGCGCAGGATATCGGGAAGATCGGCCCCCTTCTGCATCATCGTCGCGGCCGCGGCGACCATGCCGTCTCCCGCGCCCACCGTCGAGTTGACGGCGACGTTGATGCTCTTGCAGTAGTAATTCTTGGTGCCGTTCGTGATGACCGCCCCGTCTTTGCCGAGAGACAAGAGCACGATCTTCGCCCCGCGGTCGAGAAGCTCGTGACAGCCCGCAAGCATGTCGTCCTTGTCCTTGAACTCCCTGCCGAGCGTCTCCTGCAGTTCTTCGAGATTGGGCTTGACGAGGTCAATTCCCGCCTCGAGCGCCGCAAAGAGCTTGGCGCCCTCCGTGTCGGCAATGCGCAGGGAATGCGAATCGACCGTGCGGAAGATCTCGCGATAGTACGACGTATCCACGCCGCGCGGCAGTCCGCCCGAGATGACGGTGACGTCCGAACGCGAGGAGAAATTGCGGATCATGTGCATGAGTTCGGCGAGTTTTTCGGGAGCGACCTGCCCGCCCACGTCGTTGATCTCGGTGAGCATGGACTTCTTGTCGATGCACTTGTAGTTTTCCCGTACGCGGCCGCTGTTCCAGACAAACGCAAAGGGAACCCCTTCTTTGTCAAGCGCCCGCTCGAACATCGCGCCGTTCTCGTTATACATAAAGCCCGTCGCGTACGCCTCGCCGCCCAGCCGCGCGATGCCGATCGCAACGTTGATCGCCTTGCCCGTGAACGAAAGTGTCTTGCTCTTGACGATGTTGACCTTCCCGACATTGAGCTGATCCAGTTCGATCGTGACATCCACGCTCGGGCTCATGCAGACCGTAAGTATCATGTTACAAATTCCTCCTGTAGCTTCCTCCCCGAAGGATGGGGTCTTCCCGCGCTTATCAATGCGCCATTGATATTATATTATGCTTTTTCGGAAATTTCAAGAGCAGGCAGGAAAAAATATGCAGAAAAATCGCTCTTTTTGCAGAGTCACGATCACATGGAGATCATCTGCAGCGTCTCATAGAGCTCATAGTTGAACTTCTTCTTCATGGAGACCGCTTCGATGATGTCCATATCGATGATTTCATTCTTGTGAATGCCGACTACGCGGTTGCCGATCCCGTCTTTGAGAAGGCGCACCGCCTTGTTACCGAACTGCGCCGCAAGCATTCTGTCCGCCATCGACGGAGAACCGCCTCTCTGCACATGCCCGATACAGGTCGAACGCACCGAATAGGTGGTCACTTCCTGCAATTCGCGCGCAAATTTCTCGGCACTCGTCACGCCTTCCGCCACAATGATGATGTTGGAATGCTTCCCGTTCGCACGCGAACGGTTGATCCGCATGACGATGTCGTCCAGATTGTAGGAGATCTCGGGCACGACAATGATCTCCGCGCCCGACGCGATTCCCGCATACAGCGCAATGTCGCCGCAATGACGCCCCATGACCTCCACGACGGAAATGCGCTCGTGCGAGTTCATCGTGTCACGCAGCTTGTTGATGATCTCAAGGCAGGTGTTCACCGCCGTATCAAATCCGAGCGTGTAGTCGGTGTACTGCAGGTCGTTGTCAATCGTCCCGGGAATGCCGATCGTGGGAATCCCGTAGTCCTCCGTGAGGCACTTCGCCCCGCGGAACGACCCGTCTCCGCCGATCACGACCAGTCCCTCGATCCCGCGGCGCTCCAACGTCGCAACCGCCTGCTTCTGCCCTTCAACCGTGAGCATCTCCAGGCACCGCGCCGTGCGGAGCTTCGTCCCGCCGCGCTGGACAATGTCCGATACCGAACGCATCTCCATGGGCATCATCTTGTCCTCGATGAGTCCTGCATACCCGCGCTCAATGCCATACACTTCCATGCCGAAATAGATCGCCGTTCTGACGACGGCACGGATCGCCGCATTCATGCCGGGCGCATCGCCGCCGCTCGTCAATAATCCGATACGCTTCATCTTAAGCCTCCTATCTTCCTGTCGGATATATTTTTCTCACTTACGCATTATATCAAATATTCTTCGGAAAAGCAAAGTTTTTTGCGGGCGTTTTTCGCAAAACTTTTGCCCTTCCGCCCATCCCGCCCACGCCTCCGACACCCCGCCGGATACGTCAGGCTCCGCAATCATGCTCTTACAATATATATGCACATTCTATGCGCGCACCGTCTTTGTGCGTCCGCTCCTAATTCACACCAGTTTGACGCAGGACGCCGGGAGAAAGCTGCGAAGTTCGGACTCGAGCGCTCTGGAGAGATGCACGCCGAATTCGTAGCGCTTGCCCCCGTGCAAGATCTTCATGCGCGTGCCACCCTCGTAGGAAGAAATGGTCTCGAGCAGTTCTTCAAAGTCCTCTTCCGACAGCGCACGGGCATCCAGCCACAGCACCTGCTCATGGCGCGCCTCCTGCGCGGGATGGCCCTTTTCCTCCGCCTGTGTCGGCGGGACAAATTCGGTGAGCGTGTCGAGAATGATACAGGGCAGTTTTTCCGCCGGCGTGTCGATCTTTCCCGAAAGCCGCACCACGCCGTCGTGCCGCAGGTAGGGCTTGATCTTTTCGTACACGCGCGGGAAGGCGACGCACTCCACGCTGCCGTAGAGGTCTTCCACCGTCACGAATGCCATGATGGAGCCGCTCTTGGTGTTGATCTTGCGCACCGCCGAAACGATGCCGCCCATCGTCACCGCGTCCCCCGCCTTGAATTGCTGGTACGTCCTGTCGCCCGTCTCCTCGTCCTCTTCGTAGTCGGCGAGCATGCCCGTGTGGAAGGTGCAGTCGCTAAAATATGCCGCATAGGCGCCGAACGGATGCCCGCTGACGTACACCCCCAGCACCGATTTTTCGCGGGATAAAAGGTCTGCCGTCCCCCATTCGGGAACGTCGGGATACTTCACCTCGGGCGCCTTGTCCTCGATGATGTCCCCGAACAGCGACATCTGCGCGCTCGACTTCTGCTTGTCGATGGCGGCCAGACGGCGCATGAGCTCTTCGTACACCGCATGGTACTGCGCGCGGCGCTTGCCCATCGAGTCGAACGCACCGCCGAAGATGAGGCTCTCCACCATCTTCTTATTGACAAAACGGATACAGCGCAAAATAAAATCCGAAAAATCTTTGAACGGGCCGTGCGCTTCGCGTTCTTCGATGACCTTCTCCATCGCGCCGATCCCCACGCCGCGCAGCGCGCAGAGCCCGAACCGAAGCCCGTCGCCCTGCACCGAGAAATAGGCGCGCGACTTGTTGACGTCGGGCGGATACACCGCGATGTTCTTTTCCTTCATGTAGACGACGTACTTTGCGATCTCGTCGATCTTGGCAATGCGGTTGTTCAGAACGCCCGCGAGGAACTCCTTCGGGTAGTACTTTTTGAGATACGCCGTCTGATAGGTGACCACGGCATACGCCGCCGCGTGCGACTTGTTGAAGGCGTACGAGGCGAAGCTCTCCATCTGCGCGAACAGCTCCGCGCTCACCTCGGGCGGGATGCCGTGCGAAGCACAGCCCGTGATGTTTCCGCCCTTGTCGATGTCGCCGTAGATGAATTTGTCCTTCTGCGCCATCAGCTCGGAACGGTGCTTTTTCGCCATCGCGCGGCGGACGAGGTCTGCCTGCCCCAGCGAGTACCCCGCCAGGTTCTGGAAGATCTGCATGACCTGCTCCTGATAGATGATGACGCCGTAAGTCTTTTCGAGAATGGGCTTGAGGAGCGGCGTGAGATAGGTGATCTTCTCGGGCTCGGCACGGTTTTTGAGATAGGTCGGGATAAAGTCCATCGGCCCCGGACGATAGAGCGAAATGCCCGCGATAAGGTCTTCGAGACAGGTGGGCTGAAGCTGCTTCATGAACCGCTTCATCCCCCCTTGTTCGAGCTGGAACACGGCGTCCGTGTCCGCCTCGGCGATCAGCTGATAGGCCCCCTGATCGTCGCACGCCTGATCGAACGTGATCTCCCGCCCCGTGTCTTCCTTGATGTAGTCGAGCGTCTTTTTGATGTCCGTCAGCGTGGTCAGCGCGAGGAAGTCCATCTTGAGCATTCCGATGGACTCCACTTCCTTCATGTCGAACTGCGTGGTGATGTCCTCGCCGTTGCGCGAGAGCGGAACGTTGTCCGCGATCTTCTTGCGGCAGATGACCACCCCCGCGGCGTGCATGGACGTGTTGCGCGGCATTCCCTCCAGCTTTAGCCCCATGTCGATGACGCGCTTGAGCTGGTCGTCCGACTCGTAGATCTCGATAAACTCCGTGTTGCGCTTGCCCTCCTGGTCGGCGAGCTTTTTCAGCGCTTCGTCGTGCTTGTCGGGGTCGTTTTCCGTCTCCGCGACCTTCTTGCGACAGCTCTCGATGTTCAGTCCCAGCAGCTCGCGGATGGTCGATTTTCCGTCCATGAGCTTGGTCACGCGGTCGGTGTCCGAATAGGGAACGCTCATGACCCGCCCGACGTCCTTGATGACGGCGCGCGACGCCAGCGTTCCGAACGTGACGATCTGCGCCACGTTCTCGGGATGATAGCGGCGGCGGACGTATTCGATGGTCTCCACGCGCCGCTCCGTGCAGAAGTCCACGTCAAAGTCGGGCATGGAGACACGGTCGGGATTGAGGAAACGCTCGAAGAGCAGATCGTAGCGCAGCGGGTCGACGTTGGTGATGCCGATCGCGTATGCGACGATGCTCCCGACGCCCGAACCGCGCCCCGGCCCGACGGGAATCCCGTGCAGACGCGACCAGTTGATATAGTCCCAGACGATGAGGAAGTAGTCCGCAAACCCCATCTTGATGATGATGCCGAGCTCGTATTCGGCGCGCTTCATGATCTCGTCCGTGACGGGATTGTAGCGCTTGGGCAGTCCCTCCATCGCAAGCCTGCGCAGGAACTCGGGCGAAGGCGTGCCGTCGTCCGCCGTGTAGAGCGGGATGAGCGTCTTGTCGTAGATGGGAGAACCGTCCTCCTTCAGATTAAAGGGCGTGTCGGTGTCCGAGACCTTGTCCGCAATCACGCGCGTGTTGGAGATCGCCTCGGGAAGATTGGGAAAGAGCGCCGCCATCTCGTCCCCCGACTTCATGTAGAACTCGTGCGTCTGCATCTTCATGCGCGAGGGATCGTCCAGCGTGCGCTTGGTCTGAATGCACATGAGGACGTCCTGCATCTCCCAGTCCTCTTTATGCAGATAATGCACGTCGTTGGTCGCGACCAGCCCGATGCCCGTCTCCCGCGAAAGCCGCACGAGCAGCGGCAGGATCTGCTTCTGCTCGGGAATGCCGTGATCCTGGATCTCTATGTAGAAGTCCTCGCCGAACGCCGCCTTCATCTCGAGCGCAAACGCCTTCGCCTTCTCGTACTCCCCCGCCAGAAGCAGGCGCGGAATGCGCCCCGCAAGACAGGCGGAAAGACAGATGACGCCGTTCGTGTGCTCCTTCAGAACGGTGTAATCGATGCGCGGACGATAGTAATATCCGTCCACGAAGGCAAGCGAATCGAGCTGGACCAGGTTGACATACCCGGCCTTGTTCTTGGCAAGCAAAATGAGGTGATCGGCCCGCTGGTCGATGTGCTGACGATAGTCGTCCACCACATAGAACTCACAGCCCACGATCGCCTTGATCTTGTTCTTTTTGCACTTCTCCGCAAATTTCAGCGAGCAGTACATGTTGCCGTGATCGGTCACGGCAACCGCGTCAATGTTATTTTCCTTGCAGTGCCGGACCAGTTCGTCCACTTTCACCGCGCCGTCCAAAAGACTGTATTCCGTGTGCAGATGAAGATGAACAAAGTCCGTCATTGAAATTTTTCTCCGTATATTTGCATCAGTTTTCTCATTCTGTGATTGAGTCCCCCCTTACTCACGCCGAGCAGCGCGGCAAGTTCGGACAGGGAGAGCGTGGGATGCTCCAACCGCACCCGCGCCGCCTCGCGCAGGCCCTCGGGCAACGACGCGAGAACGCCTTCGTCGCGCAGCCGCCGCAGTGCCACCGTCTGGGACGCCGACGCGATCGCCGCCTTATCCGCATTCCCCGCCATGCAGTTCTGGATGCGGTTTTCCTGATTGCTTTGCTCGCGCGCCGCCGAAACGGCGTCCAGCTTGCGCAGGGCATTGTCCGCTCCCAGCACGGAAAGGACGTCCGAGATCGCCTCGCGGCTCTTGACATAGGCAACATAGGTATCGCCGCGCGGGACGACTTTCCCGTACAGTTCAAACCCCGACAGCAGTTCGCAGAACTCCTCCGCCCGCTCCTGCGTAAAAAACACGCATTCAAAATGGTACCCCGTCGACGCACCGCCGTGCGGAAGCGTACAGCTCCCCCCGCCGATAAACGCCGCCCGCAGATAACACAGCGCCGCGTCCTCGTCCTCGACAAGGTGTTCGTGCAGAGAGCGCGTCTCGGCCAAAATGCGCGCCGCCTCTTCCCCGCCGCAAAAGATCACCAGCTTGTCCCGCTTGCGCTTGGGATCGCGCATCGCCTCGCGTACCTCGGGCCGCGCCCCGAAAAATTCCGCAAGCCGCAGAAAATATGCGGCGACCCGCTCGTTCTCGCTGACGATCTCAAAGCCGTCCTCAGTCAGGGAGGCCCCCGTCGCAAGCAGTCCCGCCAGCGCCGCGGCCGCGCCCGCACGCGTCTTCGGAAGATGCGCCAGCAGATCGCGGCGGATCTCCGCAGAAAAATTCGCCATCGCCTTCACCTCACAGATGCGCTTCCCGCCACGCCGCAAGACGGAAGAAAGGAAGTTTTCCGTCAATGTTGTCGATCCGCTCGTGCGGAATCCCGACACGCGCGACCTGCTCTTCGGCAAGCGTCACTTCCCCGATCCGATCGATGGAATGCGCATCCGAATTGATGACAAACCGCACGCCCGTATCCGCCACCTTGGCGAGTTCTTCGTCCGAAAGATGCTCCTTCTTGGAGCTCAGTTCGAGATAGGTCCCGTAGTCGCGGCAGCACTTTGCAACCTCCACCGCATCCGCAAAACAGCAGTAATTAAGATGGGAGATGATGTCCACGGGATGCGTTTCCACCGCGCGGACATAGGCGCGCGTCGTCTGCCGCACAAGGCTCGCGGAGGGCTTGATGTGCAACTCGCTGCGAAGCCAGCTCCCCAGCCCCAGACGGCTGTCAAACATCTTCTCGAAGTTCACGAGCACATGGACACCCAACACAAACAACTCGAACGTCGCATAATCGCGCTCCGTCAGATCGCACAGCCCCGATTCGCCCCGAAGATTGCTCTCCAGCCCGAGCAACGCACGCATTCCCGTCTCTTTCTCCGCCTCGCGCATCTGCGCAATGTACTGCGGAAGTTCCCTCCGCTTGAGCCCGCGGAACAAGTGCGAAAACCCGTGCTCGGTACACCCGATCTCGGCAAGCCCGCATTCCTTCGCCCGTCGGAAGTTCTCCAGGAAGGTATTTTTTCCGTCCGAATAGACGGTATGCGTATGATAATCAGCCGTAAGTCTCATTTTCTCTGCCGTTTCCCGTTTCTACAAAATGCGGCGGATCTCCTCGCGTAAAAGCACACCCGTGCGCATTTTTACCGTATTTTTCACCAATTCAATGAGCGAGGCGACATCGGCGGACGTCCCGCCCTCGTTCAGAATAAAGTTCGCGTGCATCTCGGAGACGACTGCTCCGCCCACGCGCGTCCCCTTCAGGCCGCATGCCTCGATGAGCGCCCCCGCCGTTTTTCCCGTCGGGTTGACAAACACACAGCCCATGCTCCGCCCCTTGGGCAGACTGCGGCGGCGCGTCCGAAAATAACAGCTCGCGCGTGCAATGTCCTGCGGCGCGGACGCCCTGCCCGCAAGCCGCACGCCGAGCACGGCAATGCCCTCCTGAAAGACGCTCGTCTTTTCCCCGAAGCGACAGGCCTTGCGGTCAAACCGATACACCTTTTTCCCGTCCGCCGCGATCACTTCTTCCGCGACGTCCGAAAAGTGCAGCTCCCGCACGCCCGCGTTCATCGCAACGCCCCCGCCCACCGTCATCGGAATGCCGGAAAACGGCGAGAATCCGCCGATGCCGTGCGCCTGCGCAAAGGCGAGAAAAGCTCCGCCCGTCACGCCCGCGCCCGCAAAAATGCCGTCGCCCTCCCTTCGGAGCGCACAAAATTTCCCGAACCGGACGACGACGCCTTCATAGCGCCCGTCCGGCGGAAGGACGTTCGCCCCCGCGCCCAAAAGAACGTACGGGATCGACTCCCTCCGCAGGCGCGCAAAGAGCGCCACGGCCTGCTCCGCGCTCTCCGGACAGGCCTCCGCCGCGGCAATCCCCCCGCAGCCGATCGTCGTGTGGCGGG
>CAJFMF010000047.1 GCA_904391375.1 Candidatus Gallimonas faecavium | reverse complement strand
ATCCGATTTTTTTTGCGAGCAGAACGCCCGCCGTACTCTTCCCCGACGAAGGCATCCCGATGAGAATAAGGTTGTCCATGTTTTTATTATAGCGTGCGCGCGAACAAATGTCAATTGCGTGCGCTCGCCCAACGAAAAGGAATATGAAATTTTTTCTTTTTCCCGACTTTTTTCCAAATCCCCGCAAAAAAAGTTGTATTTCTTCGGCGGATATGGTATAATTCCCATTGAGTTTTGAAATTATTTGAAAGGGAACATTCATGATCAACAATTTGTTTGCCGTCGTAAACTTCTGGAACGAATCCGTTCAGACGACGTATTTTGCCGTCAATTACACCCTCATCGTCCTCATGGCGGTCGCCGCGCTCGCCGCGGTCATTCTCGTCATGCTTCAGCCCGGCAACTCGCAGGGCATCGACGCCCTCGGCGGGACGAGTGAGACCTTCTACGGGAAAAACAAGGGCAGATCCATTGAGTCCAAACTCAAGATGTGGACGATCATCTGCCTTGCGGTGCTTGCCGTACTCGCGATCGTCTTCTTCATCCTGCAGATCCCTGCAATCTGGGGCCCCGTGGAATAAGCGGCGGCTTTCCTCGCAAAGAACACAAACGGGCGGCGCAATGCGGCTCGTTTTTTTCTAATTTGAATTCTCCACAAATTTCGGAATACGGACAACTTATGAACGCAAAACAGACATTACTGCAAAAGATATGCGACGGCTCCTTCGCCCTTCTGACGGAGGAGGACATCGCCAAAAAACTTCACCTCAAGGGAAAGGCCGCGGCCGCCGTCGGCGAGCTGCTGCGCTCGCTCGTACAGGAGGGTGCGATCTACTGTGACCTGTCCGGCCGCTTCGGCACCGCCGCGCAATTCGGCGCTCTGCCCGGCACCATCTCGGGAAACGAACGCGGGTTCGGCTTTTTTGTCCCCGACGACCCCGCGCTCGACGACCTGTTCATCCCCCATCGCGCGCTGCGCGGCGCATACAACAAGGACAGCGTGCTCGTCTTCAGAAAGGGCGGGCGCTTCGGCGACGAGGGCGAAGTACTCACCGTCACCAAGCGCGGCTATACCGAACTGGTCGGCACCTTCCGCCGCGAACGGACGGGCGGATCGCTTCACCCCGATGACCGGAAGTTCTCCACCGACATCTTCATCCCGAGCGACCGCTGCAAGGGGGCCGCAGACGGCGCGAAAGTGGTCGCCCACATCCGCAGTTTCGGCGGACGAATGCCCACGGGCGAAGTGGTGGAAATTCTCGGAAAAAGCGGCGATTTCTTCGTGGAGGAAGCGGCGCTCATCCGCGCTCACAGCCTGAAGGAGGAATTTCCGCCCGAGGTGCTCGAGGCCGCCGAACGGCAGGCCGAGCGCTCTCCGCTCGACGATCTCACGGGACGCGTCGATCTTCGGGACGAACTCATCATCACCGTGGACGGCGAGGACACGCGCGACATCGACGACGCGATCTCCGTCCGCAAAAAGGACGGGAAATTTTATCTCGGCGTGCATATCGCCGACGTCACACACTACGTCAAGTGGCACAGCGCCATCGACGACGAGGCCTTCTCGCGCGGGACGAGCGTCTACTTCCCCGACCGCGTCCTGCCCATGCTCCCCACCGCCCTTTCCAACAATATCTGCTCGCTCAATGAGGGCGTCCCGCGCCTTACGCTCTCCTGCTTCATGACCGTCGACGCGCAGGGGAACGTCATCGAGCGCCGCGTCATGCCCTCCGTCATCTGCTCCCGTCACCGCATGACCTACAAGGCCGTCACGGCGATCGCGGAAGGCGATCGGGAAGCACAGGCGCAATACCCCGACCTCATCGGCTTCGTCAAAGACGCCGTCGAACTCACGAAGATCCTGCAGCGCAAGCGCGAGGCAAAGGGCGGCGTCGCCCTCGACGTGAAGGAGGCGAAGATCATCTACGAAAACGGCGTCATCTCCATTCCCGACTATGAACGCACCATCTCGCACGAGATGATCGAGCAGTTCATGGTGCTCGCCAACGAGAGCGTGGCGACCGTGATGACGGAAAAGGGAATGCCCTTTGTCTACCGTGTGCACGAGCGTCCCAGTCCGGAAAAGGCGGAGGACTTCCTCACCTTCCTGCGCGAAGCGGGCGTGCATGCAAAGTTCGATCCCTCCAAGGTCTCTCCCGCCGACTACCAGGAGCTGCTTCGGTCTCTGGAGCAATCCCCCCTTTATTCGCTCGTCAACCGCGTCATGCTGCGCTCCATGATGAAGGCGGCCTATTCGCCCGAGAACGTGGGACACTTCGGACTTGCCTCCGAGTGCTATTGCCACTTCACCTCCCCCATCCGCCGCTATCCCGATCTGTGCATTCACCGCATCATCAAAGAGAGCTTTCTCTCGCCCGAAAAGACGCGCGAAAAATATAAAAAATTCGTCGTCGAGGCGGCCGCGAAGTCCTCTGCCTGCGAGAAGAACGCCGCCGAGGCCGAGCGGGACGTGGACGCCCTGTACACGGTCGCCTATATGCAGGACAAGGTCGGCGAAATTTATGAAGCGACTATCTCGGGCGTCACGTCGTTCGGGTTCTTCGCGGAACTTGCCAACACCGTCGAGGGACTCGTCCCCATCGAGACGCTCCCCGACGACAGCTATGAATTTGTCGAAGAGCGCTTTCTTCTGCGCGGCACCCGCAACTCCTTCCACCTGGGCGAGGAAGTGCGCGTGCAGGTCGCGGGCGTCGACTGGGGTACCCGCCGCGTGCAGTTCCGATTTTTGGACAAGATCGTAAAATAGGGAGGCCGTCATGCCGGGAAAAACCATTGCGGTCAACAAATCCGCTTCCTTTGAATACTTCATCGAGGAACGCTATCAGGCAGGCATCGTCCTGGAAGGCGCAGAGGTGAAATCCATGCGCGCCGGGAAGGCGTCTCTCGGCGAGAGTTTCTGCGAGATCCGCGGCGGCGAAGTCTTTCTCAAGAACATGCACGTCGCCGTCTATGACAAGAGCGGCGCTTTTTCCACCCGCGATTCCCGTCGGGAACGCAAGCTCCTGCTCAACCGCATGGAGATCAACAAGATCGTCGGAAAGGTCAACGAACGCGGCTATACGCTCGTTCCGCTCCGCCTGTATTTTCAGGACGCGCTGATCAAAGTGGAAATTGCGCTCTGCAAGGGCAAGCATACCTACGACAAGAAAAAGGCGATCGCCGAACGCGACCAGAAACGCGCTCTCGCCCGCGCCGTCAAAGAAATGAACGATTGAGGTACAACCCATGAAAGACCATATCGAAACGCTCTGCGTTCAGGCAGGCTATCGGCCCGAGACGGGCGAAAGCCGCATCCCCCCCATCGTACAGAGTACGACCTTCTTTTACGGAAATTCCCGCGTCATGGCAGACCTGTTTGACCTGAAGCGGGAAGGATTTTTCTATTCCCGCCTCGCAAATCCCACCGTGGACGCCCTGGAAAAGCGCGTCGCCGCCCTGGAGGGCGGTGTCTGCGGCATCGGCTGCGCGTCGGGAATGTCCGCCGTTCTGCTCACCGCCATGACGCTCTGCGAAGCGGGCGACAACATCGTCACCGCGAGCGAAATCTACGGCGGCACCTTCAACCTGTTTTCCTCGACGTTGAAAAAATTCGCCATTCAGGCACGCTTTTTTGACGTCGACGCGCCCGCCGAGGTCATCGACGCACTCATCGACGAAAAGACCAAGTTTGTCTTTGCCGAGACCATCGCAAATCCCGCCGTCGCCGTTCTCGACTTTGAGAAGGTGTCGGCCGTCTGCAAAAAGCACGGCGTCCTCTTTGTCGTGGACAACACGCTCGCAACGCCCGTGCTCTGCCGTCCCCTCGAATGGGGCGCGGACATCGTCATCCATTCGACGAGCAAATACATGGACGGCCATGCGGCGGCGCTGGGCGGAATGATCGTGGACGGCGGCGCCTTCCCCTATCGCGAAAATCCCCGCTATCCCGCATTCAACACCCCCGACGCGACCTATCACGGGCTCGTCTATGCCGACCTGCCCGTCGCGTTCGGAACAAAGTGCCGCGCCCAGATGATGCGCGATACGGGCGCCATCATGAGCCCGCAGAACGCCTTTTACACGCTGCTCGGCAGCGACACGCTTGCCCTGCGCATGGAACGGCACAGCCGCAACGCCGAGCGTGTGGCGGCCTTCCTCGCCGCACACCCCAAGATCGAATGGGTGCGCTCGGCGACCCTTCCCGACAACAAATACTACGCCCTCGCCCAAAAATACCTGCCGAACGGCACGGGCGGCATGATGAGCTTCGGCATCCGCGGCGACGTATCGGCGTGCGCGCGCTTCATGGAGCACCTCCGCATCGCCACGCAGGAGACGCACGTCGCCGACGTACGCAGCTGTGTCCTGCATCCCGCTTCCACCACGCACCGCCAGCTCACCGAAGAACAGCTCATCGCGGCGGGCATCTCGCCCAACCTCGTACGTCTGTCCGTCGGGATCGAAAATGCAGACGATCTCATCGCCGACCTCGATCAGGCGCTGGAATCGGTATAATCGAGGATCCCCATGCCCATCGTCATTGACCGCAACATTCCCGCATACTCCGTACTGCAGTCGGAGCGCATCGTCGTCATGGACAGAGAACGCGCGACCTCGCAGGACATCCGTCCCATCGAGATCGCCATTCTCAACCTCATGCCGACCAAAAAGGAGACGGAGACGCAGTTCATGCGCCTCTTGTCCAACTCCCCCCTTCAGGTCAACATCACCCTCATCCACACCGAGAGCTACCGCTCGCGCAACACCGAAGCAGAATACCTCGGACGGTTCTATCAGTCCTTCGACGCGGTAAAAGACCGCCGCTTTGACGGCATGATCGTCACGGGCGCGCCCGTCGAGGACATGAAGTTCTCCGACGTCGCCTACTGGAATGAACTCGTCCGCCTCTTCGACTGGACCAAGACAAACGTCACGTCCACCATCTTCATCTGCTGGGGCGCAATGGCGGCACTCTACCACTTCTACGGCATCCGAAAATACGCCCTCCCCAATAAGCTGTTCGGCGTTTTCCTCCACCACAAAGAACTTTTTTCCACGCCCGATCCCCTCATGCGCGGGATCTCCGATGAGTTCCATATGTGCCACTCCCGCCATTCCACGGTGCGCGAAACGGATATCCGCAAAGACGAGCGTCTGAAAGTCCTTGCGACCAGCCGCCGCGCGGGCGTCTCCGTTGTGAGCAACATGAGCCACAGCCAGGTGTTTGTCCTGGGCCATATGGAATACGACCGCGATACCCTGCAAAAGGAATATGAACGCGACCTCCAAAAAGGCCTTCCCATCCGCCGCCCCTTCTGCTACTTCGCAGACAAAAGCGGCCGATCGATCAACATGAACTGGTCGTCAACTTCCAACCTCTTTTACAACAACTGGCTGAACTTCGTCTATCAGACTACGCCCTATCGGCTGGATTCCTGAACCCCTGCCGTGCAACATGGCGCGCCGCGCCGAGAAAGATGTGCGGCAAAGGTTGCCGCTCCGCCGACGCCCAAACGACGCTGCAAAGCACGCTGCGCCAAAGAGAAGTCCTGCAAAGCATCCCGCTCCCGCGACGCCAAAACGACGTTTTGAGCCGCGCGGTAAGGCAGACTCCCGCAGAACGTCCATAACCGAGACGCCGAATCAAGATATAAGGCATAAAAAAATCTTCCCCGAAGGGAAGATTTTTTTGTTTGCACAGAGGGTCATGCCAGCGTGCCGATTTTCACGGTCAGGTTTTCCAGAGCGCTGTGTCCGCCCGCGATACGCACAATGCCCTCTCCCGTATAGAAGTCCTTCTGTACGATGGACATTGCAAACTGTTCTTCGGCGGCGCCGAGCGGCGTATAGGCGAGGTACATATAGAGCGTCGTCCCGATCCGATAGACGTACAGGGTAAACGTTCCCTGCGCCACGCCCGTAGGCAGCGCACCGCTTACATAGCGGGAAGGCTGGTTGGACAGAGTTCCCCAGAAGTTCAGATCGGCAAAATTGTAGTCAAAGTATTGCGCCGCATTCGCCTCCTGGAATTCCAGGAAGAGTTCCGAACTCGTTGCGGTCTCTCCGAGCGTAAAGGTCGCCTTTACAGCAAAATCTCCGCTGACCGTGACCGATCCGTTTGCATCTGCCGTCGTCGCCGCAGCAGAAGCAGCCGCGTCGAGCGCCGCCCGATCGACGGCTCCGCACACGTCGCAGAAATGATCGGCGCCGTATTCGCACCCTTCATACCGCTCCAGCGTTGCCGTTGCGTACTCATAGGAGAGTCCGATGCAGTACCAGTCGGGAAGCGAACCGCTTGCGGCACGAATGTCATAGATCATGGGGAACGATATGCCGTTGTCGCCCTGCACAAAGTATGCAACCTGCAGACATTCGGGGTTTTTCCACTGAAGAACAACCGTGACGGAACTGCTCTGAATGGTGGCAAGGTAGGTCGTCCAATCATCGGGTCCGAGACGCTTTGTCACCGTCCAATTCATGTCGGGGACATTCGTGGTTGCCACATCGGAATCCTGTCCCTGCACATACCAGTCCATACGCACAACGCCGTCGGCTCCGCCTTGGGCGTCCAGCGTCTGCCACAAAAGAACATGTATCGTGTTATAATTCAATTTTCCGTCAGAGGTCATCCTGCCGTAATAGACGGCGCTCTCCCCCTTGCGGAGGACGGACTGCCACTGCGGAATGTTCCACTGCGCAGCATCCGGACTTTCGAACGTAACTGACGTATCCTCGACAACCGCCCACATCTCCTGTCCGGTCAGTGCAACGGCATCATCCGCCGCATAGAGCACGCCGTCCATCACAAACCCGACCACGCGCTCATCGGAAGCAAGCCCTTCCACACACACCATTGCCAATTGCCAGGTCGAGATACAGGCCGTTCTCATAGTAGAATGCTTCAGACCCGACAGACACCGTTCCCTTATTGGATTTCAAGGAGAAGGGCATCGACTGCGAAACGCCCTTGTCGTCGACATAGGTCAGGCTGCCGTCCTCATAGGTGATCTGCGGTTGGCTTTCCTGCACTTCGGTGAAGGTAACAGGCATTCCGTTGATGTCATAGCCGGAGAGCGTATTTCCCTCCAGACAGAGCAGGTACGAGCTGACAATCATGTCAGCATTGTTGGCAAGAACGATGTTGATATACGCCCCGACTATCCCGTTGACATCCCACGATGCATTTTCATTGACCGTTACGACGGGATATCCGTACTCGTCGATCCTAAACGAAATCTGCGTCGTATCGTTCTTGTACTGCTTGCCGTTCAGCTGTTCAAACGTCACGGATTGCACAGAAGTTTCCGTGCGCGCCGCAATCGTGAACGTCTCGGTATTCGCATAGGTCACCGTCAAGGCGCCGTCCGAAAGAGACAGCGTGCAGAGCGCCGACCTGTCCAGCGCATTCAGGAGCGTGCGCGAGGCCTGTGTCCCGGGTTCTGCTTCATAGGCAAAGTACATTCCGTCCAAAACGGCATAGAGGTATTCCCCGCCGTCCCAGTCTTCCATGGAGACAATGACGACCTCATGCGTTGCATCCGACCATACCCCGACAAATTCCGCGTTGGACACAACGGCGAGGAAGATGGCGTAAACGGTGGTATCTGCCTCGAAATAATACGTTCCGAGGTCGATCTGCGTGCCGTCGTCCAGCGCCCAGTACAGGAAGGCATAGCCCGATTTTACGGGGTCTTCCGGGCGATTGGCGCTGTTGAGCCAGCCCGAAGTCGTCGTCGTAAAGGTGCCGTAATTGCTGCCGTCCGCGTCCGTGAACGTGATCTCAAACGTGGTCGGAGCAGGCTCCTCTTCCCAGACTGCCGTAAACGTCACGTTGCCGAGCTGCGTGTAATCCTCGGGAATAAACGAACTTCCGCCCGCATAGACCTTTTCAGCATACATCCACCCGCCGAACTGCTTGGTGCCGTTGCTCAGGCCGTCGGACGTCGGAAGCTGGATCCCGCGCGGCGTCCACGTGGTGACCTAGACGGGCGCCACGCTTCCGCTCGCGCCCTCGCCGACATCGAACGTCACCTTCCAGGCAAACGCCGCATAGAGCGTCAGGTCGGCCGAAATCGGCATATCGAAGTCATATTCGCCGTTCTCATCCGTCCAGTAACGGAAGGCCTTTCCGCTTTCCGAGACGGGAATGTCCGTCGGAATCGCCACGGTTTCGCCGACAGAAACCTCTGCCGTTGCGAATACCGTCTTTCCGTTGACGAACGTCACCGTCACCTTGGTATCCGGAGTCTCTCCGCCGCCCTTCGTAAAGGTCGCGATCTCTTCATCTTTGGAATTGCACAGATACAGCGTGCTTTGATCGGCAGAGAACCCGACGTAGAAAGCGGTGTTCTCAATGCTGACATCCCAGTATGTGCCGACCTCTGACGGCTTCCATTGCGAGTCGCTCTCGTCCGTCACAGAGACCTCGGTATAATCCGCTGCTCCCTCCAGACGATAGGCCAGCTTCATTTCGTCCACATTGACGGAGAACGCGACAATCGTAAAGGAGCCAAGGAAGCTGCTGTGCGTGTATTCGCCCTCATAGATCGCCTCGGCGGCGGAAGATTGCGCGAACACCGCCGTAATGGAGGCATCCGCCGTCATGACTGCGGACAGATCGAAATCCGTCTGCGTGTCCGCAGTCACCCACTTGTCGAATGTCTGTCCTTCGGGTGCCGTCGGAACGACGATCTTCGTCGCGTCGGGCGCCGTACCCGCATCCACGAACTGGTTGAGAACACCCTCCACCGTCAGCGTGAAGTAACTGCCTGCAGAGAAGGAAACCTGCTGAACGGGCGTCTCCATGTCGCCGTAGAACGTTCCCGCAAGACCGTCATTGGCGGCGCTGAGCACATAGCAGTACTCCGTTCCCAGGGCCATATAGCGGATCAGCACATACTTGTCGATCATCGTCACGCTTGCCTGAGACAGATTGCTGCCGTAATACGCCGTATCCCGGGTTATGAGCCATTTCTGAGCCGTATCGCTCCGCACCCATCTTCCGAGCGTCGCCGAAGCGGCATCTTCGGAGAGCGGCGTCTTTCCTTCAAAAATACTCGTCTGAACGCTTTCTCCCGTCATTTCCACCGTGAGGATTTCGTCTGCAAACGAGAGAACGTACTCGTTATAGCGGAAGTCATATCCGTAGAACGTGCCGTCCGGCATGGCATAGACCGCGAACGCGACCCCGCCGAAGATGACCGTTCCGACGATCCCTTCCGTCGCATCGGCTCCCGTTTCGGACACGACGAGTTCAATGTCGCCGTTCTTCCAGACGCCGGCGATCTCGGCAATGTCGGAATAGACAGGAACGTTCTCCCACATGGCATAGACCGTGAGAACATTGTCGACGACAAAATCGCGATAGTCGCCCTGCGAGATCGCCGTATTGAGCAGCTCTGTCTTGTCGAGCGACCAGCCCGCAAACTGCATGCCCGACGGCGCGGTAAATCCGATCTCCTCTGGAAGCCAATAGGTCTTACCGAGCTCGAACGCGTCGTCCGCCATGCTGCCCGTTCCGCCGTTCGCATCGAACTTGACCGTAACGTTGATTATGACCTTCTCCCAGGTCGCCGTCAGACGGACGTCCTCGGCAGGCATCGTAAACGTTGCATTCGGCTGATAGACGGCATCCGAGAGATCTTCCCAATATGCCTCCTCGCCCTCTGCCGCCGTGTTGTGCTGAACCTTCCATCCCGCAAAGGTATAGCCGTCGCGCGTCCAGGGCGATGCGGGGAACGTAAATGCCGCACCCGATTCCACCTGTACCGCCGCAGGCGTCTCGCCCGCGATCCCGCTTCCGCTGTAAACCCCGCTGTAATAGCTCAAGGTGTATGTCGCGGGAACTTCGGGCATGATCAACGCCCATACCGCCGTAAACGTCACATCGGAAACCACGCGATACGGCGTTCCCGGATCATAGCGGTAACCGTCAAAGACCCAGCCGAAGAATTCCCAGCCTTCCTCGGCGGCAGGCGCCGTCGGCATGGTGATCTCCGAGCCCTCTGCGGCCGTCATCGGGGCGGGAACTTCCGAACCCTCTGCGGCGTGCATTCCCAGTTCAAACGTGATCGTGTGCATGACGGGCGGGATCTCCTGCCACATCGCATAGAACGTGATCGCGTTGCCGACAATGAACGCCCGATAGCCGTTTTCCGAAATTGCAGGGTCATAGATCGTGACCTTGTCGGGAGACCAGCCGCGCAGCTGCATTCCCTCGGGCGCCGTAAACGTCAGAGCGGGGAAATGATAGTTGTCCCCGTACACAAACGAATCTTCCGCCATGGTCCCCGTCCCGCCGTTGGCATCGAAGCGAACGGTAATGACCGCCTCTTCCCAGACCGCCGTCAGCGTGACGTCCGCCGTCACGGTGAATTGCTCTCCTGCCGCGTACGTCTTGGCGCCGTCCGTCCAGCCCCGGAACGTCCAGCCCTCTGCCGCAGAAATGGCCGCAGGAAGCGCGATCTGCGTATTCTCCTCCGCCGTCTGTGCCGCGGGAAGCTGTGCGCCCTGTGCGGCATGCTCTCCGAGCGCGTACGTCACGGTATAAGTAACAGGCGCGGGAGGAATGACCTCTTCCCAGACCGCCGTCAGCGTGACATTCGCCGTTACGGTAAACGTCTCCCCCGCCGCGTACGTCTTGGTGCCGTCCGTCCAGCCGCGGAACGCCCAGCCCTCTGCCGCGGAAACGGCCGCAGGGAGCGTGATCTGCGTATTCGCCTCTGCCGTCTGCGCCGCGGGGAGCTGTGCATCCTGTGCGGCATGCTCGCCGAGCGCATACGTCACGGTGTAGGTGACGGGTACGGGCGCGGTTTCTTCCTCCCACTGTGCGGTGAAGGTGACGTCCGCCGTTACGGCATACTCCGCCCCCGCCGCAAGAACGGCATCTCCCGAGCCCTTCCAGCCTCCGAACGACCAACCCTCTTCCGCCGCAACGGCCGCGGGAAGGGTGATCGTCTCGCCTTCCGCGACGGTCTGCGATGCAGGTACCTGCGCATTGTCTGCGGCATGGTCCCCGAGCGCATACGTCACGGTGTACGTCGTCTCTTCCGGCGGTTCTTGCTCTTGCGGCTTACAGGCGGCAAATCCGACCGCCATACAGCAGACAAGCGCAAACGCGGAAAGGACTTTCCAGATCTTGTGCTTCATGGTTACTTCTCCTTGTCTTTATTCCCCAATCCGTTCGATTTTGGTTGCTCATGAAATGTGCGGCCGCGAAGTCATGCCGTACCGCACGGAGAAATTGTCAGGCTTTCTTTCATTGAATGATACACGTCCCGTCGTCGGAGAGCGTCACCGTAAGCGTCTGCGCGCCTGCCGTGAGCGTCAGGACATTCCCCTGCTGCGCGACGAGCTGCGCCTCGAGAAACTCCGACCCGCGAATGACCGCTGCGCTGACGATCGATTCGCCGTCATAGGTGACAAAGACGCTTGTCCCGTCCTCCGCGGCAAAGAGCGCCGCCGTACGGCCCGCAAGGCCGACCCCGTAGGTGAAGGCATCCCCGTCCGTGCCGATATACACAAGGTAGGCCGTGCCGCGGACATTGATCTGCACGGCAAAGGCGTTGCCGAGCGGGTATGCGATCGCCGACGTCGCCGTATAAGCGGCGCTTTCATTGACGCGCTGGCGTACGCCGTTCACGACGATCCAGAAATCCTTGAGCGTGAGATTGGCAAAGAGCAATGTCGGACTTCCGCTGACCGTAAACGTGCTTCCGTCCGCCGCCGTCAGCGTGCGGGGCAGGATCTTCCTGGAATAGGTGAACGTCCCCTCGCCGAGCGTGAGCGTGAAGTCGTACGCTATGCCGTTTTCGACAAAGCCGGAAATCGTCTTTTGTGTAGAATAGCCGTTGAGCGCCATGAGCGTGTCTTTTCCGTTCAGGCGCACGCGCACCTGCCAGAGCGCGGGCGGAACGGTCGCCTGTACGGGCTTGCCGTCTGCACCGATGAGGACGTTGCCGTCCTCGTCCGTCATATAGACGGGATCGCCGTTCTCATCGAACCAGGGACACCCCGCCCAGTATTCGGGATCCAGCTCGCGGGCATCGAGCACTTCGAGCGTATATGCGCCGTCCGTCGACGTGTAGCGCACCGTTCCTTCCGCTTTCCGGAACCGATAGGATATGCCGCCGTAAGTGAAGGCAATGACGTTGTCCTCGATCGTCCCCGAAAAGACGGTGTAGTCGCCCAGCGATCCGGAATAGACGTAGAAGGAAATGGTATTCCCGGAGACGGCATACAGCCAGATCTCCGTCCCGAGAAAGACCGCTCTTCCGTCCAGCTGCAAGACGTCCGAACCCGAGAGGTACATTCCCTGCTCGCTTCCCGAGGGAATGTAGAGGGAATTGCAATAGCTTGTCCAGTCGGCCTTGCCGTAGCAGGCAACGGCATAGGCGATGTCGGGAATGACGATCTTGTAGGCGCTGTTTCCGAGAAAGACGTTCGTCGATTCCGACCCGACCATCCCGTGCGCCATCTGCGGCGGGAGGCTTCCCGTCAGGACAAAATAGAACGGCGTCGTGCGGTCTGCATCCGTCTTGATCTCGGCAAAGGCGGCGGCTCCGACTGTTTTCAGCGCCGCGCCCGTCGTCACGCGGCGCAAGGAAATACAGCCGCGGAAGGCGTTCATGCCGATCTCGGTGACGGCGGGAAGGTCTAAGCTCCTGTCCGCC
>CAJFMF010000046.1 GCA_904391375.1 Candidatus Gallimonas faecavium | reverse complement strand
GCGACGCTCACCATCGGCATCCGCACGGAGAACGTGCCCGTAAAGGGCGTGATGACGTTCGCCGGGGAGTATGTCGAGGAGATCTCCTACGGCAGAACGCGGGAGGCAAATTGGAACGTCTCCGCAGGGCAGGACTTCTTCATCACGGGCAGAGTGACGGGAACGCTCACCAATGCAGACGGCACCACCACGGGCGAGCGCAAGTTCGGTTTCGCCGCCTGGGAAAAGGACAAGTGGGAAGATTATTGGGCGCAGGATGCCGACACTTCGGGCGTGAAGGGCGGCATCAAGGACGGCAACGACGGCATTGCAGGGCTCGAGTGGCAGAACGGCTGGTGGCCGTGGAAAGACCTTCCGGAGGGCGGACAGGAAGCCTACAAGAACGGAACGCTCCTCTTCGGCTTCGGCAGGATCGACGGCAACTTCTTCATCTGCGCGGGCACTTCCGCGGAGAATATGGCATTCAATATTATTCAGACGGCGGGCGGCAAACTTTCCACAAGGAACCTCGTCATCGGCAAGTGGTGCAACACCACCAACGTGCGCGGCGCGCTTGCAGACGTCATGTTCTATGTGGGCGAGGAAGTCGCATCCGTCGTGACCCTTCCGCAGGGATAACGCAACAAAATTGAACAGGTCGGGCGTGACGGCGCATAACCGCTCAAACGGGGTTCGTCATGCCCGATTTTTCAAAAGGGAAAGAATATGGATATCAAAAAACTCACCGCAAAAGAAAAACTGCGGCTCGTCTGCGGCAAAGATTTCTGGCACACCGAGGACTTCGGCGGGAAGATCCCGCAGGTCACCGTAGCGGACGGGCCCGTGGGGCTGCGCGTCGTAAAAGCGCGCGCCGCGGACGGCACGGAAACTGCCTATCCCGCTATCCCGTACCCCTCCGTACAGCTGCTTGCCAACACCTGGAACAGGAACTGCGCCCGTGAGATGGGCGCCGCGCTCGCGGACGACTGTCTTGAAAAGGGCGTGGACATTTTGCTTGCGCCGGGCGTCAACGTCAAGCGCACGCCTCTGTGCGGGCGGAACTTCGAGTATTTTTCGGAGGATCCGTTTCTCGCGGGGGAGATGGCGAAGGCGTACATCTGCGGGTTGCAGGAGAACGGCGCGGGCGCCTGCCTCAAGCACTTCTGCTGCAATAATCTGGAGTACGACAGGTTGCATCAGTCGAGCGACGTCGACGAGCGTACCCTGCGCGAAATTTACTACCTTCCTTTCGAGATCGCCTGCGAAGCGAAGCCTGTTTCCGTCATGTGCAGTTACAACCGCATCAACGGAACGTACGGCGCGGAGTACAAAAAGGGGTTTGCCGTCCTGCGGGAAGAATTCGGTTTCGACGGCGCCGTCTTCTCCGATTGGAGCGCCGTGCGCGACAGAACGGCGTCCTTAAAAGCGGGGCTCGACCTTGAAATGCCGTTCTGCGAAGAAAACTATCAAAAACTGTGCAGGGACTACGAGGACGGCAAGATCGCGGAGGCGGAGCTCGATGCGTGCGCGGAGCGTGTGCTCGCGCTCATCTCCCGCTGCAAAACCATGCGGGAGGGGAAAAAGCCCTGCCGTCCGGAGGCGGAGCGCAGGCGCATCGCGCAGGATATCGCCGCCGAGGGGATGGTGCTTTTGAAAAACGACGGCGTGCTGCCTCTTGCGGCGGGCGCGCGGCTCGCCGTTGCGGGCTGTTATGCGCAGCCCTCCGACATGGGGATGCTGCGCGGCGCAGGCGCCGCCGCCGTCAATCGGGAAGGGGAGGCGTTCAGCGTTCCCGACTGCCTTGCAAAGCGGGGATACTCCGTTGCGTTCGAGCCGGCTTTCTCCTACGACGGCGTGGATTCCTTCCATCAGGACGCGCGCAGGGCGGTGCAGCTCGCCGCGGAAAGCGATGTCTCCATCCTCTGCGTGGGGTTGGGGGAAAAGTTCGAGCGCGAGAGCGCCGATCGGGAAACGCTCCGTCTCCCGTGCGTGCAGGAGCGCGCCATCCTCGCCTCGACAGCCGTCGCCCCCACGGTCGTCGTGGTGTTCGCGGGGGCGGCGGTGGATATGAGCGCTTGGGCAGACAAAGTCTCAGCCATCCTCTTTGCAGGGTATCCCGGCGCGGGCGGAGATGAGGCGCTTGCAAGTATTCTCTCGGGCGAGAACGATCCCTGCGGCAGGCTCTCGGAGAGCTTTCCATTCTCGCTTGCAGACTGCCCCGCCTCGCAGGAGGAGGGCGTCTCTGTTGGCGTCACGCGTTACAGGGAGGGGCTGGATGTCGGCTATCGGCATTATTCGACGCATCATATCCCTGTTCTCTTTGCGTTTGGGCACGGGCTGAGTTATGCTTCCTTTGTCTATCGCAATTTCACGGCGGAGGCGGAGGAGGACGGCGTTTCCATTCTTCTCGACGTGTGCAATACGTCCGATCGGGCGGGAAAAGAAGTCGTCGAGGTCTATGTGCGCGAATGTTCGCCCGTCGTCTACCGTCCGGACAGGGAACTCAAATCTTTCGATAAGGTCTTTGTGGAGGGCGGCGGGAGCAGACAGGTCGCCTTCAGGCTCGGACGGCGCGCCTTTGCGCATTGGTCGGCGGCGGAGGACGGATGGCGCGTTTCGGACGGCGTGTACGAGATCCTGATCGGCGCGTCCTCCGAGGATATCCGCCTGATCCGAAAAGTGCGCGTGGAGGACGGAAATTTTTCGCTGATGCCCTTGTAAGGCAGGGCGGAGCATGACAGGTTACTATGAGAAACGAACGTGTTTTGCAGACGGGCGTCTGCTTTCAGACAACGGATAAGGCGCATCAGGAGATCTATGATCTCGCTGTAAAAAAGGCGCAGGAGAATATTTTTGACTTCGGCGGGACAAAGGTGATGATCGAGGGCTCGGATATGTACCGCGGGGTGTGGATCGAAACGCAGCCCATGGGCGGAGAGATCTATGCCGCTTACGATGCGGGCGTTGCGCTCGGCAATCAGCTCATCTTCATGCGAAATGCCCGTGCGGACGGCAGGCTCCCGGGCGCGATCTTCTTTGAGAACGGGGCGCTGCGCTGCCGTTACGATATGCTGCAGGGGTATTGTTTTCCGCAGCATGCCCTCGATCTGTATTATTGGACAAACGGGGACGAGCAGTATCTCAAGGAGCTCTATGCCGTCCTTCGCGCGCACGACGAGTATCTTTGGAAGTGGCGCGACCCTGCGGGGCGCGGCTGCCTGCAATCGTGGTGCGTATGGGATACGGGCGAGGACAACAGCGTCCGCTTCGGCAGAGCGCAGGACAGCTGGGAGGGGGAAACGCCGCCCGACTTCGAGCGGATGCCCTTTTACTCGATGGACGTGATGGGGTATTCCTTTGACGGAAGAAATACGCTTGCCGAAATTTCCCGCCTTCTTCAAAACGGAGAAGAGGCGCTGTGGCGGGAGCGCGCGGAATACGTCGCGCGCCGCCTGCGGGAATTCTTATGGCGGGAGGAGAGGGGTGCGTGCTTTGACCGCGACAAGACGGGCGCGTTCACGGATACGCTCGTTCACAACAATCTGCGGTGTATGTATCACGGCGCGTTTTCCGCCGATATGGCTGCGCGGTTTGTGCGGGAGCATCTTTTGAATCCCAAGGAATTTTATACGCCCTTTCCGCTTCCCTCCATTGCCGCAAACGATCCTTCCTTCCGCAATCTGGGCGAAAACAACTGGAGCGGACAGCCGCAGAGCCTCACCTATCAGCGCGCCCTGTTCGCGCTTGAAAAATACGGGTATCTTTCGCTCGCGGCGGAATTTGCCGGGAAATATCTGCGCGTCATAAAGGAGTACAAGGTCTTTGTGCAGCAGTTCGATCCCTTTCTCGCAAAGCCGACGATGGCTTCTCATGACGGCTACGGTCCCGCCGTTCTCAACGTACTCGCTTTCACCTCGCATTTTTACGGCGTATTCAAGCGGCGAAACAGCATGGTGTGGACGGGTTCCGAAGGAGAGTATTCCTTTGAACAGCGCGTCGGCGGGCGGCGCTATCTTCTCGTGGCGAAGGAGGGACAGATGGCGGGTTTTCTGGACGGGGAGGAGATCTTCCGCGCGCGGACGGGCGTGCGCGTCATCACGGACGAGGAGGGGCGAGTCCTTTCCCTTGTCGGGCTGGATGGCGGCGATGTCTGCCTGACGAAAAACGGGCATACCGTGTTCGCGGGAGAACTTACAAAAGACGGCGCGGTGCAGATCATGTCCGCGCAATAAGGAGAAAAGAAAATGCAGTTTTCCTATCATTTGCAGCTGAAAACGCAGGTGAACGCCTGCAAGCCGCGCAGCTACTATATTCCCTTCCCGAACGAAACGTTTTCCTTCGAGAAGGGTGCCTCCGCGTTTGTAACGGAGCTTAAAGACTGGTCTTTCGGATTCTTTGAGGAGCTGCCCGAGAATGTGCTCGAGGCGGCGCTCCCCGCCCGCGTCCGCGTTCCGCACTGCTGGCAGCGCGACGGGTTCGATAAGGATATGTATTCCAATATTGCCTATCCTTTTCCGTTCGATCCGCCCTATATCGACAAGCCGATCCCCTGCGGCATATACGAAACGAAGATACGCATCGCAGATACGCAGGACGAATATTATCTCAATTTCGAGGGCGCGGACAGCTGCCTCTATCTCTTTGTCAACGGCGCGTTTGCGGGCTATTCCACCGTGTCGCATTCCTCTGCGGAGTTTGACGTCACATCTCTTCTGAAAGCGGGGGAGAACACTGTCCGCGTCGTCGTCATGAAGTGGTGCACGGGTTCGTACCTGGAAGATCAGGATAAGCTCCGCATGAACGGGCTCTTCCGCGATGTATACCTGCTGCGCCGCGAAAAAGGGCATCTTCACGACTACAAGATCACCTCCGACGTGCGCGGGGATACGGGCGTCATCCGTTTTTCCTGCGATAAGCCATGCCGTCTCACCCTTCTGGACGGCGAAAAAGAAATTGCCTGCCGGGAGGGAAAGGATGCAGAATTCCTCATCCCCGGCGCGCGCCTCTGGACGGCGGAAACGCCCGAGGTGTACACGCTGCATATCGCGTGCGGAAGGGAGCATTTCCGCGAATACGTCGGTATCCGCACGATCGCAGCGGACGGCGCGGTGTTCAGGATCAATTCCGCCCCCGTGAAATTTAAGGGCGTCAACCGTCATTCCATGACTGTCAACGGCTACGTGGAGAGCATCGGCGATCTGGAGCGCGATCTTAAAATGTTCAAGCGCTATAACATCAACGCGGTTCGCACGGCGCATTACCCGCCGCATCCGCTCCTGCCCGTTCTGTGCGACCTCTATGGGATCTATCTTTTAGAGGAAGCCGATTTGGAAACGCACGGAACCGTTTTGCAACACAACGACGCCTCCGAGCTCACGCGTTTTTCCGATCTGTCCGCAGACGAGGCGTGGAAGGAGCTGTACGTTCACCGCGCCGAGCGAATGGTCGCGCGCGACAAGAACAGGGCGTCCGTCGTCATCTGGTCGGTGGGCAACGAATCGGGCTGGGGCTGCAATACCGAGGCGTCGGCGAATGCGATCCACGCGCTGGACAGCCGTCCCGTGCACTACGAGGGGGTTTATGATCCCGTCACCGACGATTGGCGGGAGGAACACTGCCTCGACGTATGCAGCAGGATGTATCCTTCCTGCAAGGACATCCGAAAGCTCCTCGACCGCGGAGTGAACAAACCGTTCGTTCTGTGCGAATATACGCACGCGATGGGAAATTCCTGCGGAGACGTCTCCGCCTATTGGGAACTCATCTATGCCCGCAGCGAGCTGTGCGGCGCGTTCGTATGGGAATGGTGCGACCACAACGTGGTAAAAGGCGGCAAAAAGCTCTATGCGGGCGATTTTGGGGAGGAGGACGACAACTACCGCCGCGACGGGAATTTCTGTACGGACGGACTGGTCGGCATCGACCGCACCGTACATTCCTCTTTGCTGGAGGTCGCCGAAGTGTATGCGCCTGCTGCCGTCATCCGCGCGGAGGATGGGATCCGGATCGTCAATCGCCGCGATTTTTGTTCGCTCGACGATCTTTCCTGCGTCTGCACGCTGCGGGAAAACGGACGGGAAGTGCGCACATTCCCCGTGGACATTTCGAAGATCCCGCCCCGCGGCAGCAAAACACTTGCGCTTTCTCTTCCCGAAGCGAAGGGATACACGACGCTCGATTTTGTATTCACGAAGGCGAAGGAATACGTCTCTTCTTCGCAACTCGTCCTCTCCGATAAAACGCCCCTCGCGGCAGGCGTGGAGCCCGCCGCCGTCACCCGTACGCAGAAGGGATTTTTGGCGGAAGGGAATTACCGTGCCGTGCTCGATGAAAGCGGAATGCTGTGCTCGCTGCAAAGGGCGGGGGAGCTCCTGCGTGCGCCCGTGCGCGTCAGCTTATGGCGCGTTCCCACCGACAACGATATCTACGCCAGGCAGCGTTGGGAAAAGTCCCGGCTGCAACAGGCGAAGTTCTTCCCCAAAGAGCGCACGGCAAACGGGAACGAGGTCACCTGTTCGGGCGTGATCGTCGCGGGCATGGTGGAGCCGATCGCCGACATGGCGCTCACGTATTCGTTTTTCCGCGATAAAATCTCCGTCCGCCTGCGCGTTCAAAGACGGGCTTGGGTGGAGGATTTTCCCCGTGTCGGGCTGTTGTTCCCGCTCGAAAAAGAGCTCCGGAACGTTACCTGGTTCGGACGGGGCAGGGGGGAGGCGTATGAGGACAGGACTCTCGCCTGCCCCACGGGGCTGTATAAGAGCGTCGTCCGGGAGATGTACGTGCCCTATGTGCGTCCGCAGGAGAACGGGTCGCACTGCGGCAGCCGATGCGTAGCGCTTTCCGGAGGAGGACGCACCGTCGCTTTTCGCAGCGAAACCGATTTCAGTTTTTGCGCGAGCCCGTATACGGCGGAGGATTTTCGCCCGCATCAATTCGAGATGCGGGAAAGTGACGACGTCAATTTGTATCTCGATTACCGCATGAGCGGGCTCGGTTCGCACTCCTGCGGGCCGGAACTCGATCAAAAGTACCGTATCACGGAACAGGATATTGTATTCTCGTTTGAGATTTCTTTTGATAAGGAGAGTGAATTAGGATGAAAAGGACAAAGAGATTCATGTCTGTGCTGTTGGGCGCGGCGTTGGCGATGGCGACCGTCTTTTCGGCGGCTTCCTGCGCGGGCGATGCGCACGAGCATACGCTCCGTCAGATGAAGGCAAAGGAGGCGACCTGCTTTGAGGACGGCAATCTTGCCTATTGGGAGTGTACGGAGTGCAAAAGGCTCTTTGCGGACGCCGAGGGAACGGAGGAGGTGACGGCGGAGGACGTTACCGTCCCCGCGCACCACACGCCGCAGTTTGTTGCCGCCGTCAAGGGGGACGGTACGTTTGAAACGTCCTCCATTGCGCACTACGTCTGCACGGTGTGCGGCAGTATGTTTGCAAACGAGGCGTGCACGCTTCCGCTCACTTCGGAGGAGGTGTACGAAATCAAGACGTACGCCCTGACCGATGCGCGCGTGGCGGTCTCCAACGGGACGGCCGCCGTCAAGGCGTATGTGGACGGAGTGCAGACGACGCTCTCCGTCGCGCAGCTCACCTTTGGGCTCCGCATCTTTTTGGGTTGGGAGACGGACGGGTGTGTCGCGGACGACGCAGAGTATTCCCCCGAACCATACCGTCTCAACCTCAATTTCGATACGCAGCGCACCGCTGAGTCCGGTTTTTATCCGCGCGTCATGCTCGGCTGTGACGCGGACGGGGCATGGATCGGCACCAACGATTCGCAAAAGACCTATCTTTCGGACGTTGCGGGCACGCTCGATGCCGCCTTCCGCGAGGACAACGGAATATATCTTGTCGTCCTGCGCGACGGGGAGAAGATTTCCGTCTATGGCGAGGACAAGGCGGGCAAGCGCCATCTCGTCGGGGAATATTCTCTGCTTGACGCAACGCCGCTCGTCAAGGTGACGCTCGGCGTACACGACGGGTTCTGTCTTGCGGAGGACTGCCCCGCCGTCGCCAAGGACGGCGCCATTGCCATCGGCCTGACGGACGCGGAGAGCGGCGTGTTTGACGATGTGACTTCTCCTGCAGATCAGATCATCGTGCAGGATACCAACGCCTGGATCGGCTATCCCGCCGCCGAGTTCACGCTCGTTTTGCCAGAAGGGGCGGCTGAGGAAGTCGTTTACAGTTACGACGAGAGCAAACTTATCATCGACGAGGCGGCGCATACGGTCAAGGCGCTCGCTTCCGGCAGGCATCAGGTCAGAGTGACCTGCGGGGATCAGGAGGCGCGTTTCTTCGTGACGTGCTCCGCCGTCGATAAGAGCGGCGCATGGTGGCAGAACCCGCCGCACGCGACGTACGACGAGGAGCTGGCGCAAAAGTACGCCTCGCAGGGAACCAACGGCGGGACGACCGTCTTTCTCGGCGATTCTTTCTTTGATGAACGGTACTTCTTCACAAATTTCTCCACACTTCTCGCAGATGAAGATGCGCTCTGCATGGGTATCAGCTCTACAACTTCGTTCGACTGGGAACAGTATATCCTTGCCGAGAATACCATTCTTTCTCCTTCCATGCAGCCCAAAGCGCTCGTCGTCGATCTGGGAACGAATAATTTCTATGACGACAAGCGATCGACGGCGGATACGGCGAGCGATCTGCAGCGGCTGTTCACGCTCATGCACGACAGGATGCCGGATACGCACATTTACTATTTCTCCATCGCCCAGCGCCTCGATACGGCATTCGCGGGCAATGTGAGCGCCGTCAACGACAGGATGGAAGAGTGGTGCAGCTATAAGGATTGGATCACCTTCATCGACGTGGAGGATATGGTGACGACCGATAAACTCCGCGACGACCACGTCCATCCGCTGCCGGAGACCTACCGCGATATCTATCTTCCTGCACTCCGCGCTGCCGGCTGGGAGGGCTGAGCGTCAGCTGTGTCGATGAAAGATAAGGAGGCAGGTATGTCCCGCGTCGAAGCAGTGGAGCAGATAGCAAAAGCCGTTTTGGGAACAGTGATAAGGTCATCAGCACAGATGAATACAATGAGTCCTTATCAGAGGCTTTTGTCAATCGTGTCTTTTATTTATCTGGGAACATGGATCAGGTCGGGAGTTTCCTGTTAGTGAGCTGATGAGCTTATCTCTGGCTTATAATAGAGGGACGGTATTCAGAATTTCTTGGGAACGGGGTGCTCGGCAACGATATAAGCCTCATTGATAGCAATTACGTTCGGACTTATTGATTTACAGTCCACCAACCGAAACCCGAATCAAACATCTCGGAAAGGGTGTTTGATTCGGGTTTTTTCTTTGCCGTGGGGCGCGCGGTTGTCTGAAAAGTGCAGCTCGTCGCATTTGTATCGGGACGGAGACACGTTTTTATGGCCACTTTTTATTGTTTTTGTTTGTAGTGCCAATAAGAGCCTGAATCGGATTTGATTCGGGCTCTTATTTTCAGAACACGGTTTATTTTGTCGTCAGTATAACCTGTAAATGCATCGGAAAGAATTTTACGACTGTCGGCCTCTTTTCTCAAATGGTGCAAATCAATATGTTTTTCACCCAAATAATTGTCCATTGTAATTTTACTTTTTGCAATACCTCCGATTGCGTCAGCCACATCGAATCTGCCATTCCCTTCGCTTTTGCCTGCTCGGGCAACTCCGTCAAACAGCGTATGAATGGGATTGCCTTTAATCGCCGCGCTTTTATGAAAAGCCGATTTCATAATGCTACTGTTTTGCACTTGCAACCGCCAATCTGCCTGCCTTTTGCGATCTTGTCATAGCCATCTCCAAAAGTATCCTTCCTTCTACCGCTCGTTCTTATACGGATTACTTTGGCGCCATAGTGTATGCTTGGCATAGAAGAAGATCGTTCTTCTCGGCTGCTGTTGGCAAACGCGGACTTGCCATTCAATGGAATGCTCCGACTGCGCATAGATTGAATATTTCGCATAGATGACGGTAGGGCGCAATGAGCATGTAATCCGAGAGTTTATAAAAAGCGACTGGAAGAAGGTCGCACGCACGAGCCAATCGGCATGAGTGAATTATAGGCCCATTCACGGGTACCATGAATAAATAGAGTAAAAAAAGGCAGCCGCGATATAGCGGCTGCCAGAGAATAGTGATGCGTTGTCTGATTTTGGTTCCGTTGACGGATGTACCTGGACTATATCCTTTTTGGGCAAAACATCTGTTTGCAAAACATCGGTTTACCGGTGGTTTTGAATTTTTAGTCTTCGTCTTTAAAGACGGACGCGGTATAAGATTCGTTTTTCAGCCATTTTTCATTGTCGATATGTTTGCGCCTGTATTCGTTCGGAGAGACGCCCGTGTACTTTTTGAATGCATTGAAAAAGGATTGTCTGTTATTGAACCCGACCTCGACGGCGACGTCAATCAGCGGTAGAGATGAGCTGCGGAGAAGTTCGATGGCCTTTTGGATGCGAAATTTATTGATCAGACAGTGTACCGAATCTTCCGAAACGTTGCGGATCAACCTTTGGATATAGGTAGGATGGATATTCAGGTAATCCGCAAGCGATTGCAGCGTGATCGCGTCCTGGTAATGTTTTTTTATATATTCATACGTTTTTTGCACATAAATGTTGCCGCCGCTGTTCAATTGTTCGGAACATTGGTCGGTTTCCAAAAATAATTCGCCGAGCAATATTTGAAGAAGCGCCTTTTCGGCTGTGCGTGCGGGGTCGGCCATAATGGCGTCGTATACTTGTTGTATTCGTTCCAAAGTGTCTTTAATACGGTTGGTGTCGCGGAATTTTCCGTATCGGAAACGGGTAAAAATGCGCTTCAAATTTTTGCACGCCTGAAAAATGCGCCCGCAATCGTAAATATATTCGGATGACGGATCAATTTTTTGCGCATTGATCTCGATATTCATGATGTTGCAGGGGATGTGCGGTGTAACGAACAGCCTGTGTTTGACATTTGCATCGATCAGAACGAAATCGCTCTTTCCGAGCGTAAGCGTTTCCATGACGCCGTTTTTTTCTTCGACAAAAACATTGCATTTTCCCGAGCTCACAAACATGAATTCATAATACTCGTGAGAATGCACAGGCATATCGAAATCATCGAATTTCTGGTTGTAACATGCCGCCAAGGACAGACAGTATCCCGCGGCTTTTATGAGAGCGGGCACAGACGTTTACCTCTCATTTTATTTTTGTGTAAGAATTATAGCATGCTTTGAAAGTTTTTACAATAGTTTGTCTTAATTTTTTTACATATTTTTATAAGTCAGGCAGATACTTTTACACAGTGTGTTTTTTTTGTGATATCATATTTTCGTAAAATTAGTAATTAATCATAAAAAATGTTAACATGTACCAATTATTTCAAATATAGAAGTTCAGAAATGGAAGTAAATAAAAAATTGTGGAAACATGTCCAAAGAGAATCAAAGCTTTCTTTCTTGACGTTATCGGGTTGCACAGTCTTCAAATTTTTACATAAAAACAATGAATAAGGAGGAAGAGCATGAAAGAAAAGGTAGGGGTATTCGCGGAGAGCCGCGAATTGTCTAAGGCTCGTCCCGGAAAAACCGGAAAGAAAAAACTGCGTGCATGGTATAAAAACTGGCAGCTGTATTTACTGGCCTTACCTGCCCTGGCGGTCATAGCTGTATTTTGCTACGCTCCAATGTATGGCATAATCATTGCGTTTAAGGACTACAACGTGATCCAGGGAATCGGCGGCAGCCCGTGGGCAGACCCGATTTTCAAACATTTTAAGGCGTTCGTGACGGATTCTTATTTTCTGAATATGCTGTGGAATACGCTGCGCCTTTCTTTGTGTTCGCTGCTCGTTTTCCCGCTTCCCATCCTGTTCGCGCTCCTTTTAAATGAGATCCGTATCAAATCGCTCCGCACTACGGTGCAGATTATTTCATATGCCCCGTACTTTATTTCGCTGGTCGTTTCCGTCAGCATGTGCTTTACCTTTTTGGAGTATACCCAGGACCGTGTCGGTATTATCAACCGCATAATCATGTTTTTCGGATTAGAGCCCGTCAAGTTTATGGAAAGCGCGGCGTGGTTTCCGTGGATCTACGTGCTTTCGGGACTGTGGCAGGGGCTTGGCTGGTGGTCGATCACCTATGTCGCTGCGCTGACGGCGATCGATCCCACCCTGTACGAAGCGGCGGAGATCGACGGAGCCAGCCGTCTGCGTAAGATTTGGCATATCAATATTCCCAGCCTTATGCCTATCATTTCCATAACTCTCATCATGAATTTAGGCAATATGCTCAACGTCGGGTTTGAAAAGGTATTGCTGATGCAGACGGATCTGAATTATGCGTCCTCCAACATCATTTCCACGTATGTTTATGAGAAGACGCTCGGCTCCGTAATCAAGCAATACAGCTACGGCACGGCGATCGGTCTTTTTAATAACGTCATCAGTTTGGTTCTGCTGCTGGGTGCGAATTTCATTGCGAAAAAACTTGGCGGCGAAACGATACTGTAAGGAGGTGCGGCAATGAAGAGGCAAAGCAAAGGCGATTTCGCTTTCCAGATCGTAGTGTATGTGCTCGTCGCACTGCTGTGCGTGATCTTTCTGTATCCGCTCATCTATATTCTTTCTCTGTCGTTCAGCAGTCCGGAGGCCGTCTATTACGGGCAGGTCACTCTTTTCATCAAAGATTTTTCACTTGAGGCGTATA
>CAJFMF010000045.1 GCA_904391375.1 Candidatus Gallimonas faecavium | reverse complement strand
CTTCGCCGAACAAGTCGTCCAAAAAGCGGCAGAACGCGTCTGCTTCGCTGCGGACGTAGGCGGCGTTGAGCGCCACCAGTTTGCGGAGCACTTTTTTACAGAGAATATCGTCCAACGCATCCAGCTCCTCGCCGCCGCAGGCGACATAGACGGAGACATAGTTGCGGATCTGCTTCATGATACGGTTGCCGAATGTGATCTGAAAGGTGCGAATGAGATACTCGTCCAGGACGCGAAGGCGGCTCTCGTTGCGTGCGGTGAGTTCAAACCACTCCTGTTCGCTCGCGACGAGCGTGCGGAACTCGTCCATCGGGAAGGAGACGCTCCCCTGCCGCATGTCCTCGCCCGTGAGCGCAAACCGCTCCGCCTTGCGGTTGAGGTCGAGCACCATGGCACGGTCATAGACCTTGTCGGAGATGGCAAACGTCGAATCGTCGTTGTTGACCGTCCCGATGAACCACATGTTTTCAGGCAAGCGGATGCGGCCGTCCTTGAGGCCCTTCGGATCGTTCCGCCAGACGTCGGGAACGACTTCGAGATAGCGCGACTCGGGGTCGGGGATTTCCAGCAGAGACAGAAATTCCGCGAAATAGTACTCCACGCGCGCGATGTTGAGTTCGTCGAGGACGGCAATGTAGATCTGATTGCTCCTGTTCGCCTCGTACATCTTGTCGAGCAGGAGCGTCTCGTTGAACTTCTTGGTGAACTCGTTGTAATACCCCAAGAGGTCGGTGCGCTCTTTCCACATGGGCTGCACGGGGATGATGACGGAAGGATTTCCCAGAAATTCCCCGAACGCATAGGCGAGCGACGTCTTGCCCGTTCCCGAGATGCCCTGCAGGATGAGAATGTGCGAGACGGCAAGCCCCGCGATGAATTCGCGGATGACGGAGATGTCATAGTAGAGCCCGAGCTTCGCCGCCGCAAAGATGCGGAACTTCTCGCACAGCGATTGCAGGGAGTGCACGGAATTGTCCGAAACCGCTCTCTTCGCCGCCGCCTTGTCGAGTTCGGCGAGCATTCCGAAACGGGGCGGCGGAACGGCGTTCTTCTTCGCCTCCCGCTCGGCGCGCTCGCGTTCGATGCGCGCCGCCGTCTCGCGCACGGCCTCCTGCCAGACAAAGCGCATTTCATTCATCTTTTTGCGGCGGCGGATGCCCACGATCAGCAAAATGACGAGCAGGATGGGAATGAACAGCATCCAGATGAGCAACAGAATGCTGTAAATGCCGCCCGTCTTGAAGAAATCCGTCACCTGCGAAAAGAACGCATCGCCCAGTCCCGTCACCTTCAGATAGACCAGCCCGCCCACGAGCGTACAGCCGATTAAAAGAAGCAATGCGAGCAGAAAGACGGAGAGCTTATAGTGTTTTTTACGCGTCTTTGCCATGATCGCCTTCCTTTCCGCTCTCTGCGGCACTTTGTGCGGCTCCCGCCGCGCCCGTCTTCTCGGCCTCCGTCACGCCCGCGCGCGCATTTTCTGCGATCTCATGGCCGAAGCCTTCTGATGCGTCCCCCGCCGCAGTCTCCTTTGCGGAGCTTACAGAAGTGTTTCCTGCGGCACTCGTCTCCTCGGAACGCGCGGGAGCATTCTCTGCCGTGCGTTCCTTCTCGGAGCTTGCGGGAACGTTCTCCGCCGTGCGCTTGTTTTTTGCCATACGCGCGCGCAGCCAGCCGCCGAACACTTCACGGCGGAGGAGCTGTTTTGCAGTCGTCCATTGACTGCGGGCGTACTTTGCCAGCACTTCCAGCTCGTGTTCGAGCTCGGTGAATGCCGCTTCCGAGGTATAGTCGTCCGTATCCGTGAGCAGGCCGTGTTCGCGCCGAAGCGCCGTCAGGCGCGCATGAAGGAGCGCACACTGCTCCTCGCGCTCCCCGAGCGTTGTCTCAAGCTGTGCACATTTGGCGTCGTTTTGCTGCAAACGGGTATCCAATTCCTGTACCGTCTGTTCGTTTTTCGCCATGAGCGCGGCGATTTCGTCCGCCTTTTTGCGCGTAAATTCGACGAGCGCGGCGGCGTGCTCCGCCTCTGCCTCGTCCGCCTTGCGCCGAAGCGTTTCTTCCTGCTCGTCGCGGCGGGAAAGCTCTGCCGTATGCGCCGCGTTCAGCTGCGCGATCTCCTCCTGACAGCGTTCGATCGTCTTTTGCAGGGCGGTCTTTTCCTCCCCGAGCGCCGTGATCGTGGCGCGCGCACGGACGAGCTGTTCGCTCTCCTTTTCCAGTTCCCCGTTGCGCCGTTCGAGCAGGAGAATGTACTCCTCGGGCGTGCAACCCTTTTCGCGCATCCGCCGCCGCATGGCGTCCACCTGCTCGCGCAGGGCGCGCTGCTCCTCCTCCCGACGGCGCCGCTCCTCCGCTTCGTATTCCGTGCGCAGGGCGTCCGAGATGTCCATACCGTGTTCGTAGGTGAGAAAGGACAGCAGCAGCACGGGCTCGGAGAACTCCTCGGCGATCGCTCTGTCTTTGAGATCGACGGCGTGTTCCTGTCGGGTCACGGTGAATCCGTCGCGCGTATAGGCGACGATAAACTCGTAGAGCGCGACGACTTCCTTGAAGTTCTTGTCCATGCGCAGGACGTTGGTCTTGGTGACGGGCGGCTTTAACTTATCCGCCTTGGCGACCTCGGACATGAGGGGCGTGTGCAGATAATAATAGACGGAACGCTGCAGCCGCTCCAGCCGTGAGAGCACCTCGCCCAGCTCGTTGCGGTTGCGCAGATAGGGATCGTCGTCGGACGCCTCTTTGAGCACGATGTCGCATTGCAGACGGCGCTTTCCCGATGTCACCGACTTGTGCAGCGTCGTCTCGCCGCGGTAGGTGTTGGTCTCGCGGACGATCTGATTATAGCGCAGGGAAATGAAGTCGTTGAGCAGACAGAGCACCATGTACAAGAAGCGGTTTTCGTACACGGCATAGTTGTTGAGCCGCTCCACGGTATAGAGCTTTTCGGGGAGAAGATCCTCCCCCTCCGCGGGGGCGCGCGTGATGAGGTTGCTGTGCCGCGCGAGATGTTCCGCCGACTCGCGCGAGACGTGCCGCACCTTTTCGATGGGCTGTACTTCGCCCTCCGAGCGGATGAACTGCCGCTCCTCGTCGATCGCCTTGCCGATAAAGACAAGCCCTTTGTCGATGGCGTCGACCCAGTCCTGCTCGACATGGCAGGTGACCTGCGTGACGCACACCTTTTCGTCCGTCCCCTCTTTCACCAGCTCGTCGCGCAGAAGTTTGCTCTCGTGTTCCTTTTGCAGCGCCTCGCGGTATGCGCGGAAGGCACGGTAGAATACGTCGAGATGTCCCATGCTTCCCCTCCCGCGCTCAGACGCTTCTGGCGATGCGGCGGACGTACTCCTTGCAGCGCGTCATGCGGCCGTCGCCGAAGAGTTCGTCCAAGAAGTTGCACAGTTCTTCCGACTCGCTGCGGATATACGCGGTATTCTGCGTTTCAAGTTTGCGCAGCACCTTCTTGGTCATGATGTCGTCCAGCGCGTCCAGCTCCTCGCCGCCGCACGCCATATAGATGGGAAGATAGGAGCGGATTTGCCGCATGATGCGGTTGCCGAACGTGATCTGGAAGTGTTCGATGAGGTATTCATCGAACTGTTTGAGTTTTTCGAGCGTATCGGCCGAGACGGAACGCGCCGCGACGGCATCGGCGACGAGCCCCGTGAACTGTCTGGCGGTGACGGGAACGGTATGCGCCCCCGACGCCTGGAAGGGTTCCGACTTGCGGTCGAGGTTGAGCACCATGGCGCGGTCATAGACCTTGTCGGAGATGGCGAACGTCGAGTCGTCGTTGTTCGCGGTGCCGACGAACCACATGTTGTCGGGCAGGCGGATACGGCCGTCTTTGAGGCCCTTCGGATCGTCCTGCCACTTGTCCGAGACGACCTCGAGATAGCGCGCCTCGGGATTGGGAATTTCCAGAAGGGACAAAAATTCCGCGAAATAGTACTCCACGCGCGCGATGTTCAGCTCGTCGAGGATGGTGATGTACATCTGTTCGCTTTCATTCGCCTCGTACATCTTTTCCAGGAGGAGCGTCTCGTTGAAGCGCTTGGTGAACTCGTTGTAATACCCCAAGAGATCGGTGCGTTCCTTCCACATGGGCTGTACGGGAATGATGACGGAGGGATTTTCGAGAAATTCGCCGAACGCATAGGCAAGCGACGTCTTGCCCGTTCCCGACATTCCCTGCAAAATGACGATGCGCGAGACGGCAAGCCCCGCGATGAATTCGCGGATGACGGAGATGTCATAGTAGAGCCCGAGCTTGCCTGCGGCAAAGAGGCGGAACTCCTCGCACAGTTCCCGCAGCGAGAGCTGCGCGGACGGCACTTCCCGCACGGGTCGCACGGGTGCGGCGTCGTACTGTTTGAGCATGGAAAAACGCGACGCGTGTTCGGGTTTTTTGGCCTCCTCCGCGCGCTTTTCCTCCGCGCGGTCCGAAGCCGCCTTCATCTCGTGCGCGGCGCGGTTGAAGCGGTGCTCGTTGACCATGACGAAGATGATGATGAGCGCCATGATCACGACGATCACGGCAATATAGATGATGAGATAGGTGGGCCGGGTGAGAATCTCCCAGATTTCTTCCATTGTCATATGCTTCCCTTCTCCTTTTTCCCTTGATTGACGCGCGCAAGCATTTTCCGGCAGGTGCCGATCTCCTCGGCGCCGAAGACCTCCTCCAGAAGCGAGGCAAGCGCCTCGGGCCCCTCCTTCGCGACGGGCATGAGCCCGAGAATGCGGAAAAGCAACTGCGTCGCGACCGCGCGGTCGAGTGCGTCCGTATCGCTCCCGCCGCAGGCCAGATAGACGGAGATGAACCGCTCCATCTTGATCCAGATGCGGTTGCCGATGCGATAGGACGTCTTTTCGCCGATGCGTTCTTCCAGACGGTCTACCCGCTTCCAGAGCCGCTCCTCGAGCGCAAACGTGCCGCGCACGGCCTCGCAGAGATTGGCAAACTGATAACTTCCGGGCGTACGCACCGCCGTCTTGTCGGCGATCTCCCTGCCCTCGCGTATGTCGATGTCCAGAACGGACGCCATGTCCGCGACCGTCTTGGGCAGCGCCGCGGGACGCCCGTCGGCGGGCATTACCGCGATCCACAGATTGGGCGGAACGATGACCTTGCTCCCGTCCGCGTTTTCCGTCTGAAGGCGGACGGCGTGTTCGGGCGTGCGCGCAAAACGAAGATCGATGAGCCCGCTCGGATTGGCATGGCGGCACAGCACGACAAACATCCTGGACGGCTCCCGCCAGGCCGCAATGATCGCCTGCGAAAGTCCGCCGCCGCGGTTGCCGCGAATAAAGTTTCCGTCATAGCGGAACTGCGCGTCCATGGTCTCCGCATACGGCTGTGTGCCGAAATAGGCCGAAAGCGCCGTGCAGAGCGCATTGAGCCGCGCCTCCGATTCGGCAGGGAAGATGAGGATACGCGAACAGGCAAACGCCGCGAGCAGACTGCGCAGGTCGGCATCCGAAAGCACCATGCCGCGCTCGGTGAGAAACACCGCAAGCTGACGGCTCATCACGGAGAACGTGAACGCACGGTCGAAATACTTGGGTTCGTCCGAAGGGACGCCGCCGCTCTCCGTGTCGCGCTCGACAAAGAAAGCGCTTTCAAAGACTTCGGGCGCCGTGCTCGTCTTGAGGACGGGATCGTCAAAGGCGAGCTTGCGCTGTTCGTTCGCCCGCCGCACGGCAGAGCGATGATGGACGTTTTCGGCAATGAGCGCCGCCACGTCGACAACCAGCAGGCCGGAAAAGACGAGCAGCTCGGTCAGGATATCGGCGGGATCGCGGGTTTTCTCAAAGAGGGCGAACCCCATGACGAGATACGCCACAAGGATAGCAAAGAGAACTCCGAGCGCGCCGATGCGGAACCACCTGCGCCGCTGGGATTGCAGCGCGCCGCGCGCGGCGCTCAGACGGTAGGTCTGCCCGATGTTGGAGAGGTCGGAAAAATAGGTACTTGCGTCGTGCGTGTCCTCGGCGGGACGTTCCCCTTCCGCGAACTTCACCCCGCGCAGACGGATGTCCGTCACCGAGGCGCCCACAAAGATCGCATACTTCCCCTCCGCCACGCTCTCGCCGTGCGTCGCGGGATCATACCGCGCAAACGCCTCCTGCGGGAGCGGAATGGCGACTTCCCGCGCCTCGCCCGCCTCCAGCGGCACGCGGACAAAGCCCTTGAGTTCCTTCTTGGGCATGGGAAACCCGGGCGCGCCGACATAGAGCTGTGCGACCTCACACCCCGCGCGTTTGCCGACGTTGCGCACGGTGAAGCGCACTTCGCCGTCGCCGACGTGCAGGCCCGAATAGACAAATTTGGTATAGGTAAGGCCGTAGCCGAAGGGATAGCGCACCTTCATGCCCGCCGTATCGTAATAGCGGTACCCGACAAAGGCGCCGATGCGCGTCCTGCCCGAATCGCGGTCGGCACACATCGCGCGCCCCCTCGCGTCGGCATGATCGTAGCGGCTGCGCGTCAGACGGCCGACGGGAGATGCCGCGCCCGAGAGGATCTCCCCGAGCGCCTCGCCGCAAAAGCGGCTTTCCAGGGGCGCCGTCAGCACGGCGTCGAAATCGGCGTCAAACGACATATCCGACAAACAGTCCGACGGCAGAATCCCGATCATGCGCTTTCCCGTCCGCCTGAGTGCGGCAATGAGCGAAAGAAGATTCGCCGGCAGGGAAAGCGCCAGCACTTCGCCCGCCTCGTCGAGCGTCGGTTGCAGGAAAATGACGATGACGTCCGCATCTTTTGCGGCGCGCACCGCTTCCTCGCAGACATCTTCGGCCCGTGTCTGCGCGCGGGAATACCCCGCCGCACGGGCGACGACAGGAAGGGCGCTCGCGCCTTGCAGCGCGTCGCACGCTTCGCCGACGACGGCAATGCGCGTCCCCGCTTTCAGAGGCAGGATCCCGCGGTTTTTGAGCAGGACGATGCTCTCGCGCGCCGCCTGCAGGCCGAGCGCGCGCAGATCGGGCGACTGCACGGCGGCAGGCACGATCTTGTTGACGCGGTAGGCGAAATCGATCATGCGATCCGCCGCGGCGTCCGCCGCCGCGGGCGGGACGGCAATGCCGTCCGCTTCCGCGCCCTGCAGTTCACGCTCGGAGACGCTGCCCGCCGCGCGCTCCTGCGCCAGCTTGCGGTATCGCCCGAGCGCGCGGGAGAGCGCAACGCCGCCCCCGCCGAGGCAGACGCTCCCCGCGAGGAAGGCATGATAGTCCACATCGGGCGCGAGCTGCTGCGAAAGGGCGACGACGTCCTTTCCGTATTCGCCCGCGACGATGTCTGAAAAGAGCCGCACATTTGTCCCGAGATACCCGCCGCACGGGCGGTCGAGCGAGGAGACGATCGCATCGGGCGAAGCGCTCTTCGCCGCCTGCACGAAGGGCTTGCGGACAAGGTCATACATCGCGCGCGCATCCTCGTTGACATCGAGGCAGGCGACGTCCTTTTCGTCGCACGCAAGCCGCGCATAGGCGCACGCTCCGCCTGCCGCACGGACGGCCCGTGCCATCGCGGCGCCCGTCTCGCCGTTGAAGAACGCATCTTCGGAGAGTCCGCGCACAGCGTCGTTGGACGTACACTTCAGATCGGGCGTCACAAAGAGATTGGCTCCCTTGGCGCGCGCCTGTACGGCGGCCGCCTGCGTCACCTGTCCGATCAAGGCGAGATCCCATGCCGCCGCCATGCTCGCATAGGAGGGCATTCCCGCTTCCGCCGCCAGGGTCGAGAGCAGAGCCGTCCGAATCGGCGGAACGCCAAGCGATGCAATGTGCGGATCGGAAAACGCCGCAACGTCAGAGAGCAATGCCGTCTTCTGATCGTCCGTCAATTTATCAAGAATGCTCTTGTACTTCAACATATTCCCCTCTGCTTGCTTCATGCTGCATGATCTTTTCCCTGCCGTTCTCGATGACGGACGGAAGCGCGGCCCCCAGAACGATCGCCGTAATCGCAACGATTCCGAGAATAACGGCAAGGGCGCTGCGGCGTCCGTACTTGCGCGACACGCTCCCCTTTCCGTGCGAAAACGACCGCACCCGCTCCCTTCGCGTCTCCCGTTGCATGACGATCCGATCGCCGTCCTCCGAGAGGGCATACACATACTCATCCGACCGCACGCTGACGATGCGGACATCCACCGCCTTCCACGCGATCGGAAGCGCAATATCGGGCAGGATGCTCTCCTGCGCGGGACGGATGAGAATGCCGTCCACGTCAAATTCCCGTTCCTCGCGCTTGCTGCCCGTGACGTCCGTCCTTACCACGCGCAGGCGCACGCCCGTCGCCGTGAACGGCGCGTCGTTGCGCAGGCGCAGCGCAAGACGGTTGACATTCTGGCCGTTCAGGACGAGCGACTGCCGTACCGTGACGAAGAAATTCCCGTCGGATTCTGTTTTGGAAAGAATTTCAGGCATTGCCGTGCGTTCCCTCCCCGCCTGACGGCCCTTTGGCGCCCGCCTGTTCCGTCTGCGTCTGCGCCGATGCGCGATCGGACGCATAAGCGCGCAACGGATCGGCCGTTCGGACGCTGCGCGTCCCGCCCGACGCATTGGCATTCATCGGCTTGCAGGCGCGCGGCGCATTCCCCGCGTAGGGACGAAAGATGCGCACGGGCGCACTCCATGCAACGGCTTGGACTGCGTTTGAAAGCAAGCAGGCGGCCTTCCCCCACAGACATGTAAATTTGATCCACGCCTTGCGAAGGGACGAACCCTGCCCGCGCGCAAGTCGGCACGACTTGCGTGACTTCTTTTTGCGCGTCCGAAAAAACAGCGCATAGGCAATTCCCGCAACGACGAGCGGGACAATCACGATCGCCGCCGCGATCATGAGCAGGAAGACTCCCAGCTCCGCCCAGTAGGTTGCAGACACGATGGGCGGGAAAAACGAGAGCGCAATGACAATCCCGAACCAGACGAGCGCATCGACGGCGAGCGCAATGCTTGCCAGAAGGAGCGTCAGCCAGCCGAAAAACGCAAGCGGCTGCGGACGCATGCGAATGCGCGTACCGTCGACGCGGTGAATGCGCACCGAGACGTAATCCGTCCGCCGCGGCAGATTGGTGACGGCGGTAAAGCGCTTGCCCTCCGTCCGCTCCCATATGCGCACGATCCCGATACAGCGGTCGTGACGGTCATAGGCGATGAGACTGTACACGACTTCCGAGAGCGGCCGCGCCCATTCGCCGTAAAATTTCTTGGGTTCCGAAGCGTTGAACTGACAGACCTGATACTGCCGCAGATAGGGCTGCACGGCAACAGACGGCGTAAAGAGCACCGAGATCCCCTTTCCGAGGTTGCACTGTGCAATGCCGCGGTCGCGGACAGGGTACGGATACGCACTTAGGCAGCGAAGAAGACGGCGCGGGACCATGACGATAAACGTCACGCTCAGCCCGATCCCGATGAACAGCCATATGTTCCACCATATTGTTTCCAACACCGTCTTTCCCCTTCCGCAGATCATCGCAACCGTTTCTGCGTCCACATGAAATCAATGATATACCACTTTACTATGATTATATCATAGACAATGATGAATTGCAAGGCATCCCGTTATTTTTTAGGCCGCACGCGCCCTCATGCCCCGTCCTTCCCGCGATCGTCTGCGCCCGAAAAACTTTTTGAAGACTGATCCGCCGCCCCACGCAAACAGACTCTTCCGCATCCGCAGACGGCGCGGGAAGGCACGAAAAAAGGCCGAACGCGGACGGTTCGGCCTGATCAATGCGCTTCCTATTCAATTCGTTGGAGCACGACCAGTGTCTCGACGTGCTTGGTCTGAGGGAACATATCGAACGGCTCCACGGTGACGAGCCGATAGTCGCCCTGCGGGGTCTCCGCTTTGACGAGCGCGCCGTTTTCGTCGACCAGCGAACCGGTCAGGATCCCGACGTCGCGCGCGAGCGTCGCGGGGTTGCAGCTGATCATGACGATCTTCTTCACCTGCTTCTCCATGAGCAGATCGAGGACGCCGCGCGCGACGCCCGCGCGCGGCGGATCGAGCACGACGAGGGCTTCGGGGTGCTGTTCCAGGACGCCCGCAAAGAGGTCTTCCACCCGTCCGCAGAGATTTTCCATGGCGTCCGCGAGGTCGTTTTCTTCCCGCAGTTTCTGGGCGCAGTCGTGCGCCTCGGGGACGATCTCGATGCCGTACGCCTTCTTGCACTTTCTTGCAAACTTTGCGGTGAGAAGTCCGCCGCCCGCGTAACAGTCAATGACCGTATCCCCCTCCTCCGCAAAGGAGAGCGCGCGATCGTAAAGTCTTCCGCGGACGTTCTCGTTGATCTGTACGAAGGTGCGCGGCCCGACCTCATAGGTGATTCCGCCGTCCTGGCAGTCATAAAACCCGGGGCCTTTGAGGAGCGTGAACGCATCGCCGAAAACCACGTTTGTCGGTTTGTCGTTGACGTTCAGCCAGAAACTGTACTCGGGGAACACCTTGTCCAGAAGAAAGAAGAAGTAGTCGATGCCCTTGAGTTCGGGGACGGTCGTCACGAGCGTGACGATGAATTTCTTTTTGAGTTCCCGCACCACGATGTGGCGGATCTGCCCCTCGCCCGTCTCCTCGTCGTAGCCGTCCAGCCCGCACTTTTCCATGAAATTCAAAAGCGCCGAGATGAGCCCCTCTGCCCAGGCCGGATGGAGCGGACACGCCTGTGTTGGCACGATTCGGTGCGAACGTTCCGCGTAAAACCCGACCACGTTCTGTCCGTTCTGCCGTCCGACGGGGAGCTGGAGCTTGTTGCGGTAGCCATATTCTTTCTCGCTTCGCTCGCAAGCCGCGACGGAGAAATCGATGCCGGCGATCTTCTTTAAGGTATCATGCACGAGCTGCGTCTTGAATTTGAGCTGGACATGATATTTGAGATGCTGAAGCTGACAGCCGCCGCACTTGCCGAAAACAGCGCACTTGGGACGGACGCGCACTTCGGCGGGCGTGTCGAGCTCCTCCACGCGCGCGTAGCCGACGCTGTCCTTCACTTTGAGGACGCGCACCGACGCACGTTCTCCGGGGAGGAAGTTCGGGATGAAGAGCGTGACGCCGTCCCGTCGGGCGATGCCCTCTCCCTGCGTGCCGAGCGCCGCGCAAGTCACTTTGAAGATTTCGTTTTTTTCCACGTCGCTCACCTCCCGATCCGCCGCACGACGCTGTCCGTCGCCTTCTGGCAGAGAAAAATCATGTAGTCATAGACGGCAAAGACAAGCGTTCCGCCTACGAAGAGAATGACAAAGAAACTGTTCTGAACATAGGGATACCAGGTCATTTCCTCCAGTCCCAGAAATCCCTTGAGCACCACCCATGCGAGCCATAGCGTCAAGTCGAACCACAGAGCCTTTCCGAGGTAGATAACCACATGCAGGACAGGTTTTCGGACGTATTTCCGCTGAAGAAAATTGACAAGCGGGTGCAGGCCGAAAAAGACGAGGAAGGGAAGGATCTGAAAAATCCCCAGGACAAATCCAGTGAACAAAAATGCGAGAATGACGGCGCCCGCGAAGGCGAGGCCGTAGCCGAGGAGCTGTCCCTTGGCGAGCGGCACCATGAGCGCAAAAACGGCGATGAGATAGCCCGCCGCCAGCAGAACGCGCACATAGGAGCCGAGCGTCAGGGAGAGCGCGGCGACCGCGCAGGCGATCGCGGCAAGGGCGATCCCGTACGAGCGTGATTGTTTTTTCATAACTGCCGCTCCCTTTTCAGCAAGTACGATGAATGGCGGCCGCAGAGGACGGCTTTCCGCCTCCCCGCAGCAGGCGGCCTCGGAATTTATCCGCGCCACGCATGCGGCGGAAAACATACAAAGCAAGCCTGGCACCGCAGACCATGCGGCGCACGGTGCCTGTCTCGTGCCGCCGTGCAGACCACAGGCGGGCATCAGACCGCAGGCGGGCATCAGACCGCAGGCGGGCGTCAGACCGCGCCCGACGGCGAACTCATCTGCAGTTACAGCAGAGGTTGAACAGACAGTTCACGCACAGGAAGGTATAGCAAAAAGACGCACACTGCGAACACCAGTTTCCGCCCATCTGTTCGTCGCCGTTGGCAACGGGATCGGGATTGGTATTGGGCGCTCCGCCCGTCTGCTGACGGTAGTCCGCGCGCGATTTGAGCTTTTCATACGCCTCGCGGTACTTGGAATTGCTGCCGTCCATCTGAATGGCGATCTCAAGCTGTTTTTTGCTCTCCTGCATCCAGTTCTTTTTGTAGAACACGACGGACTGCAGGTAATGCCATTCGGCACTGCGCTCGTTGAAGTCGTCCAGGAGCTGCTGCGCTCGGGCAATGTCCCCCTTGCGGATGGCATCGCCGACCGCCTCGAAGGAGGACGCCCCGGAGGTGTTCTGCGCCTGTTCGCGGCGCTCCTCCATGATCTCGTTGTAGGCGGTGTCCAGCTTCTCAAGCATACGGGCGGCATTGTTTCCCTCTTCGCCGTCCTTCCACTTCTCCTCGTTGTAGATCGCCTTCAGCTTCTCGTAACAGGCCTTGATCTCCTCGTCCGATGCGTTTTCGTCTACCTGTAACAGCTTGTAATTTTCCTTGTTCATAGTCATTCCTTATTGATTGGATATCAGAACCCGTCGCAGCTTTCGCATACGCAGGTGCAAAGTCCCGTCACGCAGCATTCCGCACAGAATCCTGCCGCCTCGTCCCCCATCTGCGCCTGTTCCCGCGGCTTCTTTTTGCGGCCCTTTCCCGCAAGCGCAAGGAGTTCATCGTATTCCTTCTTATAGAGC
>CAJFMF010000044.1 GCA_904391375.1 Candidatus Gallimonas faecavium | reverse complement strand
ACGATCCGTCCGTCCGGTGTCCGCGTTGTCTGCGGCGCATAAAAATCAAAACCGCCGTCGATCTCGTCCTCGTATTCCTTGTCAAACGTTCCGCTCGCAACATTGAGTTTCCCCACCATATAGATGGAGGAATGCAAATTCTCGTACCGCCAGTCGGCGGTCTCATATCCCTGCGGACTGCAGAGAATGACATCCTTTCCGCCGTACTCGAAGAAATCGGGACACTCATAGATCCCGCGCGTCGTAAGGCGGTCGCGGCGAACGGTATTGACATACTCCCACTGCATGAGATCGGGAGAGCGGAAGAGCAGGATCTGTCCTTCTCCCTCCGTGGAGAGCGAACCGGTCAGCGCATAGTACACTCCCTTCCGCACAAAGACCTTGGGATCGCGGAAATCGGAGCGCGCGCAGTGCGGCGGGAGAAGTTCTCCGGGAATGACTTCGCCGATTTTGTCAAAGCGCACTCCGTCCGACGAGACCGCAAGCGATTGTGTCTGCTTCCCTCCGAGCACGGAAGTGTACATGAGATAGAGTTTTCCGTCCTTTACGATCGCCGATCCCGAAAAACAGCCGTCGCGATCGGCCTTGCCGTTCGGCGCAAGCGCCGTCGGAAGAAGCTGCCACCCGACGAAATCCTGCGAGGCGTAATGCCCCCAGTGCATGGAATTCCACGCGGCCCCATAGGGATAAAACTGGAAGAAAAGCTGATATTTTCCAAACGCATAACAAAAACCGTTGGGGTCGTTCATCCAGCCTACGGGAGGCATGGCATGATATGTGTGCCGATACGTCTTGCGGATGGACGCAAGGCTATGCACGATATACGAATCGGCGACACTCGTGGAATTTTCATTTTCCGGTTTCTGACTCATCTTTTTCATATACGCTCCCGATTGCCCGCGGGCTCTTTGATGTCAATAAGAATAGGTAAATTGCTTGAGCTCCGAGAACGTGACGCCGTCCCCTTGCGCGTACAGTTTGACCGCCTTTCCGCTTACGCCGTAAAGACGCACCGTGAACGCCGCCTGTCCGTCCAGATAGAACACGCCGACCGAACCCTCCTGCAAGTAGGTAAAGCGGTAGGAAACGCCCGCCTCCAACGATACCGGCATCGACGTGATCACCGTTGTCCCGAGATTGAAGGAAAGTTCCAGCGTCTGCGCCTGCGGCGAAAGCGTGATGCACTTATAGCGGGAACGATTTCCGTCGTAGTCAAAGGCAAGGCCGAACGCCTCGGTTCCCTTAAACGTGAACGCACCCGTGACGACATAGCGCTCCTGGCAGGTAAAGGCGTCTTTATAGTCCCCCGCCGAAAGGCTGATCTTGTCGCCCGAAAGCAGTTTGCGGCCGATGTCTGCCTGCATATAGACGTCCGTCGGCGCGAGCACGATGCCGCCGTCCTCAGAGGCGACGACCTTCTGGACGAGCAGATTTCCCGCCCATCCGTTGACGTCCTGCGTAGACGATGCCGACTCCGAACGGCGTGCCCAGCCGACCATGTAGGTATTTGTACCGTCCGTGACCGACTTTGCCGCATAGAAGAGCTGCGCGTCGAGTTGTTTCGGCGTTTCCTCATAGACCCCGTAACGGCTGTCCGACGACGTGTACCAGAGCGCTCCGTCCTGCGCGGAGAACGTAAGATACCACCTGTCCCCCATGCGGAACGTGTCCGAACACTCGAGGTTCCATACGTCGCCGACGACGTTCTCGGGATTGGTAAAGATGACGCCTCCGTACTGCACGTCGGTAAGATCGCTCTTGAGCGTGTAGGTGATCACGCGCGCAATATCGCTCTGCGACGCGGTGATCGTCAGCGTAATGGTGTCCGTTTCCGCGTCATAATATGCCTGCGGATCGCGGAAGTCATTTTTCTGCCCCAGCGAGTCGGGCGGAAGGATCTGCCAGTCCGCCTTCTTGGTAAACGATGTCGGCGTGCTGCCTTCGGCGACCATGATCGTCTCGTGATATTCCCGATTGGGATTGTGGCCCGTATAGAAGAAATAGTACTTCTCTCCCGCTTTCACGACGGACCCCGTCCCGATCCAGGCATCCTGCTCCGACCCGCGGGAAGCCTCCAGAACGGGCGCATCATAGTCTTCGTAGGTGACGAAATCCTGCGTCGTGGTCAGATAGACCGAGTGATTGTAGGAATCGCCCTGATCTTTGAGATAATAGATGTAGTACGTCCCGTCCTCATAGTAAGGCATGGTGTCCCCGACATAGCCCTGCCCCGCATCGTCCTTTGCGGGAAGGAAGAAATGCCGATAATCGTAGGCCGCCTCCATGGCGCCCGCCGTACGATAGGGGGAAAAGTCCTTATCATGCGGGTCGCTCTCGACAAGGCCGTCCCCTCCGCATGCCGCAAAGAGCATCAGTCCTGCCAGGAGCACGGCGGCGGCCGCAACATATTTGTGTTTCATTTATCTTCTCCCGAAAAGACCTCGTCATGCGTGGGCATGGCGGGAATGGCGCCCTCGCGCGAGACGACGATCGTCGCCACGCGATTGGCAACGCGCATGATCGCAGAGAGCTCTTCCGCCGTAAACGGACGCATCTCTCTGCCCAGAAGCTGATAGAGCACGGCTCCGATGAAGCTGTCTCCCGCGCCCGTCGTATCGACGACCGCAGACTGCGTATCCGTCGGCTCCCATGCCGAAAGCGTCTTGGTATAGGCGGAGGCGCCGCCCTTTCCCTTCGTCACAAAAATCAGTTTGACATTGCCGCGGAAAAGCGAACCGACGGCCTGCTTCTCGTCTTCGATTCCCGTGATATCCAGAAGCTCTTCCTCGCTCACTTTCAGAATGTCGGCAGAGGGAATAAACTCGCGCACGACGCGCAGGAGTTCGTCTGCGCTCTCCCAGAGGTTGTAGCGCAGATTGGGATCGAAGCTGACAAGCGCCCCAGCCTCCCGCGCACGGCGGATGGCGGCGATGTGCGCTTTGCGCACGGGTGCATCGCAAAGATCCACGCTTCCGAAGTGAAGAATGTCCCCCGCACGGAAAGGAATGGCCGAGATTTCCTCTTCCTCGAGCAGCATATCTGCAGAAGGATTGCGGTAGAAGGAGAAACTGCGCTCCCCCTTCTCGTCGCGGGAGACGAACGCCAGCGCCGTATTGGCCTTTCCGGTACGGAAGACATACTGCGTTCCGACGTTGTCCTGCGCGAGCGTGTTGACAAGGAAATTCCCGAAGGGATCCTTGCCGAGCTTGGTGATGACACTTGCGCGCTTACCAAGCTTCGCCACGCACACCGCGACGTTTGCGGGTGCGCCGCCCGCATTTTTATGAAAGTTCTCGGCGATCTCCAAAACTCCCGTCTCGCGGGCGGTGAAGTCAATGAGCATTTCCCCGATCGCATACAGCGTATTCATAATTTCCTCCTTTGTCCCTGCGTCCCCGCAGGGACAAGCCGATGTTCAGATAAGAACGCTCTGCAGAACGGTGATCTCGGAAATTTCGATGACCACCTCTCCGAGCGCCGCAAGTGCCTGCGAGCCGAACTGGAAGAGCATTTCGTAATCGCTCGTGCCCATGGTCGGGGTCGTCGTCGTATATTCGATCGTCGTCTCCTCCGTTCCGACGGAGACGGCCTCCTGACGCACGATGAGCCCCGTATCCCAGTCAAACGCCTTCAAATCATGGACGTAGAAGTTGAAGGTTATGGGCGCGGACGCCTTCATCCTGATGCGGAAGGTATAGTAGGCACTGCCCTGCAGGACAAGCGGGTTTGCGGTATAGCCGATCACGAGCTTGTTGTGCCAGTCTGCCTCGCCCGCCTCTTCAATGCGGTAAATAAGACTGCCGTTCTGCGTAAACATGGTTCCGATTCCCGCCTGATCAGGGTTGTCGTCCGAACCGTTGAACACCTCATAGGGCGACTCGGAATTGGTCTCGTTGGAGGACGCCGATCCGAAGAGAAGGAAACGATCCTGCAGGACTCTGTCCGTGCGCTTGTCGCCATCCAGACGATAGAACGCCACGTTGTCCACGGTGAGCGTATTGGACGTGACGCCCTCCGACGCATTGCCGATCTGAAGGCGCAGCACCGCGTCATTCGCCGCGATCGTCGCCTCGGCGGTAAACACGCCCGTAAAGGTCTGTTTCTCGCCCGCATTCAGGGAGAAACTTGCAAAGTTCGCACGCGAAGAAGCGCCCTTGTTCTCCACAAGCAGTTCGCCCGCCTGTGCATTCTGCGCAGAGAGCTCCACGAAATATCCGTACTTTGCGCCCGCGTCAATCGCGGCACCGCCCAGAGCGATGTCCGCTTTCAGACTCCAGATCCCGCCGACGCCTTCGCCGTGATAGGACGAAATGGCGATCTGCGCAACACCGTCCACCAGACTGACGGAAGCGGCGGCTCCGTCTCCCGCCTGCGTCGTCACGCTGTCCGCACTCTGCGAAAAGTCCTCTTCATACAGATCGACGCGCGTCTCCGTTCCCGTCGTGCAATAGAGCGCGATCTTCTCGATATAGATCGAGAACGCATCGGGCGTGATATCGGAGGGATTTTCGGGATTGGGCGTGATCTTCCCCATATGAATGCGCACGTCCACGGTATTGGTCGTCGTGTCATCCAGGGTGAACGTCGTCATAAGCTCGCTGACGGCCGTACCCACTTTTAAGTTATACCCGCCGCCAACCGTCTTCCAATCGTCCGTGGAGGCATCTTCCGCAAGAAGATGCACATAGGTGTCCGCCGTCGCCCTTGCCCAGACGACGATCCGATAATCACCCGCTCCGAGGTCGCCGAGGACCTTGCTGAGCGTCACGCTGCCGTCGCCCTGTCCGTTGAGCGCCGCAATGTCGAAGACATATGCGCCTTCTTTGAGCGCCGCCGTCCCGTCCACGCCGTCGGAAATGTTTGCCGTCCAGCCGCGCTTGTCGCTCTCGGCAGGCGTGACATCGGAAAAGTCGAAGGAGTACAGCACTTCCGCCGCCGATGCCGCGCGGGATACCGTGAGCGTGCAATAGGCATTCCCCTCTGCGCCGTCCGAGTCGATCACCGAATAGATGAGTTCGTAACTCCCTGCCGAGGGAGGTGTTGCAACACCGTCCGTAAACGTCATGGCGGGGACGGATTCCACCGTGACGGAGGAGGTCAGATCGCCGTCCTCCGCATCGGATGCCGTAACTCCTTCGAGTGCATCAAACTGCGTTCCCGCAACCGTCGAAGCGGTGTCCCGCACGCCCGAGATGACGGGCGCGGTATTTTCCTGATCCGACTCTGTCTGCGTACAGCCCGCTAGCAAGCCGACGGAACAGACGGAAGCGAGCAAGAGCGCCAATGCTTTTTTCATGATTGTCCCCCTCCTCAATTCTCGCTCGTATAGCGGTCATACGCCGCCTGATAGACGCGCTGGACCTCACCCAGGCCGACGCGCGTGCTCTGCAATTCCGCCTTGAACGCTTCCCAGTCGGAATCCGTCAATCCGTTGCGCAGCCAGGAAATAAGGTGCTGGTTGACATAGCTGATCATGTTCGTCTCATAGGTCGTGAGCGTGTTGAGTTCCTCCTGCGTAAACTGCAGATTGGGAACGGGCGACACGTTTGCGGGAACAAACGGGGTCGCATACTTTTCGAGGCGGTCCAGTCTGAGCTGAGCGCGGGGCTCCATATTGACGACATTCTCCCATTCGTTATCGCTCAGATAGCAGATCCCGAGCGGCGCGTTTTCCAGACGAAGCTCGTCGGACGTCTTTCCGGCGGGAACTTCCTTTTGCACGAGCTTTCCGTTCTCGTCCGGCTCCTCTTCATAGACGATGCCGATGGGCCCGTAGTTGATCTGGGCGGAGATAAGCGGATCGTAATACCGGTCAAAATAAGTGAGCAGAACTTCCACGTTGGGCGTATTCGCAAAGATGACGAGTTCGCCCGTGCTCACTTCGGGATTGTTGGAGACGCTGATCGTCTGATCGCCGTCAGGGCCGATGAGCGGCTTGCAGACGACATAGTTCTCGGGATTGCTGACCACCGTCTCGCTCTCCCACCAGTAGAAGGCGCCGTACAGCTCCGTTCCCTTGCCGTTGGCGAGGAAGTTATCCTGCGTCTGCTCAAAGGACACCTGGTCGATCAGGCCGTTCTTCACCCAGCCGTTGATGAACTGCGTGGCTTCCTTGAACCGATCGTCCAGCACCGTATAGGTCACCTTGCCGTCCACGATCACGCGATGATCGGTGTTGTCGTTGAGTCCGAACATTCCGTACAGGTCGCACTGGTTGCCCTGCCAGTTGTTATACACGAACGTCATGGGACGCTCGTCGCTCTGCCCGTTTCCGTTCATGTCGTGGTCGCGGAAATAGGTGAGAAGCTGCTCCATCTGCGAGGCATTGAGCTGAATGCCGTCCGCAACGTCCGCCGCAGAGAGATTGCTGACCGCTCCCGCCTCCACAGCGGCAAGCGTCCAGTTCTTGTTGAGGAAGAGAAGATTGGGATTCTGCAAAAGCCCCATTTCCTCCACACGGGGAAGCGCGTAGATCTTGCCGTCCTCCACGTTCGTGATCTGTTTGCGGATGTCGGGCCGCTCCTCGAGAATCTTGCTGAAATTGGGCATGTACTGCAAATAGTCGCTGATGGGAAGCAGTACGCGTCTGCTGGCATAGCGAATGATTTCGTTCGCGCTCATGCCGGCGTGATAGATGGCGTCGGGACGGTTGTTGGTATTGCCGAAGATCAGGTTCTTCTGCTCGGCGTACACCGACTCGGACACGTTTTCCCAGTTGACGAACACGTTGGTCTGCTCGTAGAGATCCTGCATGATGTCCATGTCGTTGTAGTCCTTCGCCGACGCATTCTTGGACGAATAGACGCGGAACGAGATCTCCTGCGCGCCCGTTTCGTTGAGAATGGGCGCAGACGTGTCCTCCCACTGATACCCGTACTGCGCCACGAGCGTCTCGACGGAGTTGCTGGTACGGTTGTCTCCCCCGCCGCAGGCAGAGAGCGTCAGAACCGATGCGCACGCAAGTGCGACTGCTGCAAATGTCTTTTTCATCGTATTTTCTCCTTATCTTTTATTCGGGTCCGATTTGTTCCTATGGCTTTTCGGAAGCCGTCCCTTCTCAATCCTTGAGCGAACCGACCATCACGCCCTGCGCAAAGAATCTCTGCACGAACGGATAGAGACAGAACACGGGAAGGCTCGAGATGATGACCGTAACATATTTGAGCTGGTTGGCAAGGCGGAACTGTTCGAGAATGGTCTCTCCGGAGCCGCCCGTCGTCGATTCGGATGCCGTCAGGATCTCCTTGAGCACGAGCTGAAGCGGATAGAGGTCGGGATTGTTCAGGAAGATCATGGCATTGAAATAGCTGTTCCACTGTCCCACCGCATAGTAGAGCGAGAGCACCGCGACAATGGGCATGGAGAGCGGAAGAATAATGGAGACAAAGAGCCTTGCGCGGTTGGCGCCGTCCAATTCGGCCGCCTCAATGATGCTGTCCGAGATCCCCGACTGGAAGAAGGTCTTTGCCATGAACAGGTTCCACGCAGAGACCGTTCCGGGCAGAATGATGGCAAACGGCGTGTCCAGAAGGTTGAGGTCGCTCACCACTTTGTAGAAGGGAATGAGTCCGCCTCCGAAGAACATGGTGATCGTGAAGAAGATCATCCAGAACTTGCGGAAAGGCAGCGTCTTGCGCGAAAGCGCCCAGGCCGCCGTGATCGTAAACACGACGCTCAGAACGGTATAGGCTGCCGTGTACCAGATCGTGTTGCCGTAGCCGATCCAGATATCGGTGCGTTCAAAACAGCGGACATACCCCGTAAAATCGATGTCGACTGGATAGAGATACACTTTGCCCGCCAGAACCGCGTCCGCACTCGAAAAGGACGCGATGACGACAAAATAGAGCGGATAGATGACGAGGACCGCCAAAATACCGAGAATGATATAGGTGATCGCATAGTAGATGCGGTCGCCCCTGCTCTCCTTGACCTTTCTGCGGCGGGGTTTTCCGACAGGCTGCGCAGGAAGCGCGATCGGTTCGGTTACGGGCGTTTCGGCCGTGAAATTTTCCATCGCTTTGCCTCCTCAGAACAGAGAATTCTCGGAGAACCTTCTGGAGACCGTATTGGCAATGATCAGCAGAACAAGGTTGATGACCGAGTTAAAGAGTCCGACGGCAGTCGCATAGCCCTGGCGGAGACTCTTGATTCCCTGTTTATAGACATAGGTCGCAATGATCTCGCTGGTGGCAAGATTGCCGTCCGTCTGCATCAGCAGCACCTTTTCGTAGCCGACGCCCATGAGTCCGCCGATGGACATGATGAGCATGACCGAAACGATGGGCGCGATCGCAGGGAAATCGACGTGCAGCACGCGCTGGAAACGGGACGCGCCGTCAATGGTCGCCGCCTCGTGTTGTGCCTGATCGACGCCCGAGAGCGCCGCAAGATAGACGATGGAGCTCCATCCGAAATCCTGCCAGTTGCTCGACAGAATATACATCGGACGGAACGCTCCCGCTTCCAGGAAGAAGGAATACCGCTCCCCGCCCGCGCTTTCGATGATGTTGTTGACGAGTCCGTACCGTCCGAAAAAGAGGTACAGCATACCGACAAGAACGACGAGCGAGATAAAGTGCGGGCCGTTGAACACGGTCTGCAAAAACTTGCTGAGCCGTCTGTTCTTGGACGAATGCAGCATCAGTGCCACGATGATGGGCAGCGGGAATCCGATCAGGAATCCCAGAATGCAGAGCAGGAACGTGTTCCCCATCAGATCCCAAAACACATAGTTCCCGAAAAACTCCTCAAAATTGCGAAACTGGATCCAGTATCCGTTCAGGATCGAGTCTCCCGGCATGTAGTCCTGAAACGCGATGAGCAAGCCATAGATCGGAATGTAAGCAAAGATAAACGTGACCACTACCGCCGGAATCAGGAACAAGAGATACGTCCAGTTGCGCTTGAAATTGCGGGAGAAGTCCGACTTTCTGAACTTCATCCATGCACTTTCCTTTTGCGCGACCGCGACCGTCTGCGCGCCATCGCCCGCAAGAGCAAACGTCTCTTCGTCTGCGCCGCTCTGCTCATGCGATGTCTCTTGTGTCACCCTGTGCGCCATACTCCTACCTCCCTTATCTTTTCTTTCGAAACTTGATCGTTTCGAACCGTTTCCCATTATATTTTTTTGTGAAAATTCGTCAATATATATAAAATAATTTCTATTTTATTTGTACAAATGCCCAATTTGTCTCCAAAAAATTGGGCAAAAATCCAAATAAATATTGACATTCTGCCCATTTATGGTATAATCGAATCAGGAAACAAGAGGGAAACATATGGCAAAAAAAGAACGCATAACCGTACAGGACATCGCCGATGCGCTGGGACTTTCCCGCAATACGGTCTCCAAGGCACTCAACGGACAGTATGTGCCGCCGCGTACGCGCGAGCGCGTGCTCTCTGCCGCCATCGAAATGGGATACAAGAGCTACGGAACCATCGCAAATTCCGATCCTTCCGATCGGCATAAGCGCATCGTTCTGCTGACCTCCAAGCACCTGATGACCATGACGTTCTTCCTCCATCTGGTGCGCGGGATCGAGTTTATGCTCGACGAGCACGAAAACATCGAATTGCTGCAATTCACCGCCACAAAGACCTCCTTCTTTGACCGCCTCGTCGACTACCTCCACGAAAACAAGGTGGACGGCATCATCTGCATCGAGCTCTTCCGCGCCGACTATGTCCCGCGGCTCATCACGCTCGGCTATCCCATCGTGTTCTTCGACTTCCCGATCTATCTCTCCGTCTCCGGAAATTACGACGTCGTTCTCTCAGAGAGCTTTCCAAGTGTCAAAAATTTCTGTCTTTCCCTCATCCGCGAGCGGAATCTGCGCACCTTCGGATTCGTGGGCGATTATACCCATTGCACCTCCTTTTACGAACGCTTCCTCGCCATGCGCGAAGCGATGTTCCTCGCAGGGCTTCCCTTCGACCCCAATTACTCCTTTATCGAAAAGGACTCCTTCCCGTACGGAAATTCGCAGGAACTCGCCAAGGCGCTCGTCGCTTCTCCCCTTCCCGAATGCTTCGTCTGCGCAAACGACACCATTGCGATGAACGTCATCAAGGCCCTCGCCCTGCTGCGCAAAAAAGTCCCGCGCGATATTCTCGTGTCTGGATTCGACAACCTTCCCGAAAGCAAGAACTTCGATCCGCCGCTCACGACCTTTAACGTCGACAAGAGCGGCCTCGGCAAAATGCTCCTCACCACTTTGCTCGACCGAATCAATCATCCCCACCAGAAAACAAAATTTATCTATCTCCAATCCAAACAGATCACGCGGCAGACGACCTGATCGGTCCGTTCCGCCATACAACGCAACGCCTGAAAGCGGCCCGTCGCGTCATTGACCTCTGCAAGCATGAGGCGGCCCGTCGCGGCGTGGCCCTCCGCAGACGTATGACGGCACAGAAAAGGCATATCGCATGAAGTATGCGCAAGGCGGACAAACTTTACACCTTGCGACACAGGCAATCGATCAATACATGAAAAAATGCTATCCCGAAACAGGATAGCATTTTTCTTGTCCTTCTTTCCTCGTGTGACCGCATTCTTGCAAACGGGCGCACACGATTCCGAGGCCTGACTTGGCGTCGTACGGCCGATCTCCGATCAATTAAGCGCATAAAGTCCGAAACGATCGGCTTCTGCGTTCTGCCTAACGCACAGGGCGTTCCGAAAGGCCCTGCTTGCCGGTACAGGACATTTGGGCAGACGGACGCAATGTTTCAAACGCACGTTCGATCGCCGCCTGCAGGGCATCGTTCCCGCTTGCCGCACGCAGAATGCGATGACGGCCCTCTTCCGACGCGGTAAATTTCGTGCGCCCGTCCGACAAAACCGTCACGGTTCCGCGCGCCGTTCTGCAAAACAGTTCGCCTTCCCCGCAAACCGCATACATGACGGTCAGCACATCCCAACTCGGCCGCGCGCCTCCGCAGAAGAGCTCATAGGCATAGCCGACGGGGTCCTCGTCCGACCGACGTACAAGCGCGCCGAGCGTCAGGACGTCCTTCCCGAGGAGAAAATCGGAAAACGTCACATCGACGGGACACAGTTCCAGCGCAAGAATGCTGTCGGGGACATCGGTCGCAATGTTATATTCTGCCGTATACGCCTGTCCGAAAAACTCCACGCTGTCCGCGCCGAACATGCCGCCCATGATAACGACTTCGCATACCTTTTCCCGCACCAGCGAAATGCCGTCCGTGCCGTTCTCGTCCGCCTGCGATCGGAGCAGCGCACAAAGGTTGTTGAGCTGACCGATGCAGACGATTTTCACGCTCTTGTCGGGGCAGGAACTCAGTTCCCGCCGCATCAGCGCAACTGCCTCCGGACGTTCCCGCGGTGCGGCCGTTCCGAAGCGCTCCGCCACCTTTTTGCAATACGAGGCGGGATTTTCCGGGAATCCCTCTCCTCTGTACACGCCGATCTTCACACGGCGGCCGTATGTATCCGCGATCGCATCCAAACAGTTCGGGGCGTAACGATCGGAAGTGTTGACGGTAAAACAAAGCAGTTTGCACAACCCTGCTCCCTCGTACATACAGGCGAGCGCCGCCGCTGCGGCATCGTCGCAGTCATTGCCGATGTCTGTATCGATCATCAGATATTTCATATTCACCCTTTTGTGCGGTCTGTCCGCCGTTTTGTTTTCTTATTTCTGCTTCTTCTTTTTTACCAGCACGACCGCCGTGACAGCCGCCGCCACGACGACAACCGCCGCCACAACTCCTACCGTGATCCAGACTCCCTGTCCGCCGCTGCCGCCGCCCGTGTCCGTATCGGCAGGCGCCGCCGTGACAGTGATGCGGAATGTCTGCGTGTCCGACTGCGTTCCGTCTTCGTTGGACGAGGAGTATGTCACGATGTAGACGCCCGTCCGTTCAGGCGTAAAGGCGTTGTCCGTGACCGTCACTTCCTGCGTATAGGGATCCTGAACACGGATCGTGACCGCACAGCTGTTGTCCTGCGAATCGGTCGCCGAGCCCGCAGGCAACTGAATGCTCTGCCCGACAATGCCGCTCGTCGGGACGTCCGCAACGGTGAGGACAAATCCGCGGGCAACCTCCACTTCGGTCTCCGGCGTGGTGTAGGTATTCCCTGCAAGATCGGTCGCCGTGACGGAGATCTTGTTCGTCCCCGTCTCCGAAAAGACAATGCCTTTGAGCCCTTCAAACGTCTGTTTCGCTCCCGAAGGTGCCGTGACGTTCACCTGATAGCTCAGACGTTCATAGCAGAGCACATCACTGTCATAGTCACAATACAGCGGCTGCGTGGCACTCTCGCGGGGGCTCGTCTTGATTTCAAGATCGTACGTTCTGTCGCGGTAGATTTCCGCATTCGGACGCAGCTTGACAGGAGCCACAAAGGGCGCCACCGTGTCCTCGAGCGAACCGCCCTCATTGGCAAGAGACTGCCCGTTGATCTCGGTGATGATGACCTTACTCATCGAATTGGCCGCGTGTTCGGGGCAGGCCTCTTCGTTGTCGTTGTAGGCGTCGGAATGCTGTGCGGAAAGTCGGAAATACACCTGCACCGTCTCACACGCATTCCCCTCCGGATTGAAGGTTGCATTGAGGGTATTTTTCACCGCTTCGCCGTTGGCGACCGAACCGCTCATGGTAAGAAGCGAGCCCGTCGTGTCCCAGTCGCCCCAATAGCTCTTGAAGAAATCCGTCGTGTTGAAGGAAATGTCAAACTCGCTGTTTTCGCGCATGACGCCCTTCACCCAGATTCCTTCCGCGACTTCGTTCGGATTGCTTGCCGACGTCTTATCGTGCAGATCCCCTGACGTGATGCGCGCAGAGACGTTGGTTGCACCGACCGCGCTCCCCGAGTCGCCCCACAGACGCAGTACCGCTTTTCCGGTGTTCGTGAAGCTCTCCACGATCACGTCGACAATGTATTTGCCGTAGAAATTGCCGTTCTCCGTCACAAAATCCGAACTGTCATTTTCATAAACGGGCACTTTGAACTTGATGTTGAACTCCTCTCCGTCCGCCACGTTGAAAAACATCCGCAGTCCGCCGCCCGCCCATTGACCGGCATAGACCGCAAGGCCCTCGTCTACCCACTCGCACGACTGCGCCCACTGAATAATGCGGGACGAATCCCCCTCAACGGTCTTTCCCTCTGCCTTTGCACTCACGCCGAACGCCCCGCCCAGCACGAGAAGCACGGAAAGG
>CAJFMF010000043.1 GCA_904391375.1 Candidatus Gallimonas faecavium | reverse complement strand
GTTTGCCGCGCCGTCCGACGCATCCCTGCTTGCAACAAATTCGCCGCGGTGTCGGCCGTTTGCTCCGCTTGCAACAAATTCGCCGCGGTGTCGGCCGCGCGCTATGGCGTCAAACGCATGGGGGCAGTGAAATTACTTCTTTTCTTTGCGGCGCTTGTCGTTGATGACGGTGAGGGCGGCTTCGTCGATGAGGGTGATGCCCTCCTCTTTGGCGATCTTGACCATCTGCGTCAGGGCGGCTTTGAGGAACACGCGCGGGATCTTGGTGAGCTTTGCGCAAGCCTCCTTGGTGAATTTGACGTCGGGGTCGATGCGGTCTGCGGCATAGATGACCGAATTGACATCGCCCTCCTTGGCCTGGATTTTTTCGGCGAAGGGCTTTTTGAAACGCGAGCACCAGAAGTTGGTGCTGTCGCGGTAGCCGTAGTCCACGGGGACGGAGGGGAATCCCGCCGCGGTAACGCCGTTGACGATGGTATTCCAGTACTTTTCTTTCATGAGGATCTTGTCGATATTGAGGATAAAGTGCGCGCCGAATTTGCTCGTGATGCCGTTGAAGGAGCGGTAGGGCGGTTCATAGCCTTCGAGCTGTCCCGGCTTGTCGAGGTAGGCGTCCTCGAGCGCGCTGTTCCAGGTGCATTCAAAGACCTGAAACGCCTCTTTGACGACGAGGGGACGAACGCCGTCCGCCTGTCCCTTTTCCAGCGTAAAGAGACAGTCCTTCATCTTTTCCTGCGTGGTATCGCCGGGGAAGCCCAGCCGAACGGCCTCGCGGAAGTATTTTTTGTCGTCCGGAATGAAGTTGAGCGACACCTTGCTCCCTTCCAGAATGTGCTGTGCCGTGTTGGAGGAGTTGCGGCACTCCAGCAGCATTGCATAGCGGTCTTTTCCCGCGATGTAGTAGGGGAAACAGAGCGAATAAGACCCGAGATTGGTCCTGCCGTCTTTGTCGAGCGTTCCCACAAGCACGGTCGGCATCGGGAAAAAGGCCGACGTCTGATAGAAGTTGTCCACAATACGCAAATCTTTGAAACTGCTCATACGATCCTCCTTTTCTGTTCCACTGTATTATACGCCCATCCTCCGCGCTTGTCAATCCTCCCTTCTTTGAAAAAACGGGGCGGAAGGGGACAGACCGCACAAAGCCTTTGAAGCGGCTCTCGCTCGGAACAGACCGCCGCGCCCGCCCGTCGAAAAAACTTGCGGACGCGGAGCAAAAGACTTGCGGTGTGCGGAAATATATGCGAACGCGGGACAAATAGGCCATACGGACGTATGGCGATAAGCGCTTGCAATCGTTGGGGAAAAGCGCTTGCGGCACAAGGCCAAAGGGCCTGCGGACATGGCGGCAAAGGGTCTGCGGGCGAGGCATGTTTTTTGTAAAACGAGGGCGATTTTTGTGCGTTTCGCCCTTGACAGAAGGGACATCGGGTGCTATAATGTATCGTGGGCGGAATGGGGGAATCATTTTCAGATTTGCAAATTCTATAAAATACGAGGCTAAATAGATATGGAAAGAAAACCTACGAAAATCAGTATCATCGGCGCGGGCGCAGTCGGATCCTCCGTCGCGTTCTCGATCGCCACGCAGCGTCTTGTTTCGGAGATCGTCATCATCGACGTCAACACCGAAAAGGCAGAAGGCGAGGCTATGGATATCAGCCATGGCATCATCACCATGGGCTCGATGAACATTCACGCGGGCAGCTATGCCGACATCGTGGACAGTGACCTCATCATCATCACCGCAGGCGTCGGCAGAAAGCCCGGCGAGACGCGGCTTGACCTTGCCGCAAAGAACATCTCCATTGCGCGTGACGTCACGCAGAATATCATGAAGCACTACAACGGCGGTGCCATCATGGTCGTCTCCAACCCTGTGGACGTCATCACCTATCTCATTCAGAAGGAGAGCGGTCTGCCCGCAGGCAGAGTGTTCGGTACGGGTACCGTTCTGGACAGCGCTCGGTTCCGTTACTTCCTTTCGACGCGTCTGGACGCCGATATCCGCAACATCCACGGCTTCACCGCCGGCGAGCACGGCGAGAGCCAGTTCGCGGTCTGGAGCTCGGTGCATGTCTCCGGAATGCGTCTGGATTCCTTCTGCGCAAAGCGCGGCATCGTGCTCGACAAGGACGAGGTCATGAAGGACACCGTCTCTTCGGGTGCGCAGGTCATCAAGCGCAAGGGCGTGACCAACTACGCGATCGCCGCGATCGCCGCAGAACTTGCGGGAACGGTCGTCAAGAACAAGCACAGCATCTTCAGCGTCTCCAGCGTGCTGCATGACTACTGCGGCATTGACAACGTGGCCATCAGCGTTCCCTCCTTCGTCGGAGAGGACGGCGTGACGGGCAACCTCGTGTACGACTTCACGGACGAGGAAGCCGAGAAGCTCCGCAACTCCGCAAAGCAGCTGCGTGCGTTCCTGGATTCCCTGAACATCTGAAATCAAATACTCTTAAAGAGGTATCGATATGGATAAGAAACAGTATGCGCTTGAAAAGCACAAGGAATGGGCGGGCAAGATCGAGGTCGTGACCCGTGCTCCCATCACCAATCGTGAGGAACTCGCCGTCGCCTATACGCCCGGCGTCGCAGAACCCTGCCTTGCCATCAACAAGGACGTGGATCTGTCCTATACCTATACCCGCCGCGCAAATCTCGTCGCGGTCGTCACGGACGGTACCGCCGTCCTCGGTCTTGGCGACATCGGCCCCGAAGCGGGCATGCCCGTCATGGAGGGCAAGTGCGCGCTCTTCAAGACGTTTGCCGATGTGGACGCCTTCCCGCTCTGCATCCGCAGCAAGGACGTCGACGAGATCGTCAACACCGTCCGTCTGCTGGCAGGCAGCTTCGGCGGCGTCAACCTGGAGGACATCTCCGCTCCCCGCTGCTTTGAAATCGAGAAGCGCCTCAAAGAGGTCTGCGATATCCCGATCTTCCACGACGACCAGCACGGCACGGCAGTCGTGACGCTCGCCGCCATGATCAACGCGCTCAAGCTCGTCGGAAAGAAGATGGAGAATCTCTCCGTCGTCGTCAACGGTTCGGGCGCGGCAGGCATCGCCATTACCAAGCTCCTCATGAGCAGAGGTCTGAAAAAGGTCATCCTCTGCGACAGAAAGGGCGCCATCTATGAGGGCCGCGACGGGCTCAACCCCATCAAGGAAGAGATGGCAAGGATCTCCAACCTCGAGAAGAAGAAGGGCAGCCTTGCAGAGGTCATCAAGGGCGCAGATGTGTTCATCGGTGTCTCCGCTCCCGGCAGCCTTACGGCGGACATGGTCAAGACGATGGCTCCCGATCCCATCATCTTCGCTATGGCAAATCCCGTTCCCGAGATCATGCCCGACGAGGCCAAGAAGGCCGGCGTCCGCATCATGGGTACGGGCCGCAGCGACTTCCCCAACCAGATCAACAACGTCCTTGCGTTCCCCGGCATCTTCCGCGGTGCGCTTGACGTCCGCGCAAAGGACATCAACGACGAGATGAAGATCGCAGCGGCAGAGGCGATCGCTTCGGTTATCCCCGAGAACGAAATCACGCCCGATTACATCATCCCCGATGCCTTCAATCCTCATGTCAAGGACGCCGTCGCAGAGGCCGTCAAGGCAGCCGCGAGAAAGACGGGCGTCGCAAGAATCTGAGTCGGTAATTCTTCGGCAATCGTCATGCGTCGTTCGCATGAATCAAAAGGCCGCGCAGAAATGCGCGGCTTTTTTTACGGCAACCCGCCTGATTTTCATGCGTTTGTTGTTGCGCCGTGAGCTTTGTCCGCGCAGGAGACGGTTTTGGCGTGCGGGAGAAAGACGACGGAACGGGGCGCGAGACGGCTTCTTTGCGAGGCAGGTACGAAGAAAGAGGAACATATGAAAAAATGTGTCTTTGCGGGGACGTTTGATTTTGGCGCACGGGACAAATGCGGGGGCGGAGTGTGCAGGAGGAATTTCGCGCAAACCCTTTACAAAGGGGAATAAATATGGTATAATCATACAAAGACGATACTATATATGCCATAAAAAAGGGAGAAGAGCTATGCGCTGTCTGTATTGCAACTGCACGGAGAGCAAGGTCATCGATTCACGCTCGGCGGACGACGAACGCACCATACGCCGCCGTCGGGAATGTATGGGGTGCGGGCGCCGTTTCACGACGTACGAGACCATTGAAGTCGCGCCCATTCTGGTTGTGAAGAACGACGGGACGCGTCAGGCATTTGACGTGGGCAAGATCAAGCGCGGCATCATCAAGGCATGCGAAAAGCGGCCTGTCCCCATCGAGAAGATCGATGAAGTTGCCGAGGACATCTCCAAGCGCATTTACAATTCCATGGAGCAGGAGATCTCCTCCAAAAAGATCGGCGAGATGGTCATGGAGGAACTGCAGAAGCTGGACGAAGTCGCCTATGTGCGGTATGCGTCGGTGTATCGGTCGTTCAAGGACATTTCCTCCTTTATGGCGGAATTGCAGAAGATGATTGAAAAAAAGAACGAGGAAACCAAGGACAAATGATCCGTAAGGTATCGGTCGGAGACGTTGTTCTGGGCGGCGGGAAGATCGCCGTGCAGAGCATGACAACCAAAAAGACGAGCGACGTGGAGGCAAGCGTCGCTCAAATTCTTTCCCTGCAAAATGCGGGCTGTGACATTGTGCGCGTTGCGATCGCTGATGAGGCGGACGCGCGGGCGTTGCGGGAAATCACCGCGCGGGTGCGGGTTCCGATTGTGGCGGACGTGCATTTTTCGGCGAAGTTGGCCGTACTGGCGGTGGAGAACGGCGCCGACAAACTGCGCATCAATCCCGGGAACATCGGCAAAGAGGCGGAGATCGGCCGCGTTGCCGACTGTGTGAAGGCGCACGGCATTCCCGTGCGCGTCGGCTCGAACACGGGGAGCATCGAGAAAGAACACCTCGCGCGGTACGGCAGAAGTGCGCGCGCGCTCGTCGAGAGCGCGCTTCAGAACGTCGCCGTGCTGGAGCGGCACGGCGTTCGGGACATCGTCATCTCCGTTAAGGCGTCCGATGTTCCGCTCACCGTGGAGGCCTATACGCTTCTGCGCGGGCAGTGCGACTATCCGCTGCACCTGGGGGTGACGGAAGCGGGAACGCACGACATGGGCATCGTCAAGAGCAGTGTCGGGATCGGCGCGCTGTTGCTCAGCGGCATCGGCGAGACCATCCGCGTCTCGCTCTCCGACGACCCCGTGGAAGAAGTGTATGCGGGACACGCCATACTTCGCGCGTGCGGCCTGGAATCCGACTATGTGGAAGTGGTCGCCTGTCCCACCTGCGGCAGGTGCCGCTATGATTGCATCGGACTGGCGGCGCGGGTGCAGGAACGCGTGCGCACGGTTCGGAAAAAGCGGAAAGTTGCCGTCATGGGCTGTGTGGTCAACGGCCCGGGCGAGGCGCGCGGATGCGATCTCGGCATTGCGGGCGGAGAGGAATATTGCATCATCATGCAAAAAGGCCGTGCGGACGAACGCATTCCCGCGGCGGATGCCGAGCGCGTCTTTTTCGCGCGGCTGGAAGAGTTGATTTCGGATGAAGAGTAAAGAATATCTGGAGGAATTGCGCCGCGCGCCGGGACTTGTCCGCGTCGTGCTGCGCAAGATCGAAGTGGAAAAGAACGTCATCACGTTTCGTCTCGTGACGGACGTGACCTATTCGCCGCAGGACGTGGAATACGCGCGCGGGGTCTCGCAAAAGTATGTCCCGCAGGGGTTTTCTGCGGATGTACGCGTGATGAAATCGGTGCCGGACAAGGAGGCCGTGCGCAAGGCGGTCGCCCAGATCCTGAAAGACCGTTTCCCGGGCGTGGCGGCGTTTGTCGACCCCGAGGACATCGTCGTGGAGATCGACGGCGGGGGAGGAAGGTTTTATGTCTCCGTCGGCCAGCTCGAGCGCGAGCGCATGACGGGAGACGGCGTTCTGGACGCCGTGAGCGCCGAACTCGCCAAGAGTTTTTGCGGAACGTGGTTCGGCGAAGTGCGCTTCATCGACAAGGCGCGCGGGGAGATCGAACAGGAAGCGCCTCCCGAGGCGGAATACATCGCCGCGCCCCGTTTCTTTCCCATCGAGCACTATGAACCCATCGACGGCGCCAAGCCGTCCCGCGCGATCTATCTCGCCGATCTCGTCAAGGAGATTTCGGGCGTTACCGTCTGCGGGACGGTCTCCTACATCGAAGAGCGCGCCACCAAGACGGGCAAGCCCTATTTTTCCGTCTCCGTGGCGGATGCGACGGGACAGATGCGCTGTTCGTATTTTTCCAAAAAAGCGACCGTCGAGAAGGTGCGCGGCATCAAGCAGGGCGACAGCATCTGTCTGACGGGGGACAACGAGATCTTCAACGGCGCACTCTCATTCCGCGCCAAGCAGATCGACTACGGACGTCCGCCCGAGGGCTTCGTCCCCGAGGAACGGCCTTCCCGTCCCGTGCCGGCGCAGTACCGCGTGGCCTTTCCTTCGCCTGCCGCCGATCTCGTGCAGGGGACGCTCTTTCAGGGCAAGCCCCTTCCGCAGGAAGTCATCGATCAGGACTTCGTCGTGTTCGACCTGGAGACGACGGGCCTCAACAATTCGCCCACCATGGGAACGATGGATCACATCATCGAGCTGGGCGCCGTCAAGATCCACGGCGGACGCATTACGGAGAAGCTCTCCAGCTTTGTCGCCTGTCCCGTGCGCCTCTCGGAGGAGATCATCGGCATTACGGGCATCACGGACGACATGCTCGTCGGCGCGCCCGCAGTGGGAGACGTTCTGGCGGACTTCTACAAGTTCTCGGCGGGGTGCGCCCTGGTCGGCCATAACGTCCAGTTTGACTACAAGTTCATCCGCTACTACGGCGAGAAAGAGGGGTTCTTCTTTGATCAGAAGCTCTACGACACGATGGTCATGGCCCAGCGCACGCTGCGCCTGCCGCATAACCGCCTGAATGACCTCGTCGACTACTTCGGGTTTACCTTTCACCATCACCGCGCCTTCGACGATGCGTTTGCCACGGCCAAAATCTTTCTGGAACTCGCCCGCATCGCTCAGTCCATTTCATAATCGCAAAAAGCCTTCGGAAAAAGCGGGAATTTTTGCGGAAATTGCTTGCATTTCTTATAGAAATGTGGTAAACTATGCTATGTCTTAATCTGAACGTGGATTGAGAGCGGCTTGCCGCTCTCATTCTTTGTATGCAAAGGTTTTGAATGCGCGTCAGAGCGGCGCATGGGGGTAGATTATGAACATAAAGCCCATGAAAGAAGTGGAGGAGTTCCTCGCTCCCGTGGCGCAGTCGGTGGGGGCGGAGCTTCTGGAGGCGGTCTGGAACAATCGCGAGAAGTCGCTCACGCTCGTCATTGACGCGCCGGGCGGCGTCGATCTCAACCTCTGCGAGAAGTTCCACCATGCCGCGGACGCGGCGCTTGACGAACTCGACCCCACCTATGGGGCGGCGTACACGCTGAACTGTTCGTCGCCCGGGCTGGACCGTCCCTTCCGCACGGCGCGCGATTTCGAGCGGCACCTGGGCGAGGCGATCGAGGTGCACATGTATGCGCCGTTTGCGGGGGCGAAGTATCACGAGGGGACGCTCGCGGCGTTTGACGCGGGGGAGATCGTCCTGAATACGAAGAAGGGGGAACTGCGCATTCCCTTTGACAAGACCTCGAAGGTCTGTCTGCTCATCGAAGTGTGACGCCTGCGGCGACCTGCGGGCGATAACGATAAGGAGAACACTATGATCAACAAGGATTTCTTTGCGGCGCTCGCAGATCTCGAGCGTGAAAAGGGCATCAGTGAAGAGATGTTCGTCGAGGCGCTGGAGACGGCGCTCGCATCCGCCTATAAGAAACAGTATATCGGCGAGGGCGGGAATGTGGAAGTCAAGCTCAATCCCGAGAAGGGGACGATCCGCTTTTTTCTGAAGCGCACCGTGACGGATGCCGAGGAGCCCGCGGACGGGGAGATCACCCTGGAAGAGGCGCAGGAACTCAAAAAGAGCGCCAAAGTGGGCGACGTGCTGACGGACGAGTTCACGCCCAAGGACTTCACGCGCATTGCGGCGCAGACCGCAAAGCAGGTGATCCTGCAAAAGATCCACGAGACGGAGCGCGACAACACGCTCTCCGAGTTCTCGGACAAGGAGGGCGAGCTCATGAGCGGGCTTGTCCGCAAGCTGGATGCGCGCAACGTGTACGTCGAGCTCGGCAAGGGGCAGATCGAGGGCGTCATGCTTCCGCAGGACCAGGTCCCCGGAGAGCGCTATGCGGTCGGCGATCACATCAAGGTCTATGTCAAGCGCGTCAAGAGCGGCGGCAGAAACGCACAGGTGCTCGTCTCCCGTGCCGCGCCCGGGCTTGTCAAGCGCCTCTTTGAGGAGGAAGTTCCCGAGATCAAGGCGGGGACGGTCGTCGTCAAGGGCATTTCGCGCGAACCCGGCCACCGCACCAAGATGGCCATTGTGTCCGAGGATCCCAGAGTGGACGCCGTCGGCGCATGCGTCGGCAACAAGGGCGCGCGCGTCAACGCGGTCGTCACAGAACTGGGCGGCGAGAAGATCGACATCATTCTCTGGAGTGAAAACCCGCTCGAGTTCATCGCAAAGGCGCTCTCGCCCGCGACGGTGCTCTCCGTCACGCAGATGGGCGAAAAGTCGGCGGTCGCCGTCGTTCCCGACGACAAGCTCTCGCTTGCCATCGGCCGTGACGGTCAGAACGCCCGCCTTGCGGCGCGTCTCACCGGCTGGAAGATCGACGTCAAGAGCGAGTCTGCGGCGGCGAAGATGAACCTCGAAGCCGCGGCGGCCGCTGCGGAAGCGCCGGAAGAGGCACAAGTCGCGGACGCATCGGAGGAGTAAATGCCTTCCCCCAAGAAGATCCCCATGCGCACCTGCATTGCGTGCCGGGAGGAAAAGCCCAAGAAGGAGATGCTCCGCGTCGTGAAGAACGCGGCGGGGGAGATCCGTCTCGACTTTTCGGGAAAGCTCCCCGGACGGGGCGCGTATGTGTGCGGCAGCGAAGCCTGCATCAGAAAACTCAGAAAATACCGTCTGCTCAACAAGGCGTTCTCCGCCGAAGTGAGCGACGACGTATATGCAGCGATCGAGGAGGACTTCCTCGGTGCAAAGTAAGGCGGGGACGTATCTGGGATTTTGCCGCCGTGCGGGAAAACTCACGCTTGGCGTGAACGCCGCGCGGGCGACGCGTGAGAGGATTTTTCTCTTCGTGTGCGATCCGTCTGCGTCCGAGAATTGCAAAAAAGAGATCGCGAAACTTTGTGAGAAGTTTGACTGTCCCGTCGTGTGGCTGGACGATCTTGCCGCGCTCGTGAACAAGGCGGAGTGCAAGGTCGCCGGGGTACGGGAAGAACACCTTGCGGAGGCCATCCGCAGGGCATCGGAAGAAGGGAATTTTCAGAAATAGTGGATGCGGTGCGCCGTCCGCGCGTTCCGCCGTCGGAGGAGACAATGGCATACGAAAACATTGAAAAACTGGGGTCGCTTTTGAAGGATGATCGCGGCGCCGCCCTGAATAAGAGCATTTCCGCAGGGGAAAAACAGCTCACCGAGCTCTTGAAGAAGCTGGGCGAGATGGAGACTGCGGCCAATGCCCGCCGTGCGGAGGAGGACGCTCGCCGCAAGGAAGAGGAGACGCGCGCCGCGCAGCAGGCGGCCGAAGAGGAAACGCGCCTCCACAGGGAAAAAGAGGCGCAGGAACAGGCGCAGCAGGCGGCGGAACAGACGCAGGCGCCGAAAGCGCAGGCCCCCGTCTCCGAACCCGCCGCATCCGCACCCGCTGCGGCCGCCGAGAAAAAGGCGGAGCCTGCCGAAAAGCAGGCGGCAAAGTCCGAGCAAAAGCCCGCGCAGGCCGAACAGAAGCCGGAGCAAAAGCCCGTGCAGGCGTCTGAGCAGAAGCCCGTTGCCCGCGGCGGAAACGGCGAGCCGAAAGCGGAGCAAAAGCCTTCGTTCTCGCCGCGCCCCGAGCGTCCGTCGGCCGCCAGACCTTCGTCCGAGCGGCAGCCGCAGGGCGCGCGTCCCGCGCAGGGAGCTCCGCGCACCGATCGGCCCGAGCGTCCCACCTATCGTCCGCAGGACGGCGCGGCAAGAGGCCCGCGTCCCTCCTATACGCCCGCCGCACGCGGGCCGCAGGGACAGGGAGCGCCCCGTCCGCAGGGAGCACGTCCCGGCATGGGACCGCGCCCCGTCGGACCGCGTCCCGTCGGGCCGCGCCCCGCACCCGCACGTCCCGTGACGCCGCCGCCCGCACCCGTGCGCCGCGACGCGCCCAAGAAATTTGAAAAGACGTACGTCGAGGCACGCCGCCCCGCAAACAAGCGCGACTTGCAGCGCAGACAGGGGGCGAGCATCGGCGATTTCGATGAGGAGAAGAGCGGCTACCGCAAGGCGCGTTTCGGGAAGAAGGGCGTCAAGAAGGAGACGCAGACCATCAAGATCGACCATGCGGTCGTCACGTCCAAGGAAATTCCCATCAAGACGCTCTCCGAAAAGCTGGGGATCTCCGCGGTGGAGATCACCAAGCGCCTGTTCAAAGAGGGCGTAATGAAGACGGTCAACGAGTCGGTTGACTACGACAACGCCGCGTTTATCGCGCTCGAGCTCGGCATCGACCTTGAATACAAGCCCGAGGAAACGGCAGAGGAGGCCCTTTTGAAAGTACACGGCGAGACGGGAGCGGACGAAAATCTTGTGACGCGTGCGCCCGTCGTCACGGTCATGGGCCACGTCGACCACGGCAAGACCTCCCTGCTCGACGCCATCCGCAAGACCAACGTCACGGAGGGCGAAGCGGGCGGCATCACGCAGAGCATCGGCGCCTATACCGTCACGTTCGGCGAGGGGAAGAAGATCACGTTCATCGATACGCCCGGCCATGCCGCCTTCACGGCGATGCGTGCGCGCGGTGCGCAGGTGACCGATATCGTCGTCCTCGTCGTTGCGGCGGACGACGGCATCATGCCGCAGACGGTGGAGGCGATCAACCACGCCAAGGCGGCGGAAGTTCCCATCATCGTCGCGCTCAACAAGATGGATAAGCCGCACGTCGATCCCGACCGCGTCAAGCAGGAACTCATGAAATACGACCTCGTTCCCGAGGAGTGGGGCGGCGACGTCATCGTCGAACCCGTCTCCGCAAAGACGGGCATGGGGATCGACAAACTGCTCGAGGACATTGACCTCGTTGCGGAAATGCGCGAGCTCAAGGCCAACCCCGACCGCAAGGCGAAGGGCGTGGTCATCGAGGCGAAACTCGACAAGGGCAAGGGCCCCATGGCGAGCGTGCTCGTTCAGAGCGGCACCCTGCATACGGGCGACAACATCGTCTCCGGTACGACGGTCGGGCGCGTGCGCGCCATGATCGACGACAAGGGCAGGACGGTCAAGGAGGCAGGCCCTTCCACGGCGGTCTCCGTGCTCGGCCTCGAGGACGTCCCCAATGCAGGCGACGCCGTGTTTGCCGTCGATGCAGGCCTCATGAAGCAGGTGCAGGAAGAGCGCAAGAACAAACAGCGCGAATCCATGATCCACGAGACGACCAAGGTCTCGCTGGACGACATCTTCCGTCAGGCGGAAGAGGGCAACGTCAAGGACCTCAAGGTCATCGTGAAGGCGGACGTGCAGGGCAGCGTGGAGGCGGTCAAGGCCTCGCTCGAAAAGCTGTCCAACGAGGAAGTGCGCATCAAAGTCATCCATGCGGCGGCAGGCGCGATCACCGAGAGCGACGTCTCGCTTGCGGATTCGGCAAACGCTGTCATCATCGGCTTCAACGTGCGCCCCGACGCCAAGGCAAAGACGCTCGCCGAGCGCAGCCATGTGGACGTGCGGCTGTACCGCATCATCTACGAACTGCTCGACGACATGGAGGCGGCGCTCAAGGGAATGCTCTCGCCCAAGTACAAGGAAGTGTATATGGGCAAGGCAGAAGTGCGCCAGACCTTCCATATCACGGGCGTCGGCACGGTCGCGGGCTGTCTCGTCACCGAGGGCCGTCTCGTGCGCGGCGGAAAACTGCGCATTTACCGCGACAACGTCATGATCGTCGAGAACAACGTCAAACAGCTCAAACACTACAAAGATGACGTCAAAGAGGCCGTCGCCGGAACGGAGTGCGGCTGCGCCATCGAGAACTTCAACGACATCCGCGTCGGCGATTTCATCGAGTGCTACGTCATCGAGGAGATCAAGGCATAACGCGCCCGCCGTGCGAAAAAAAGTGCGCAAAACACACGCCGCACGGCCTGCCGTCTGACGGCGGGGCGGAAAATGCGAGGGGCGTATCGGGGAAATCCGTGCCGTTGTGCAGGAGAGACCGCGCTCCGAAGGAGAAATCATGTCAAGACGAACCGACCGTGTGGACGGAGAATTGCAGCGTGAGATCGCGGCGATCCTGTCCGGGGAACTCAAAAACCGCCGTCCCGACTTAAAGGGGATGATCAGCGTGACCGAAGTGGACGCCGCGCCCGACTTCAAGACGGCGAAGGTATATGTGAGCGTCTATGCCGTCTCCGAGGAGGAGAAGAAGAACACGTTTTCCATCCTGCGCGAAAACGCGGGCCTTGTGCGGCACGAGCTTGCCAAGGTCATGCGGATGCGCACCGTTCCCGCGCTCACCTTCCTGGAGGACAGGAGCATGGCATACGGCTCGCACATGGACGCGCTGTTTGCCTCCCTTCACAAAGCGGAAGAGGAGACGGACAACAAGGACGAAGAGGACGGCAGCGGGAATTGACCTTCGGCGGGAGTGCGTCCGAAGGCGTGAATTTTTGCATCGGGACTTGAAAAGAGTGAATACGTTATCGGAAATTGCAGACGTCTTGCGGCGTCTCAAAAGCGCGGTGATCTTCACGCACATGCGCCCCGACGGGGACACCCTCGGGAGCGCGATGGCGCTGTCCCGCGCTCTTTTTTTGCTGAATATCAAAAACGAAGTCGTCAATGAGGGCGAGATCCCCGAAAAGTTTCTCTTCCTCGACGGCATGAAGCAGATCCGCCGCGCGCCGACGCTGGACGCGGAGGGGTATGTGTGCGTCGACGCGAGCGACGAAGCGCGCCTCGGCTATGCGCAGGCGTCCTTTCTCGCGGGCGTCCGCAAGGGGAAGGTGACCGTCAACATCGATCACCATGTCTCCAACACGCGCTTCTGCAAATACAATTTCGTGCGTCCGCGCGCGAGCAACTGCGAGAACATGGCCGAGCTCATTTCCCTGCTCGGCGTCGGACCCGATCGGCTCATCGGAACCTATCTCATGGTGGGTATGATCACCGATTCGGGTGCATTTTCGCACGGCGACGTCAACGGAGACACCTTCCGCGCGAAAATGCACCCGAATCGGTGATCAT
>CAJFMF010000042.1 GCA_904391375.1 Candidatus Gallimonas faecavium | reverse complement strand
TCCTCGTCGTCGCCCGCCTCTTCGTCGAAGAGCGAGCCGAGGCCTTCGTCCTCTTCCTCTTCCTCGTCGTCGAAGCCGAGGTCGAGATCCTGTTCGAGGTCGCGCCGATCGTCGCGGCGGGAATCGCGGGTATCCTCATCGTCGTCGAATTCGCGGATGATGAGTTCTTCGTTGTTTTCGGTGAGCACCTTGACGTCAAGCGCAAGGGACTGCAGTTCTTTGAGCAGCACCTTGAACGCTTCGGGAATGCCGGGCTCGGAGATGTTGTTGCCCTTGACGATGCTCTCATACGTCTTGACACGGCCGACGATATCGTCCGACTTGACGGTGAGGATCTCCTGCAGGATGTGCGCCGCGCCGTAGGCTTCGAGCGCCCAGACCTCCATTTCGCCGAAACGCTGGCCGCCGAACTGCGCCTTGCCGCCGAGGGGCTGCTGCGTGACCATCGAGTAAGGGCCGATGGAACGGGCATGGATCTTGTCGTCCACGAGGTGGATGAGCTTGATCATGTACATGATGCCGATGGTGACGCGGTTGTCGAACGGTTCGCCCGTTCTGCCGTCGAACACCTGGAACTTGCCGTCCACCTTGCCCTCCGGATTGAACAGGTTGTTCTCCGCGAAGAGCTGTTCGATGTCCTTCTCGGTCGCGCCGTCAAAGACGGGCGTTGCGATCTTCCAGCCGAGCTGGCGGCACACATAGCCGAGGTGGACTTCCAGGACCTGTCCGATGTTCATACGCGAAGGGACGCCCAGAGGGTTGAGCAGGATCTGCAGCGGCGTGCCGTCGGGCAGGAAGGGCATATCGCTCTGCGGCAGAACGCGGGAGATGACACCCTTGTTTCCGTGGCGGCCCGCCATCTTGTCGCCGACCTGGATCTTACGCTTCTGCGCGATGTAGACGCGCACCAGCTTGTTGACGCCGGGCGAAAGTTCGTCCTTGTTCTCGCGGGTGAAGATCTTGACGTCCACGACGATACCGCCTTCCCCGTGCGGAACGCGCAGGGAGGTATCGCGCACTTCCCGCGATTTCTCGCCGAAGATGGCGCGGAGCAGCCGCTCTTCGGGAGTGAGTTCGGTCTCGCCCTTGGGCGTGACCTTGCCGACGAGGATATCGTTGGAGCTGACTTCGGCGCCGATGCGCACGATGCCGTCCTCGTCGAGGTCTTTCAGAGCGTCGTCGCCGACGTTGGGAATGTCGCGGGTGATCTCCTCTTCGCCGAGCTTGGTGTCGCGCGCTTCCGTCTCGTGCTCCTCGATGTGGATGGACGTGAACACGTCGTCCTGCACGAGCTTTTCGGAGATGAGGATTGCGTCCTCGTAGTTATAGCCTTCCCACTCCATGAAGCCGACGAGGATGTTCTTGCCGAGGGCAAGCTCGCCGCCCCAGGTCGAGGGGCCGTCTGCGATGACCTCCCCCTTCGCCACGCGGTCGCCCGTGTTGATGATGGGACGCTGGTTGAGACAGGTACCCTGGTTGGAGCGCTGGAATTTCTTTAAGGGATATTCGGTGATGAAACCGCTGTCCTCGCGGATCTTGATGAGATCGGAGGATACGCCGACGGCAACGCCCGCCTCCTTGGCGCGCACCATGACGCCCGAGTCGCGGGCGATGGCTTCCTCGATGCCCGTTGCGACGATGGCGGGTTCCGTCTTGAGGAGCGGCACCGCCTGGCGCTGCATGTTCGAGCCCATGAGGGCGCGGTTGGTATCGTCGTTTTCCAGGAAGGGAATGAGCGCCGTCGCGACGGAGACGAGCTGCTTGGGGGAAACGTCCATGTAGTCGATCGCTTCCCTGGGCATCTCGGTGATGAGTTCCTTATGACGGCAGCCGACGCGCGCGTTGACGAAATGCCCCTCTGCGTCCAGGGGTTCGTTCGCCTGTGCGACGACGTAGCGGTCTTCCTCGTCCGCGGTCAGGTAGTCGACGTGATCGGTGACGATGCCCGTCGCCTTGTCCACCTTGCGATAAGGCGCCATGATGAAGCCGAACTCGTTGACCTTGGCAAACGTCGCGAGCGAGGAGATAAGGCCGATGTTCTGACCTTCGGGGGTCTCGATCGGGCACATACGTCCGTAGTGCGAGTGGTGAACGTCGCGGACTTCGAAGGTCGCGCGGTCGCGGTTGAGGCCGCCCGGGCCGAGTGCGGACAGCTTGCGCTTGTGCGTGAGTTCCGCAATGGGGTTGGTCTGGTCCATGAACTGCGAGAGCTGGGAAGACCCGAAGAACTCGCGGATGACCGCCGAAATGGGCCGCACGTTGATGAGCGAAGAAGGCGTGACCTCCATGGGATCTGCGGTGGCCATGCGCTCTTTGATAAGGCGCTCGAGACGGGACATACCGATGCGGAGCTGGTTCTGGAGCAGCTCGCCGACCGAACGCACGCGGCGGTTGCCGAGGTGGTCGATCTCATCGATGGTGCCGATGCCGTACTGCAGATCGAGGTTGGTGGAGACGGCGGCGACGATGTCGTCCACCGTGATGCACTTGTGGTTGAGCTTTTCGACGAGCGGCTTGATGAGCTTCTTCTCGGCAGGCGTGACGCCCATGACGCGCGTCTCCGCCTCGAGGTCGACCTGCGCCGCCTTCTCGTTGTCGTCGCGCGCGAGCAGTTCGTGGAAGAGCTTGCACGCCGTGACGAACTTGATGCGGTTTTCCTTGCGCTTCTCGCGGTTCTTCTTCTCCTCCTGCTTCTCGTCCGCCTCGGGCGCGGTCTCGCGCGTATAGTAAACGGCGTTGATCGCATCGAGGTACTTGTCCGCGACTTCCTCGACGCTCATCGTCTTGCACGCCTCGGCGATCTCGCGGCTGAACTTGAAGTTGGGATAATAGATGGTCTTGAGCAGACCGAACGCCTTGGGGTTCTTGTCGGACACGGCCGCAAAGTCCACGACGTTGTTGGAGATGATCTTGTGACGGATCTCGCCGTCCACGGGGTCGTTGACGAGGACGGCGATGGAGCCGATGCCCGCGTTCTGAATGGCGCGCGCCTGCTCCTCGGTCACCTTCTCGCCCTTGGACGCGAGCAGCTCGCCCGTCTCGGGATGGAACACGTCGTCCGCGACGCGGCAGCCGGGCAGACGGTACGCGAGGTTGAGCTTCTTGTTGAACTTATAGCGTCCCACCTTGACCACGTCATAGCGGCGCGGATCGAAGAAGAGGTTGTTGAGGTGCTGACGCACCGATTCCTCGGTCGGGACTTCGCCGGGACGCAGACGGCGGTAGAGCGCGATGAGGCCGTCCGACTCGGTGCGGATGGGCGGCGTATCCTTTTCGTCGCGCTCGATGGTGGCGGCGATCATCTTGTTGCCGCCGAAGAGCTCTTCAAGCGCGCGGTTGGAGCCATAGCCGAGGGCGCGCAGAAGCACCGTGGCAGTGAGCTTGCGCTTTCTGTCCACGCTGACCCACAGGACGCCCTGCGGATCCTGCTTGAATTCCAGCCATGCCCCGCGGTTGGGGATGACGGTCGTTTCATAGATCTTCTTGCCCGTCTTGTCCGTTTCGGCGACGTTGTTGACGCCGGGCGAGCGGACGAGCTGGGAGACGATGACGCGCTCCGCGCCGTTGATGATGAAGGACCCGTTGTCCGTCATGAGCGGGAAATCCCCCATGAACACGGTCGAGTCGATGATCTCGTCCTTCACCTTGTTGACGAGACGCACCTTGACGCGCAGAGGAAGCGCATACGTCGCATCGCGGTTGCGGCATTCCTTTTCGTCGTACTTGGGGGTGTCTCCGAACTCATGCCCTAAGAAGTGCAGCTCGAAGTGGTCGGAAAAATCCGTGATGGGCGAAAAATCCTCGAAGATCTCGGCAATCCCTTCGTTGATGAAGGAATCGTAACTGTCCTTCTGGATCTCGACAAGGTTGGGAATGTCGATGACTTCATTGATCTTCCCGAACTTGCGCCGCTCCGTCTTCCCGTACTTTTGAATGGGTAAGTTCATCTCGGCAATATACTCCTTTTTCGTGATATTTTGTTACGATCTACCGAGTATATCTTTTCATCGATAAAAATCGAATTGACCTGGAGAAAAAAGCTCCCTTTCCCCTTTACAAGCGCCCGAAAACGCGCTATAATAGGGAAAATCGGGTGCGGAATCCCCTTTCCGATTGCCTTTGAAATCGGGCAGAAAGGCGCAAAACCGCATTTTGAGCATAGTGATACAGTATGTTATTATAGACCACGCGCGAAAAGATGTCAAACGCTTTTGCGCGGAAAATTTTATTTTTTCGGAAATTCGGGCAAAAAAGATGAGAATCGACAAATTTTTGAAAGTTTCCAGGATCTTAAAACGGCGCACCGTGGCACAGGAGGCCGCCGCGGCGGGCAAGATCTCCGTCAACGGACGGGAAGTCAAGCCCGCCTACCGCGTCAAGGCGGGCGACGTCGTAGAGCTGCAGTTCGCCTCGGGCGCGCTGAAATTCCGTGTGCTCGACATCCGCGAGACGGTGAAAAAGGACGAAGCCGCCTCCCTCTATGAGGTGATCGCTTGATCGCCGCCATCCTCTGCGCGGCGGGCAGGGGGCTTCGCGCAGGTTTTTCGGAGAACAAGGTCCTGCGCGAGCTGAACGGGCTCCCCGTGCTGTGCCATTCGCTCTCCGCCTTCGCGCCCCTTGCGGACGAGATCCTCGTCGCCTGCGCGCCCGAGGACATGCCCCGCATCGACGCGCTCCTTGCGCCCTATCCGAACGCGCGCACCGTGCTCGGCGGGGCGACGCGCGGCGAGAGCGTCTACAACGCGCTGAAAGCGGCCGGAAGCGAGATCGTGCTCGTCCACGACGCGGCACGCCCCTTTGTGACGGAAAAGATCATCCGCGACTGCATCGAGTGCGTCAGGACGTACGGAAGCGGCGTCTGTGCGCTTCCCCTCTCCGACACGGTGGCGGAAGTTTTTGACGGGAATATCCTCGACGTCCCCCCGCGCGAGCAGTTTGCCGCCGTGCAGACGCCGCAGGGATTTTACCGCAACAAACTGTTGGGCGCGTACGAGCGCGCGCGTGCGGACGGGCGCATTTTTACGGACGAGAGCGGCGTCTATGCCGCCTATGCGGAGGCGCCCCGCCTGTTTTTTGGCGACCGCGCCAACCGCAAGCTCACCTATCCCGAGGACTTTGCTCCCGCCGAGCGCGCGGGGTTCGGCGTGGACACGCACGCCTTCGGCGAAGGCGACCACATCACGCTGTGCGGCGTGAAGATCCCCTCGGCGCACGGGCTCATCGCACACTCGGACGGCGACGCCGCCGTCCATGCCCTCATGGACGCCCTCCTCTCGGCGGCGGGTCTGCGCGACATCGGCTTCTACTTCCCCGAAACGGACGAGCGCTTTGCGGGCGCCGACAGCATGGCATTGCTCGCCGAGGTGATCGGAATGCTCCGTACGCAGGGGCTTGCCGTCCGCAATGCGAGCGTCTCCGTCGTCGCCGAGCGCCCCCGTCTCTTCCCCTATATCGAAGAAATGAAACAAAATCTTGCCGACGTGCTCGGTATTTCCGTCTCCTGCGTGGGCGTCGCGGCAGGCACCAACGAGAAACTCGGCTACGTCGGCGAAGGCAAAGGCATCACCTGTTTCGCGACGGTGCTGCTGCGGAAGGGAACTTAAATGCCGCCCCTGCTGATCATAACGTATGAGAAGAATTTTCTTGGCCAAAGCAATCTCCTTTTTATCTAACAATGAAGATTATTTCATGGAACTGTAACGGAGCCTTCCGGAAAAAAGCGCACCTACTGTCCCAATACGACGCAGATTGCTGCATCATTCAGGAATGTGAAAACCCGGAAAAATTTTTGTTTCCGACTGATTTTAACGATCAATATCAGCATTTTTGGACGGGAATGTCCGATCGCCGCGGACTTGGCATATTTCTAAAAAAGGAGCTTTTTGCGTCTGAATTTTATTCTGATTTTCAATCATTTCATGATTTTATTTTTTTAAAAACTACTTTTGGGGGAATATTAGGCGTTTGGACGCATAAACCAAACTATATTGAAGATCTCTACGATTTTATTTCGCGGTATAATCATTTCATTGACCAAACCACAACCATAGCAGGAGACTTCAACAGCAATGCCATCTGGGATAACGCTCATGGCATAAAAAATCATAGCGGCGTTGTTAAGGCCCTGCAGGCCAACGGACTGTTCTCCGCTTGGCATACACTCAATAACGTAGATCACGGTAAGGAAAACGTCGCTACCCTATACTTTCACAAACATTTGAATCATCCCTTTCATATTGACTATTGCTTTGCACGAAAAGAAATGCTCGAAACAGTTTCAATCGGCGCATTTCATGATTGGATTGCTTACAGCGATCATATGCCCCTCATAATTACATTAAAAAAAGAAGACAAACAATAAAACCTATGCCAAAAAATACCACACAATTTGTATGCTCTGAATGCGGCTATACGTCGGCAAAGTGGCTGGGCCGCTGTCCCGACTGCGGCAAGTTCAATACGCTCGTCGAGGAGCCCGTCGCTCCCGCCCCTTCCGCGAAAAAACAGAGCGCCGTGCGCCCTGCGCTTTCGCGCGCCGTTCCCCTCTCGCGCGTGGCCTTTGAAAAATACGAGCGTGTCTCCTCGGGCATCGCCGAACTCGACGTCGTGCTGGGCGGCGGCATCGTGCGCGGCTCGCTCGTCCTCGTCGGAGGCGACCCCGGCGTGGGCAAATCCACCCTTTTGACGCAGGTCGCGGCACATCTTTCCAAAGAGCACAAGGTCCTCTACCTCTCCGCCGAAGAGAGCTGTTCGCAGGTAAAACTGCGCTGCGAACGCCTGAAAATCGACGCCGACGATCTCATGCTCCTCAACGAGACCAACCTCGAAAACGCGGAAGAGGCCATTCTCGACGCTGAATACGTCATCGTCGACTCCATTCAGGCCATCTATACGGACACGCTCTCCTCGGCGGCGGGCAGCGTCGGCCAGGTGCGCGAATGCGCCGCAAAACTCATGCGCATCGCCAAATCGCGCGGCATCACCTTCTTCATCGTCGGTCACGTCACCAAAGAGGGAACGCTTGCAGGGCCGAAGGTCCTCGAACATATCATGGACGCCGTGCTCTACTTTGAAGGCGAGCGCACCGAAAACTTCAAGATCCTGCGCGCCGTCAAAAACCGCTTCGGCTCGGTGCAGGAAGTGGGCGTCTTCGAGATGACGGGCGAGGGCATCTTCGGACTCTCCGACTATTCCTCCCTCTTTCTCTCGGACAGCCGCGGCGAGGCCGCGGGCGCCGTCGTCACGCCCAGCGAAACGGGCAACCGCTGCATGATGGTCGAGATCCAGACGCTCATGTGCAAGACGGCCTACGGCCTGCCGCGCAGAATGTCCCTCGGCGTCGATTTCAACCGCCTCGTGGTGCTCATCGCCGTCCTCGAAAAGCGGTGCGGCCTCCCCCTCGGCATGCAGGACGTCTACCTCAACGCCATGGGCGGAATCAAGCTCAATGAGCCGAGCGCCGACCTCGCCGTCTGCGCCGCCCTCGCAAGCGCGGAAAAGATGACCCCCGTCGACAAGTTCACGGCCGTGTTCGGCGAAGTGGGCCTGACAGGCGAAGTGCGCGGCGTCAATTTTGCCGAAAAACGCGTAAACGAGTGCGTCAAAATGGGATTCAAGCGCGTCGTTCTGCCCGAGAAAAACGCCAAGGCCTGCGAAAAGTTCAAGGGCAAAATCCAACTCGTCCCCGTACGCTATGTCTCGGAGATGATTCAATCCCTGTTCCCCGCACAGTCTTCCTGATACAGGAAACCATCGTCTTTCTCACAGCATTTTATAAGGAACAGTGTTCCCCCACCGTCTTCCCGGTGCGGGGAATCATTGTTTTCCTCGCCGCTTCATCTTATAAAGGAAATCATTGCAAACAAAAGGACGAGCGCGCCGCGGACAAAATGTCCGCGGCGCGCCCCGTCTTCTGTCGGGACGGCGTTTTTCTCCGCCCGACAGGCGATCGACGATTGACCGCCATCCTGCAGATTCAGTTCTGCTTGCCGAAGTCCTCGATTCCCCGCGCCTTCTCGATGGAGAGGAACACGTCCGCGAGCGCATCGGTGTTTGCCTCAGTGATCCTGCCCGTATCGGCGAGACGCGCCACGGCGGGATCGATGGGCAGGCGGGCGACGGCGGGAATGTCGTACTCTTTTGCGAGTTCCGCCGCCTTGCTCGGGCCGAAGATCTCATACTGTTTGCCGCAGTCGGGGCAGGTGAAATAGCTCATGTTCTCCACGAGGCCCAGGACGGGGACATTCATCATCTTGGCCATGTTGACGGCCTTTTTGACGATCATCTCGACGAGATCCTGCGGCGTGGTGACGACGACAATGCCGCTCAGCGGAATGCTCTGAAAGACGGAGAGCGGCACGTCCCCCGTTCCCGGGGGCATATCGAGGAACATCAAATCGACGTCTTCCCAAAGGACGTCCGTCCAGAACTGCACGGCGGCGCCCGCAATGAGCGTGCCGCGCCATACGACGGGGTCATCGTCGTGCTCGAGCAGGCTGTTCATGGACATGAGCTGCAAGCCGGACTTGGTGCGCACGGGATAGATGACGCCCTCGTCCCCGGTGGCGCGCAGCGTCGTGCCGAATGCCTTGGGAATGGACGGGCCGGTGATGTCCGCGTCGAGGACGGCGGTGCGGTAGCCGCGCGCCATAGCGCGCACGGCGAGCAGCGACGTGACGAGGGACTTGCCGACGCCCCCCTTCCCGCTGGCGACGGCGACGGTCTTCTTCACGCTTGCCCCTTCGTGCAGGGGTTTGATGAAAGAGCTCTTGTCGCGCGAGGCACAGTTGCTGGAGCAAGTCGAACAATCGTGTGTACAATCTGCCATTATATCAATCTCCTTTCTTGTTTGCGTTACTTGCGTTGGTTGAGCGCATAATAGCGCCCTTTGCGGCGCATGAGTTCCTCATGCGAGCCCGCTTCGGCGATGCCCTTGTCGGCGATGAACAAGATCCTGTCCGCCTTGCGGATGGTGGAAAGACGGTGCGCGACGATAAAGCTCGTCTTGCCCGCAAGAATGCGGTCGAGCGCCGCCTGAATGAGGAGTTCGGTCTCCGAGTCGATGGCGCTTGTCGCCTCGTCGAGAATGACGATGCGCGGATTTTTGAGCACGATGCGCGCAAAGGACAGCAGCTGTTTTTCGCCCGCCGAAAGTCCCTCGCCCCGCTCGCCGAGCACGGCGTGATAGCCGTCGGGGAAGCGCGCCGCGACGCGGTCGCAGTAGATCGTCTTGGCCGCCGCGATACACTCCTCGTCCGTTGCCTCGGGCGTTCCGTAGCGGATGTTGTCGAGGATGCTCCCCTTGAAGATGAAGGGCTCCTGCATGAGCACGCCGATCTCCTTGCGCAGAGAATGCAGCGTGACGCTCCGCACGTCGTGGCCGTCCACCATGACGCTGCCCTCGTTGACGTCATAAAAGCGCGTCAGAAGGCTGATGACCGTCGTCTTGCCCGCCCCCGTCGGCCCGACAAGGGCGATCTTTTCACCGGGAGATACATGCAGATCGAAGTGTTCGAGCACGTTGACGCCCGGTTCGTACCCGAACGTGACGTCATTGAAGTCGACCTGTCCGCGGACGTCGGTGAGCACGACGGCGTGCTCGGGGTCGTGAATGGTGACGGGCGCATCCACCGTCTCATAGATGCGCTCGAGGTTGGCCGACACCTGCGAGAGCTGTTGCAGAATGGCGGTGAACTGCAGAAGCGGTTCGGAGCAGATGGACGTGTACAGCGTAAAGGCGATGACGGTCCCCGCCATGGCAGTCGCGCCGCCGCCGATGAGGGCGAGCGCGACCGCATAGATGCCCAGAATCCCCGCATTCCAGCACAGCTCGGAGACGGGCGCATTGAGCTCGTTCCGACGGACGATCTTCATCCAGGTCCTAGCGCTGTCCTCCTGCAGATCGCGGTAGACGGTGCGGTTAAAGTCGGAACGGTTGTTGCTTTTTATGACCTTTTCGCCCATGATGGATTCGACGATGAAGGCATTGCGGTTGGAGTTCTTGGCGCGGTGGTGGCGGAAGAGCCGCCGCACGGCGCGCTTGATGAAGTAGACGCAGACGGTGAGCGGAATGGCCGCCGCATAGATGACCGCCGTGAGCACGGGGCTGATACAGAGCATGAACACGGTCGCCGCGACGATCTTGAGGACGTTTACAATGAGGGTGAGCAGATAATCGGTGAAAAAATCGGCAAGCTCGTTGACGTAGTCGGTGACGCGGATGGAAATTTTTCCCGCGGGACGGTTGTCATAGTAGTCGAAGGGCAGCTGCTGGAGCTTCAGAAAGATCTCCCGCCGCACTTCGGCGATGATGGTATGGCCGAGCGTCCCCATGATGCGCTGATGAAAATAGGGAAGGACGGCGGTCAGCACGCCCAGCACGCCGAGTGCGACGACATAGAGCACGAGCGCACGGGTGCGCGCCTGCCCTTCCTCCATCGGAATGACGTTGTTGACGACGGAGCGGATGAGAAAGGGCGGCAAGAGCGCCAGGAGCGAGGAACACGCCAACAGCAAAAAGGCGAGCAGAAAGAGCTTTTTATAGGGGACGATGCGGGCAAGGAGGCGCTTGAAGTAGCGGACGTCCACCTTTTCGGTCGTGATGACCTCATCCATGTAGTAGGTATTGCGTTTCACGGCTCACTCCTCCTCCGCCCCGTAGGACGAATCGTCGAGCTGTCCGTCGCTCGTCTGCAATTTCCAGATGGCCGCAAAGGCGCCGTCCAGGGCAATGAGCTGCTGCGCCGTGCCGCGTTCCACGACTTCGCCGTCCCGCAAAAAGAGGATCTCGTCGCAGTCCATGACGGAGGAGACGCGGTGCGTGGCGATGAAGAGCGTATTGTCGGGACAATGCTGTTTGATCGCGGCAAGGACGCGCTTTTCCGTCGCCATGTCGAGGGCGGACGAGGCGTCGTCCAGAATGAGCACGGGCGAGCCCTTTACCAGGGCGCGCGCAATGGAAATGCGCTGTTTCTGTCCGCCCGAAAGCCCCATGCCGCGCTCGCCGATGATCGTCTGATAGCCGTCGGGCAGTTTTTCCACAAAGCGGTCGGCCTGCGCGATCTGCGCGGCGCGGGTCACGTCGTCCTCCGTGCAGTCGGGACGGGCAAACGCGACGTTCGCATCCACCGTGTTGGAAAAGAGGAACACGTCCTGAAAGACATAGGAGTATTCCTTGCGCACCTGCTCGAGAGGATAGTCGCGGATGTCCTTGCCGTCGATGAGCACCTCCCCTGCCGTCGCATCGAAAATGCGCGACAAGAGCTTCAAAAGCGCGGACTTTCCGCTGCCCGTTCCCCCCATCAGACCCACTTTCCTGCCATAGGGAACGTCGAGCGAGATGTGCTTGAGCACCTGCTTTTCGCCGAGCGTGAAGCTCACGTCCTTCAGCTGAATGTGCGGGCGCGGAGAACACACGAGCGCGGACGGACAGTCGGGGACGGCGCTCTGCTCCGTCAGAAAGCGCTTGAGCCGCCCGCCCGAGACGAGCTGGTTCTGCATCATGAAGAAGGAACGCGAGATCTGCGTGATGTGCGAAATGATCTTGGTGACGTACGTCGTGGCAGCCGTCAAGGCGCCGAGGGCGATGTCCCCGCTCAGGACGAGCAATACCGCCAGAACGACCGTTCCGACATACCCCACCTGCTGGAAGGCGAGAAAGACGGAATTGAACTTGGCGGAGAGCCGCACTTCCCGACAGCTCAGGTTGCGCACGTTCTCGTTGCACTTGTCGAATTTACGGACTTCCTCCTCCTCGGCAGCAAAGGAGCGCACGATGCGCACGGCGTCCACGTTTTCCTGCACGTCGAGGTTGATGGCGGAATAGCCCTCGCGGATGGCGGCGAACAGTTTGCGCGCCCGCCGCAGGTAACACACCAGCGCAACGACGATGAAGGGCGTGAGCAAAAGCGGAAGAATGAGCAGATAGGTATCCAGCACGGCAAGCAGCGTAATGGAGACCGCAATGACGACGCACGAATCGAAGATATTCATGAAGATACGCGAATACATCTCCTTGAAGATGATGGTGTCGCGGTTCATGGTCGTGAGCAGTTCGCCCATGTTGTAGCGGGCGATCGTCTCGCCGTCAAGGCTCAGGAGCTTGGCGTACGTCTCTTCGCGCAGCGTGCATTCCATGCGCAGTCCGCACCACTGAAAGGTGACGTTCTTGCAGTAGAGAAAGACGAGCCGCGTGCATAAGACGCACGCAAAAATGGCGGCAAGACTGCCGAAGAGCTGCCATGTCCCCGGCTCGCCCAGCCTGCCCGTGTACAGAAAGTCGAGCATGCCCGGCGCGGGCGGATCGGACGGATCGTATGCGATGATGTAATCCAAAAGTCCCGCCGAGAGCAGCGGAATGGTGAGGTCGCACAAAATGGCGATCAGACTGAATCCTTTGGACAGAAGCGAGAGCGGAAGGTATTTCTTCCAATAGCGGAAACCGAACCGTAAGGTGCTCATCGTTTTCTCCGAAAACGTCTCATGGAAAGTCGTTTGATTATATCATCTTTTCAAAAAAATTACAAGTATTTCATGCTTTTTCGGCGCATCACGGCAGAAATTTTTCCGCACAAAAAACTTGTTACATCTGCGTTACATTTCCGTGTAAATTTTTTTACAAGTTCCTGCTATAATGCAGGAAAAAGACACGGAGGGATTGCGATGAATTTCAGAAAATCGGACGCCCTGCGCCCGTCCGCACCCGCAGATGCGGCCAACACTCCCTTGCCCGCGGACGATCCTCGCGCATCCGTGCAAGCAGACGATCTGCACTCATCCGTGCGGGCGGACAATGTCCGCGCATCTCTGCCCGCAGACGATTCTCGCTCCCCTCTGCGGACGAGCACAAGTCGGAAACACCGCCCTGCCGATGCCGTCCCGCACCTGCGCGCCGTATGGTCGGCCGTCAGCGCGCTCGTTCTGGGGGCGATCTGTCTCTTTGTCGCGCTGGACGGCGTACAAAAGCTCTGGGGCGTGCTTCCCCTTCTGATTGCAGGCGCCCTGCTCGTCGGGACGGCAATCGGATACGCGCGGGCGAAACGGGAATCCCGCGAGACGGAGCGCGTCCTCGCGGCACTCGAAGAACGGCTCGCAAAGACGCCTTCCCCGTCATCGCAGACACCGCCGACGCCGCAGACGCCAACAACATCGTGTCCGCCCGAAGAGCAGAATACGCTGCACGCGTTCGGTCACCGAAAGGACAGAAATGTACATCGCATCGTCTGATCGTCCGAAACAGGGCGTTTTCGGTTGCTTTTTTCGGAAAAATATGCTATCCTATTGATGCTGTGATAGGTGGGGAGTTAGCGGTGCCCTGTATCTGCAATCCGCTATAGCAGAGCCGAACGCTTTTCTCGGTGTTGTCTATGGAAGGCTGCGTCGGGTAAGGAATGTTGATCGCAAGGTCTTATGCAACGTACCCCTGCGAACCGTGTCAGGGTAGGGATACAGCAGCACTAAACAGACAGGTGCGTGTGCCAT
>CAJFMF010000041.1 GCA_904391375.1 Candidatus Gallimonas faecavium | reverse complement strand
CTCGAGGAACCGCCTGCGCACGCCATCTTCATTCTGGCGACCACCGAACCGCACAAGATCCCCGCGACCATTCTTTCGCGCTGTATGCGGCTCGACTTCAAGCTCATTCCCGAGGAAGATCTGGAAAAGCACCTTGCGGGCATTCTCGATGAGATGGGCAGACCGTACGAACAGGAGGCTGTCGCCGCCATTGCGCGCGCGGGCGCGGGAAGCGACCGCGATATGCTCTCCATCGCCGAGATGTGTCTCGCCTATGGAGACAAGCTCACCTATCAGGGCGTGACGAGCGTCCTCGGGTCTGCCGATTTTGCGACAAACGCCGCACTTGCGGAAGCCATTCTTTCCGCCGATATGTCCGCGGCGCTCGCGGCGGCGGAGGATGCGCTCGCGGCGGGGAAAAGTGTCGGCGTGTTGTTGAAGGACATCTTAGGGGTGCTCAACGAGATCGCCGTCGCCAAGATGTGTTCCAATGCGGAAAAACTGCTCGCGCTTCCCAAGGAATTCTATGCGCGGGTCGCGGAAATTGCGAAAAAAGCGGACGGTCGCGCGATTTTACGCGCGACGGAGATCTTTACCGCGACGGAGAACGAGCTGCGTTTTGCCTCTTCGCCGCGCATTTCTCTCGAAACGGCCATTTTGCGTGCGGCCATGCCGCAGACCGACAGCGATACGAACGCGTTGCTCCTTCGCATTGCGGCGCTGGAAAAACAGGTCGCATCCCTTGCGGCGGGCATGCCCGTCACGGCGCGCGGGGGACAGCCTGCGGCCGTCAAGGTACCGCAAAAGGCGGAGCCTGTCGCAAAGCGCGCGGCAAGAGAGGCGCAGGAGGAGCTTCCGCCTCTTCCCGAGCCTCCGCCCGAGGACGACCTTCCACCCTGGGAAGAGCCTGCGGGTCAGGGTTTTGAGTCGCCTCAGACCAAAAAAGAGACGCCGCCGACGGTACGGACGGCAGCGGCATTTCGCGGAAACGAAGGCGCGGATGCCGCGGCGGGTGACGAGGAAACGCCTTTTCGGACAAGTCCCGCAGCGGCGGGCGGCGCGCCGATTTCGGGCGCTCCCGACGATTCTCCCGAGGCGGTATTCGGGCTGTTCTTGCGGCGCCTGCGCAAACTTCCCAAAAGCGGCGTAGTGTACGCGCTTTGCCGCGATCTTGCGCCGGGGCGCGAGGGAGACACGCTTGTGCTGACGACGGACGTCAGGACGGTCTGCGACACGCTCAATTCGGAGCGGCATCGCGCGGTGATGGAAGAGGTGTTTTCCGAGCTGGGAGTCAAGGCGTTTGAGGTGCGGTTTGCGGGTGCCGCGCGCAATGCGGAAAAGGACGGCATTAAACAGATCAAGGCAGATTTTGAGGGCTATCCCATCGAAATCAAGTAAATTTTTATCGTAAGGAAAGGCAAATCGGAGGAACTATGGCAGGATTCAACAGAGGCGGCATGGGCGGCGCTGCGGGAATGCAGAACCTCATGAAGCAGGCGCAGAAAATGCAGGAAGAGATGCAGGCGACGGAAAAACTTCTCGATGAATGGGAGATCGTCGGAACGGCGGGTGGAGAAGCGGTCGTTGTCTATATGAATGCGAAGAAGATCATCGACGGAATCGAGATCGACAAGTCGGTCATCGATCCCGAGGACGAGGAAATGCTGGAAGATCTCATCATGGCGGCGATCCTCGACGGATACAAGAAGGCGGACGCCGTCTATCAGGAGAAGATGGGAAAGTTTGCCGGAGTCGGCGGAATGGGAGGCCTTCTGTAAGTGGAAGTCTTTATCGAGCCGATCGGCAGGCTCATGAACGAGTTTTCCAAGCTCCCGGGTGTCGGAAAAAAGACGGCGCAGCGGTATGCTTACAAGGTCATTTCCATGACGGAAGCAGAGGCGCGTGCCTTTGCGGAGGCCATCGTGGACGTCAAGCGCCGCGTGCGCTTTTGCAAGATCTGCGGGAATTTTACCGAGGACGACGTCTGTGACATCTGCAAGACGCGGGACAAATCCACGATCTGCGTCGTAAAAGAGCCCAAGGACGTCATTGCGCTTGAAAAACTGCACGAGTATAAGGGCGTATATCATGTCCTGCACGGCGTGATCGATCCCATGAACGGCGTTTCGCCCAACGACATCCGCATTCGCGAACTGCTGGAGCGGGTGAACGAAGGGGGCGTCAAAGAAGTGATCATGGCGACCAACCCCGATGTGGAGGGTGAAGCGACGGCCATGTACATTGCCAAATTGTTGAAGCCGCTCGGGATTCTCGTCACGCGGATTTCGCGCGGCGTGCCTGTCGGGTCGGAGCTGGAATATGCGGACGAGGTGACGCTCTCCCGCGCCCTGATGGAGAGGAAGCAGATATGAATATCTCTGTTCTCGGATGCGGACGGTGGGGGTCGTTCATCGCATGGTATCTGACACAGCGCGGCAATCGTGTGACGAGCTGGGGCAGGGCGGGCGATGCCTCCTATGAAATCCTTCGCATGACGGGGCGCAACGAATATGTCGCCCTGGATGAACGCATTACGCTCACATCCGATCTGGAGCAGGCCGTCACGTCGGCCGAAATAATCGTCATTGCCATCAGCGCACAGGGCCTGCGCGAATTCATGCAGCGCGTCATACAGTACCACGTATCGGAGAAGGCGTTCGTGCTCTGCATGAAGGGCATTGAGACGGGAACGGGCAAGCGCCTCTCGGAGATCCTTGTCGAAAGCGGGATTTCTCCCGACAAGATTGCCGTATGGGTGGGGCCGGGACATATCCAGAGCTTTGTCCAGGGGATTCCGAATTGCATGGTCATCGATTCGGAAAACCAGGCGCTCAAGGTGGAACTCGTCGAGCGCTTCAAGAGCGATCTCATCCGCTTTTATTACGGAAACGACCTTCTGGGAACAGAGATCGGTGCGGCGGCGAAGAATGTCATGGGGATTGCCGCGGGCGTTCTCGACGTAGTCTGCGTCCCGCTGAAAGGACCGCTCATGTCGCGCGGGGCAAGGGAAGTTGCTCGCCTAATCAAGGCGATGGGCGGAAACGAACTCTCTGCCTACGGCCTTGCGCACCTCGGGGATTACGAGACGACGCTCTTTTCCCGCTATTCGCACAATCGGATGTACGGCGAGATGCTTGCGAAGGGGATGCGCTTTGAAAAGCTGGCGGAAGGCGTTGCGACGAGCAAGGCGATGAAACTTCTGGGCGAAAAATACGGCGTGGAACTTCCTATCACGGAAGCGGTCTACAACGTCTGCTACAAGGAAGGGGACGATGCCGAGCTCTGCAAACAGGAGATCGCCAAACTCTTCCAGCGTTCCACAAAGGCGGAAATGTACGAATAAACAGGGAAAATTTTCTTGTTTCATAGTACTATGCGTAACATAATACAATGAAAAAGGTGATTTTGTGGAAGAAATTCGCTCATCTCAACCCTCTGAAACGACACAGGAAGCGCAGCCTCTCGTCCGCGCGGCGCTGCGCCTCGACGGCGCTCTCATACGCCGCATGTACGGCGGTTTTCTGACGTGCGGAGCGATCCTCGCGGCGGTCGGCGGACTGCTTCTCGTCGTATGGATCGCGCTCTCGGTGACGGGTTCGGATGCGTTCGCCTTCTTCACGGGGGATGCACAGCTCTGGGTCTTTGCCGTCTTTCTTGTGTGCGGGCTTGTCATGGCGATTGCTGTCGCGCGGATGCGTCGGGAAGCCGACAAGCACGTCCGAACCAATTTGTATCAGTTTTTTGCCGAAGAGTTTGTCGTCACAACCTTGATGGAAGATCGCGAGATCGGTTCCTCCCGTCTTCGGTATGCTGACTGCAAGAAGATCCGCGAAAAAAAGCAGCTCTTCTATCTGACGTTTCTCTCGGCAGGCGTCTTTGCCGTGGACAAGAAACAGCTCACGCAGGAGGAATGTGCCTGCCTTCGCTCGCTGTTCGGGCTTTCGGCAAAGAAGTCCTGATCTGCCGTCTTTCGTAAAACGCGATAAGGCATCGGTGCGACGTACGATTGGTTTTTTATCCGTAGAGAGGGGGCAGAGCCGTCCAAAGCTGTCCGAAGCCGTCCGACGGGCTGCGGCGATTGTGGGCATTCTGTAAGCCGGGAAAATACATAAGACTGGCCGAGCGCGAAGAAAAAAGCGGGCGGAAGGCAGTACATGAAAATCGGGAATATGCAAAATGCGCGGCGCGCCATCGAAATGATGGCGCGCCGCGCATTTTATCCGAACGATGTCGGAAAAAACAGAAACCCCACATATCGGCGCATTCGGACGGAACCTTCGGCACGATACACAGGGCTCGATGGTGGGGACGACAGAACTCGAATCTGTGACCTCTTGCATGTCAAGCAAGCGCTCTAACCTACTGAGCTACGCCCCCATATGGAAGGGTTGTTCCCTTGTAACAACGGTTATAATACTAAAAAATCACACGCTTGTCAAGCGTTCTGCACCATTTATTCGGGATTTTTTTGCCGAACGTTGATTTTTTGTGTTTTTTCCACAAAATTTATTGGGGACGTCTTGACGTTTCCCCCGAAGAGCGGTACAATGAATGCAATCGGAAAGGGCGGACTTCCGCCGGAGGAGGTTTTGATGAAACAAAAATATGATGCGGTCGTCATCGGTGCCGGGAACGGCGGACTGACGGCTGCGGCGCGGCTTGCGCAGGCCGGCATGAAGACGTTGCTTGTAGAAAAGCACAATCTGCCTGGCGGGTTTGCGACGAGTTTTCGGCGCGGGCGTTTCGAGTTTGAGGCGTCTTTGCACGAGCTGAACGACTTCGGTACGGCGGAAAATGCGGGGGATTTGCGGCAGCTATTTGATGAGCTTGGCGTGACGCATAAGATCGAATGGCTCAGCATTCCGGACGCATATCGGGTCATCTGCAAGGCGGAGGGGCTGGATGCGACCATGCCGTTCGGCGTTGAGGCATTTATTCGGAAGATGGAAAGCTATGTCCCCGGCAGCACCAAGTCGATGCGCAAGTTCTTTGCGCTTGCCGAGGAGATCCGTCTTGCGCAGGCATACAGCAATTCGGTGAACGGAAAGACCGATCCCAAGTATATGGTCGAGCATTACGGAAATTTTGTCCGGTGCGGATCGTATTCCGTGAACGAAGTGTTCCGTGTGATCGGCATTCCGAAGAAGGCGAAGGATATTCTGAGCGCCTACTGGTGCTATCTGGGGGCTGATTTTGACAACATGAGCTTCCTGCACTATGCCTCGATGGTGAATCGATACATTCTGCGCGGAGTCGTGATGCCGAAATCGCGTTCGCACGAGATGTCGCTTGCCTTTGTGGACCGCATTCTCGAGCTGGGCGGGGATGTCCTGATGAATACGGAGGCCGTGAAGATCCTGACGGGAACGGACGGCATTTGCGGCGTTGTGCTGGACGACGGGACAGAGATCGAGACGCGCCACGTCGTTGCCAACTGTTCGCCGCACGTTGTGTACGGAAAGCTCATGGACAATGTCCCCGAGCGCGCGGTGCGAGCGACGAATGCCCGCAAACTTTCGGGAAGGGGATTTTGTATGTTCCTCGGCCTGGATGCCGATGCGGATACGCTCGGAATCGAGAATCACAACTACTTCTTATATGACACGACGGACACGGTGGCACAGTATGATCGGATGCGCACCATCAAGGAGAACGACGTGCAGGCGACCGTGTGTCTGAACCGAGCCTATCCGGATTGTTCGCCCAAGGGGACGACGATGATGTATTTTACGACGCTCTATATGTCGGACGATTGGGGGACGGTTGCGCCGCAGGATTATTTCAAAGTGAAGGACTTTGTGGCAAACCGAATGATCGACCGTTTCGAGCGGGATACGGGCGCGCGTCTGCGCGGGCATATCGAGGAGATCTCCGTAGCCACGCCCATGACATATGCGCGCTATTGCGGTCATCCGGAGGGGACGATTTACGGATATGAATCGCAGTACTGGGACGGACTCATGCCGCGCCTTCAGATGATGGAAGAGGACTATCGCAACGGTGTACGCGGGCTGCGTTTTGCAAGCGGGTATGCGATGCGTCTTTCCGGCTATTCGAGTGCCTATCATGCGGGCGACATAGCGGGCAGACAGACGGTCGGCGACATCAAGAGGGAGGGTTGACATGTATATTTTCCGCAAACAGATTTTCGGGTTTATGGATCTTCTGCGCTTCAAGAAGATGGTTCCGAAGCGCCGTGAAAAACTTGCGGAGGGGGATGCGACGCCCCTTCCCAAGACGTACCGCGTCAACGAGACGGCGCATATTCTGCACCCCGGGTATCAGAAGGCAAAACTGATCTCCGTCGAAGCGCATTCTGGGCATATGCGGACGCTCAATTTCGAGCTGGAACGTCCCATGTATTTCCGTGCGGGGCAGTATGTGACGGTTGGCTGTAAGGTGGGAGCGAGCGACGTCTGCCGTCCCTATGCCGTTTCTTCCGCGCCGCGAGCAGGGTTGGAAAAGCACCTGAGCGTGACCGTGCAGAAGTGCGGTTTTTTCAGCGGCTATCTCTGTGACGAGGCCAAGGTTGGGGATTGCTTCCTCATCGGCGACCCTTCGGGGGATTTCTTCTATGAATCGGTGCGCGACACTCCGCTGGTTGTCGCGTGTGCAGGCGGGAGCGGGATTACGCCGTTTTACTCGATGGCGCAGGCGATCGCCGACGGCACGGAGGACTTCTCTCTCGTCCTTTTTTGGGGCGCGCGCACGGCTGACGATCTCGCGTTCAAAAAGGAGCTGGACGCCCTTGTCGGAGACAAGATCAAGGTGATCTATGTCTTGAGCGATGAGGAAAAGGAAGGCTACGAACACGGTTTCATTACGGCGGAGCTCATCAAAAAATATGTCCCGCAAGAAGATTTTACCCTCATGATGTGCGGCCCGGCGGCGATGTATCGGTTTGTATCGGCAGAGGCGGAAAAACTCGGCCTGCCCGCGCGCCGTGTGCGCAAAGAGGCAAACTGCGTCAGAACGCGCGACGTGCCCGCAAAGGAGTACCAACTCACCGTGCATATCGGATTTGAGAAGTATCTTATCAAAGCGGATGCGCGTGAGACCGTCTTGACCGCGCTTGAGCGGGCGGGATTGCAGGTGCCTTCCAAGTGCAGGGCAGGCGGCTGCGGGTTCTGCCACAGTCGGTTGATTTCGGGAAAGTTCTCCGTTGCGGGAGCGGATAAACGCAGACTCGCAGATAAGAAATTCGGATATTTTCATCCCTGCTGTTCCTATCCGGATTCGGACATGGAGATCGTTGTCCCCAAACGGTAAGGCGAGAGCCTCTGATTGGCGCAGGAAATCATTTTCCGATTGCCGCAAGTTTCTCATTTCAAGAAAATATCGTTTCGACAAAAAGACGGGGCGGACAATTTGTCCGTCTCGTCTTTCCGTTGTTCCGAAAGGGGAGCTTCGTTTTCCCGACGCGGAGATAAAGTCAAGGGGATCGGGAACGGATTGTTGCAAAATTGAACGACGGGAGCAGAAAAAGCCGATAAAATGAAAGCGGCGTCGTCTGTGGAATGCAATCGATCGGGAAAGCCCTTGCCCGGAATCCTGTTTCACAGGCGGTCTTGGATGGGAATATGGAGGCAAGAAAGGAAAGAAGGTGTGTTGTCGGCGTTTTCTTTGAGGCGGTCTTGGGTGGAAATATGGGAGCAGGAAGGCAAAGGGAGCGCGTTGTCGGCGTTTTCTTTGAGGCAGTTTTGATGGGAACGTGGGAAATGAAGACCTGCAAAAGGGATTTTTGAGTGGAGCAGGTTCACAAGAGAAGGCAAGCGTACAGGAAAGTGCGGATACACAAAAACCCCGCCCACGGATGGGCGGGGTATGTCTTATGCCGTCGAACGGATTTGAACCGATACGGATTGCTCCACAGGATTCTAAGTCCTGCGTGTCTGCCAATTTCACCACGACGGCGTATCCTGATTATACACCGCTCGTTGTGAAAAGGCAAGCTATTACACCTTGTGTACTTTTTGTGCAAGGGGACTGACGGCGGACTGCGTCTGTGTTTCGGGAAGCGCGGCGCGGCGGTCCTGCCCCCAGAAGAAGAGCCCGACCATTCCGGGGCCGACGTGCGAGCCGGTGCAGATGTCGTGATATTCAATGACGATGTTCTGTACGCCCTTTGCGCGAAGGAGGTCGGCAAGGTAGTTGGCGTCGTCCAGGCAATCGCCGTGCGTGATGGCGACGAGATTGTCCTCGGGACGGGTTGCGCGTTTGAAGAAGTAGTCGGCGATCATCTCCAGAGCTTTTTTTCTGCCGCGAGCCTTGTTGCAGGCGACGATTTTGGCATTGTCGCTCTCGTCTGCACGCAGAAGGGGTTTGATGTTGAGCAGCGTGCCGGCGATGGCGACGGTGCGGGAGATACGACCGGTGCGGCGAAGATATTTCAGGTCATCTACCGTGAAGTAGCTGTTCATTTTATAGGTGTTGTTGCGAACCCAGTCCGCGCATGCCTGAGCGCTCTCGCCGAGGTCCCGCAGGTCTGCAACCTTGATGGCGATCAGGCCTTCTCCAAGCGAAGCATTTGCACTGTCCAGCGCATAGACCTTGCGATCGGGAAATTCCTTCATCAAAGTTTTTGCGGCCTCCTGCGCCTGCGCAAACGTGCCGCTGATGCCCGAAGAAATGGTGAACAGCAGGGCGTCGCGTCCTTCGCGAAGCGTGGGACGAAGGGCCTCTTCAAAGAGATCTGCCGTGATCAGCGATGTCTTGACTTCGGCTCCCGCGCGCATGGCGTCATAGAATTGCTTTGCCGTCTCCTCAAAGGGCATGTCTTCGGAGAAACAGGCGTGCTCTTCGCCGTTTACCGTGTAGTTGAACGAAACGACGCGGATGTCGCGTGCGATGCGGATGTCATTCGGGATATTCGCTCCCGAATCCACAAAAATAGCAAATTGACTCATATTGATTCTCCCTTAAAAACGGAAATTACCGTCATATCTTCAAAATTGATGTGTTTCAGAAAGACAGAACGCATAATGCGCATACAATGCTCGTTTATACGCTCCTGTCTTTGATCTGCTCCTGGCGCAAGTCAAAAAGCTTTGGTTGCTACAAGAAACCCCGACTGCACAGGCATAGGCGAGAAAATGTTTGGGCGACCACAAGTTCATGTAATCTGCGCGAGCATAGGCTCAAGAAAGTTTGAGCCGCTGCAGGGCAACGAAAAAAAGCGTGAGGGTCAGACAAGCGTATGGCTCTGGAGCTTGCAGGACGACCAAAATTGTGTGCGGCTTGTTTCGATTGTGCGCAGTTTGTTTCGGACGCGATTCACACGCGCTGTATCTGGAAACAGCATATCACATTTGATCGGAAAGTACACCCTATTCCCTTTTCTATGTGCTCTCTGTTTGTTCACTTTGTGTCTATTTTGGGAAAAAAGGACTCCACTTGCGCAAAAGGGGACTCTACTCACAGTAGAGTTGGTATTTTTGCCGATTTTTTCGCGGTTTGACATGGGACAAGCGAGGTTCGACATAAAAATAGCCGAGAGGTGAAATTATGCTGGAAATGCTTTGTTCGCTGTTGTGCCGACTGTTTTTTTTCACGGGATCCGTGCGGGACGAGAGCTCGTACCCGAAGCCTCTTTCTGCGGAAGAGGAGGAGCGCTGTCTTACGCTGGCGCGGCAGGGAGACAGAGCCGCGCGCGACAAACTGGTGCGGCATAATATGCGGCTTGTGGCGCATGTCGTGAAAAAGTACACGGGTGCGGCGGAGACGGACGACATGATTTCGGTGGGGAGTATCGGTCTGATCAAGGCGATCAACACCTATGAGCCGTCGCGCGGAACGCGGCTCGCCACCTATACGGCGCGTTGTATCGAAAATGAAATCCTCATGTTTATCCGGGCGGGAAAAAAACACCGCAACGTTGTATCGCTCTCCGACCCCGTCGGAACGGACAAGGACGGGAACGAGCTGACGCTCATGGATTTGTTGTTTGAGAAGGAAGATAAAGTCTTCGGCAGTGTGGAACAATCGCTCATGCAGGAGAAGTTTCTCGCCGCCGTGCGGCAGCTGCTCAGCGAGCGGGAGACGACGGTGATGATCATGCGGTATGCCCTGGAGGGCGGAGCGCCGATGCCGCAGCGCGAAGTCGCGCGACGGCTGAAGATCTCGCGGTCGTATGTTTCGCGCATCGAAAAGCGCGCGCTCGAGAAACTGCGTGACGGCCTCAATCGCGAAGATTTTCTTGCGGACTGACGAAAATTGAGGGATAGGACGTCTTTTTTGAGAGCTGTATTTGACATTTTCCGCGATGTCCGATATAATAACACAAATGACTGCGCGCATGGGATTGCGCGCGAATCCGAACAAAAGCGAGGATGACACGCATATGCGTATCGACGAGATTCTGCAGACAAAGCGTACGCTTTCCTTTGAAGTCTTTCCCCCGAAAAAGGGGGCAGACGAGCGGGACAAGCTCTTTTCGACGATCGACGAACTCAAGGCGCTTTCGCCTGACTTCATCAGCGTCACATACGGAGCGGGCGGAACGGATTCCAAAAATACGGTAGAGATCGCGGATTATCTGCAAAACAAGGCGCACATCACGGCGCTTGCGCACATTACGGGCGGGCCGTCCGCGCCGGAGGATGTGGACGCCGTTGCCGCCGCCTTGAAGGAGCGCGGCGTGGAAAATGTACTTTGCCTGCGCGGCGACCGACCTGTATCCTATGAGGCGGAGTACTGCCGCTATTTCCCGCATGCGACCGATCTTGCAAACTATCTTGCGCCGTACGGATTTACGCTTGGGGCGGCGTGCTATCCGGAGGGGCATACCGAATGCGAGTCGCTCTATGCGGATCTCGTCAATATGAAAAAGAAAGAGGAAGCGGGGGCGCGTTTTTTTATCACGCAGCTCTTTTATGACAATTCCTATTATTACCGTCTTGTCAACGAAGCGCGGCGGATCGGGATCACGTCGCCCATTCTTCCCGGGATTATGCCCCTTGTGAATCCCAAAAATATTCGCCGCATCAAGGAGATGTGCGGAAGCACCATTCCGCTCGAATTCCGCAACATGATCGAGATCTATGCCTCGCGGCCTGCGGTGATGGAGGAGATCGGCTACAACTATGCCGTATATCAGATCATCGACCTCATAGCCAAGGGCGCGCCGGGGATTCATATCTACGTCATGAACAATGCAAAGACAGCGCAGGCGATCTGTTCGCGCATCGGGAGAGTGTTGCATGAACTCTTCTGAACTGCGCAGGACAGCGCTCTCCTATCTGGGGTGTCGGAAAGACGTGACGCCGCAGATGACGGCGCTTTTGGAGGAAGGACTTAGCGAAGCGCAGAGGCTTTCCCGTTTTCGTGCGGTGGCAAAGACATTTGAAAAGCCGCTCTCGTTTTTACGGCAGGAGCCGTATGCCGCGTTTCTTGCGGGGTGTACGGGGTATGCGCTTGTCGCCATGACGCTGGGGGCGGAAGGCGAGCGCCGCGTGCGCGCGCTCATGACGCTTGACCCTGCCCGTGCGGTCGTGTTGGACGCCTGCCTGAGCGCATATATCGAGTATGAGGGCGATCGCTGGGAGAGCTGTCTCGGGGAAAATCGGACATACCGTTTTTGCCCGGGCTATGGCGGGAGCGATGTTTCGGACAACCGATATCTCTTTGCGGAGCTGGAGCCGTCGCGCATCGGAATGCAGTTGCTGCCGTCGGGAATGATGGCGCCGCAGAAGTCGATGGTCGGGATCGTGGGGCTCGGGAAAAAAGCCGTCAAATCGTGTGCGGACTGCATGGCGGCCGCGGGCTGTATCTATCGGAAGGAGGGGCGCAGATGTTACGACTCGGGAAAGAGCTTCTGATCTTTGACGGCGGCATGGGGAGCGAGCTGGAGCGCATGGGATTGGGCGATGCCGATCCCATGGAATGCAATCTCACGCATCCCGATGCTGTGCGGGCCATTCATCGTGCCTATGCGCAGGCAGGAGCGGATATTCTCACGACCAATACATTCGGGCTCAACCGTGTGAAATACCGCGGACAGGCCCCGATGGAGAAAGTAGCACTCGCCGCTGTGTCCCATGCACGGGAAGCGGGAAAGACGGTCTTTTTCGATGTCGGCCCGACGGGTGCGTTGCTTGCGCCGATCGGGACGCTCACGTTCGACGAGGCATATGCGGCGTTTGCGGAGATCGCAGAACTCACTTCCGATCGGGTGGACGGATATATCGTTGAGACGTTTTCCGACCTGTACGAATTGAAAGCGTGCATCCTTGCGCTGAAAGAGCATACGGACAAGCCGATTTTTGCGACGATGACGTTCGACCGAACGGGGCGTACGCTGACGGGGTCCACGCCCGAGATCGCAGCGCTGTGTCTGGAAGGGCTCGGGGTAGACGCGCTCGGCGTCAACTGTTCGCTCGGGCCGCAGGAGCTTTGGCCCGTCGTCGGGCGGATGCTCGCGGCGACATCGCTTCCCGTCATCGTGCAGCCCAATCGCGGTCTTCCCGTGTGGCGGGAGGGTCGCACCGTCTATGAACTCTCCGAAGACGATTTTGCGGCATGGACCGAGCGGTTTGTCAAATCGGGAGTTGCCGTGCTGGGCGGTTGCTGCGGGACGACGCCCGAGACTATTCGTCGTCTGGTGCAGTGGAAGGGGCATGCTGTCCCCGAAAGAAAAATTTTGCCGAAGACTTCGGTATGCTCTGCGACAAAACTCGTCACGTTTGACGGAGTACGTGTCTGCGGTGAACGCCTGAACCCGACGGGAAAGCCGCGCCTGCGCGACGCTCTCCGATCGGGAGACAGCGACTTTCTGATCGCCGAAGCACTGCGTCAGGAGGAAGCGGGGGCCGATCTGCTGGATGTGAACGTCGGCGTTCCGGGGCTCGACGAGCCCTCTGTCATGGTACGGGCGATGTGCGCCGTGCAGGAGAGCTGTACGCTTCCGCTCCAGCTCGATTCTTCCGATCCCGCGGCGCTTGAAAAGGGGGCGCGGTACTATAACGGGATTCCGCTCTTGAACAGCGTCAACGGAGAGGGAGAGGTCATGGAGCGCATCTTCCCCGTCGCCAAAAAGTATGGCGCCGTCGTGCTGGGGCTTACGATGGACGCAAATGGCGTGCCGCGAACGGCGCAGGAACGCGTTGCCATTGCCGAACGCATTCTCGATACCGCCGCACGGTACGGCATTCCCCGTCATAAAATCATGATCGATACGCTCGTTCTCACGGCATCGTCCGAGCAGTCGCTTGTCCGAGAGACGCTCTCCGCCCTTGCCGCGGTGCGCGCTATGGGTGTCGGAACGGCGCTCGGCGTCTCCAATGTCTCCTTCGGCCTGCCCATGCGCCCGCTCATCAACCGCACCTTTCTCGCGATGGCGCTCGGACAAGGCCTGACGATGCCCATTCTCAACCCGCTGGATGCCGAGATGATGGGCACAGTGCGTGCGTTTAACGTTCTGTGCGGAAGGGACAGCGGTGCCGCGGAGTATATTTCCCTTTATCGCAATGCCGTGCCCAATACGACAGGGCCAGTCGGCATGCGTTCGGCATCGCTTGCCGCATCCGATCAGGCATCTTCCGCCGTGCGGACGGGGAAAGAACAGGACGCTCCTGTATCGTCGCTTTACGAGAGCATTCTTCGCGGGCTTACGAAAGAAGCGTCGGCGTTTGCAGAACGGGAACTCGCCCGGCGTCCTCCGCTCGAAGTCGTGGACAAAGTGCTTGTCCCTGCGCTCAACGAGGTGGGGGACGGCTATGCGCAGGGGACGGTGTATCTGCCGCAGCTCATTGCCGCCGCCGAGGCGGCCAAGGCGGCCTTTTCGGCAGTCGGAGCCCGCATGGGAACGGGCGGGGCCTCGCGCGGAAAAGTCGTGCTGGCGACGGTGCGGGGAGACGTACACGACATCGGAAAGAATATCGTCAAAGTGGTGGCGCAGTCGCACGGCTATGAAGTGATCGATCTCGGGAAGGACGTTCCAAAAGAACGCGTTGTCGAGGCGGTCTTACGCGAAAAGCCCTTCGTTGTGGGATTGTCCGCGCTCATGACGACGACGGTCAGGAGCATGGAGGAGACGATTGCCGCCCTGCGTCAGGCGCACTGTGAGGCGAAGATCTATGTGGGCGGTGCCGTTTTGAATACGGAGATTGCACATAAGATCGGCGCAGACGGTTACACCGCCGACGCGCCGTCCTTTGTCGCCGCATTGGATGCGCTTCGGAACACGCTTTCCTGAAGATCGTTGTAAAAGATGATTCCTTCTCGGACGGCCGTATCGTTTTCGGCTGCAAATGTTCCGAGAAAAATTTAGAAAAAAACAGGGCTTTGCCCTGTTTTTCTTTTGGCGGAAGGAGCGAAAAGCACTTTTGGCGGCGCGCCCCGGTGCACAGCCCGCAGGGCTGGTGCAGTTTGCTGAAGCGGCCGTCGTGTCGCAGAGAAACAGACGCAAACCGCTCACTCCCGTTCGCGCCTCCACCCTCGAATCCCTCACCAAAAACGCTTACATCAAAAATCCGAACGAGAACAATCTCGTTCGGATTTTTGGCGGCGAGTTATCGCCTTTGTACGAACTTAGAAAGTCAGATATAGGAGTAGCCTCTTCGGACTGCTTTTCTGTTTCCTTTACCGATTCGATTGAGTTGTTGTGCTTTTTGAGCGGATCGGAGAAGTAGTAGCTATTCTTTCTATAATGCTAAATCTTATTGACGATCTTTTTGTAATCTTATCTTTCAAAACTTTTTATTTATTGACATTTCGTTAATTTATTTGTATAATAAGTAAGAAAAGTAATACTAATTATACCAAAGGAGTGTATTATGGAGAATTTCCCTGAAGGTAAGTTTCTGACTACGGTAAAAATCGGT
>CAJFMF010000040.1 GCA_904391375.1 Candidatus Gallimonas faecavium | reverse complement strand
CGCAAGATCGCGCGTGAGCGTCGTCCCCGCCGCAAGGAAACAGCCGTCCCCCACACGAACAGGCGCAATCAGGTTGCAGTTGCTTCCCAAAAAAGCGCCTTTCCCCACGCGGGTACGGGATTTGCGTTTTCCGTCATAGTTGACGAACACCACCCCGCACCCGACATTGACACGTTCGCCGAGATCTGCGTCTCCCACATAGGCAAGATGCGACAGCTTGCATCCGTCGCCGATATTCGCATTTTTGCATTCGACGAACGCGCCGATGCGTACACCGCAGCCGACATTCGTCCCGGGACGCAGATGCGCGTACGGTCCGACGGAACAGTGCGCCCCAACGACAGAATGCGAGATGTAACTGCCCTCGACGCCAGTCCCGTCGCCGATGACGCTTTCCTCCACGACGCTTCCCGCCCCGATGACGGCATCCGCGCCGACGACGCTTTTCCCGCGCACGACGGCACCACGCCGCACAATCGCCCCGCCCGCAAGCCGCACCGTGACGTCCACTTCCGCCCCCTCTTCCACCAGCGCTCCGCGGGCGGCAAAGGACAGCGCGCTCTCCCGAAAGGCGCGTCGACGCGTAGACGGATAATCCGCAAGCGAATACAGCCCCTCATCCGGATCGCTTCCCTCACGAAAGCTTCCGCCACGCTCGAGAAACCCGCCGCGAAAGCGCAGGCTGCCCGTATGCACGGCCAAAAATCGGTCGAGCTTTTCCCGCGTCAGAAAGGGAAATACGGGATACAGCACAAGCTTTTCTCCCGAAGGAGGCGCCCCGTCGATCGTCTCGGCGCCCAGATTGCGCTGCATCCGTGCAAGACAGCTCTCCCCCGCGAGATCTAAATCATAGCTCTTTTTTTGGCGGAACGTGAAAAAAGCCCGCCTGACAAGATAAACTTTCATCCTGACAGTATATGAAAGCGCCGCGTCCGTTGAGAACGGACGCGGCGCAAATAGGCTGTTTTTCGTGCAATTCTTCCGGAAGGCAAAGCCAATTAAAGGCATTTTCGCTGAAAGGCAAAGGCAGTCAAAAAACAACCTTCATCTTACCCGTCAATTTATTTTCTGACAATCTATTTGCTAATCTGATTCTCTGTCAGAACGGCCGACGATTCCGCCGCAAGCCGCCGATGAATTTATTCCTCCGGTCGCAACAGAGCGCGCCGAACGGCCGTGCGGTATGTGCGGTATTCTGCCTCGCATACGTCTTTTCGCGCAAAATTCGGCATAAAAACCTGTCCCGCAAAGCGATATTCGGGAAGCGAATGAAGATCGACAAGGCCGAGCGACAGAGCGCACAGCATCGCGGCTCCCAGCGCCGTACTCTCCCGCTCCTGCGGACGATCCACGGGAACGCCGAGGACGTCCGCCTGGCATTGCATGAGAAAGTCGTTGGCAGACGCGCCGCCGTCACAGCGCACAAGGGAAATATTCACCCCCTCCGCGCGGATACAATCGACCAGTTCGCGGGCCTCAAAGGCGATGCTCTCGAGGACGGCGCGCACGAGATGCGCCCGCGTCGTCCCGCGCGTGATTCCCGCAAAGAGCGCACGCGCCTCCGCATCCCAATAGGGCGCTCCCAGCCCCGTGAATGCGGGCACAAAGACCACGCCGCCGCTGTCGGGAACGCTCTCGGCAAGCGTCTGCGTCTCTGCGGCATTCGGGATCAGCCCGAGCCCGTCACGCAGCCACTGCACCCCGCTCCCCGCATGAAACGCGCTTCCCTCCAGCGCATACATCGTCCGCCCTCCGATGCGGCAGCCGATGGTCGTCAGAAGGCCGTTCGAGGACGCGATCGCCCGCGCGCCCGTAGAAAAGAGCAGAAACAGTCCCGTTCCGTAGGTAATCTTTCCCTCGCCGACTTCCAGACAGCCCTGCCCGATCAGCGCGGCCTGTTGGTCTCCCGCAAGCCCTGCAATGGGTAAAACTCTGTCCCGCAGGGAGATTTCCCCAAACCGAGCGTCACAAGCGCGCACTTCGGGCAGAATCTCGCGGGGAATCCCGAAACGGGCGAGCAGCTCTTCGTCCCAGTCGAGCGTATGAATGTTATAGAGCATAGTGCGCGAAGCGTTCGTGACGTCGGTGACGAACGAGCGTCCTTCGGTGAATTTGAAGATGAGATAGCTGTCCACCGTCCCCGCACACAGTCTGCCCTCCGCGAGAAGCCGCTTGGCCGCAGGAATATGTTCAAGATCCCAAAGGATCTTACTCGCCGAAAAATAGGCGTCGGGAACAAGCCCCGTACGCGCACGCACAAGCGCCTTCGTCGCATCGTCCAAGGCACGGCACCAGTCACTCGTACGACGGCATTGCCACCCGATGGCGGGACAGATCGGCTCTCCCGTCTCTCTGTCCCATAAGACCGTCGTCTCGCGTTGGTTGGTAAAACCCACACCCGCGACCTCTTTTTCGCCCGCAAAGCGCAGACAGTCGTTCAGGACATAGGCCGCCTTGTAGTAGATCTCGTCAGCGTCCTGTTCCACCCAGCCGGGCTGCGGGAAACTCTGCCCCACTTCCTGCTGCGCACGGTAGACAAATTTTTTCTCCGCAAGATCGTAGACGAACGCACGCACGCTCGTCGTCCCGGCGTCCAGCGCAATGAGATATTTCATGCCGCATCTCCTTATCTTTCAAAAGCTCCGCCCGAAAGCGGAGCAGCATCTCCTGTTTCCCCGATCGGCAAAATATGCCGTGTATACCTCTGCCGCCTGTACTCTTTTCCCGCCCACGCACAGCAGAAACCAGGCAGAATCTGCCAATCTTTGCACGGCGTTCTCCTTCGGATATTATAAAAGAGCGGGTGTATTTTGTCAAGCCTCGGGTAATTTTTTCAGGGCCCGGCGAGGTTCCTTCTCGCGCAAATTGTGCGAATAACACGACGGCCGCCCTTTTGGCAGAGCGGCCGATTGAAGACAAGCCTCCAAAACTCAGACCAGCGCGAGGATTTTGCGATAAATCTCGGTGTCCGAATCGAGAAAGGTATTGAAAATGATCTGCATATCGTTCTCGGGGTGGCGCATTTTCCAGCGGAGCACCGCTCCCGTGGCGATCTCTGCGGCCTCCGCCTGCGGAAAGCTGAAAACGCCCGTGGAAATACAGCAGAACGCCACTGACCGAAGGCCCGCTTCCGCGGCGAGGTCGAGACAGGAATTGTAGCAGGAGCGAAGAAGCGCGCGGTCCTGCTCGGCCACCTCGCGCCGCACCATCGGCCCGACGGTGTGCAGAACATAACGGGAAGGCAGATTATAGGCACGCGTGATTTTGCAGTCGCCGCAGTCCTCTTCGTGTCCCTGTGCGGCAATGAGCTTGGCGCAGTCGTCCCGCAGCTGCATTCCCGCCGCCGAATGAATGACGTTATCGATACAGTTGTGATTGGGCAGGAAACAGCCGAGAAGTCCCTTATTGGCGGCGTTGACGATGCCGTCCGCTGCCAGCCGCGTGATGTCCCCCTGCCAGAGAGAAATCCCGTTTCGCTGAGGAAGCGTCTCGGGAGAGAGAATGCCGCGTTCCAGCGATTCCGTCCAGAAAAGCCTGTCCTGGATCGCGAGAATCTCGGACGGAATGGGATGCGCGGGACGTTCGTTCATGTATCCGCGTACGAGCATCCGCTTTTTCTCCGTCGTGGCAGAGAACGCCGCGATCATACCGCGTTCACGCAACAGCCACTTCAAAAGGGTGTCCGTCGCCGTACGCTTCCCCTCCGCATCCAGCGGCTCGGGACGCGGGTAGGGCGTCAGATCGACCACCGAACGAATGCGTGCGAGCGTCACTTTGCAAGCTCCTTATTGTAGTTGATGAGACACCCCGCGAGCAAAATCTTGCGCTCTTCGATCGTGAGTGCGCCTGTCTCCAGAACGATATCCCGCGTGGCGCCGCGCGAGATGACCTTCGCGACAAAGCGCTCCTCGCCGGAGACAATGCCGTCGGCAATGTTTTCCAGGTAGAGGTAGTCCCCCACCTTCAGTCCCGCCTGTTTGCAGACAAAGGGCAGAATCCCCCAGTTGATGAGGTTGGAACGATAGCGCTTGGTGGCATACTCCTTGCAGATATTGGCAATACCGCCCAGGACGCGCTGACAGGACGCCGCCTGCTCGCGCGCCGAACCGTCTCCCGGCTTGTTGGAGACGACAACGCTGCCGTAGATCGTCCCTTCGGCAGGGCAAAAACCGCCCAGCTCCTTCAGAATTTTCTCGGGAAGAGCGCCCGTCGTGCGGCGGGAGGATTCCTCCTCTGCCACGGCTTTGGCGCGCCCGACATAGGCAGGATCCTTGCGCGAGAGCGCAAACTCCGCCAGTTTCATGGGATTGGAACGGTAGGAGGACGTCTCGCCCGAGGGGATGAGCTCGTCCGTCGTCGTCACGGGATCGCGCAGGACGGACACCACCTTCATCAGAAGGTGTTTTCCGAGCGGAATCTGCTCGGGCCAGTCGGCGATGTTGGGGCCGTAGACAAGCTCTTCCGAAGGATCGGGCTTGCCGATTCCGCGATAGACACGGTTTTCGTAGATCTTGGAATCAAATTTATACTTTTTGATGCGCTTGTTGTACGCATAGTCGAGCGCAGACGTGAGCACGCCGCCGTTTGCCGCCGTCGCCGCAATGGAGCGCGCATCCATGAGCGCGACCGCCGCAAGCTGTCCCTGTCCGGGGCGGCTTCCCTCGCGGTTTTCAAAGTTGCGCGTCGTATGACGGACGGACAGCCCGTTGTTGGCAGGGACGTCCCCCGCGCCGAAGCACGGGCCGCAGAACGCCGTCTTGACAACGGCGCCCGCTTCCATGAGAACGGACGTATAACCCGCGTCGGTGAGCGCCTTATAGACGGGCTGTGAGGCAGGATAGACGGAGAGAGAGAACTCCCCCGTTCCGACGCTCTTCCCGCGCAGAATCTCCGCCGCTTCGGCGACGTTCTCATACCCGCCGCCCGCGCAGCCCGCGATGATGCCCTGCGTGACGTAGACTTTTCCGTCTCTGACCTTGTCGGTGAGCGTAAAGGAGTCGTCTCCCTTGATCTTTCTGCCCTGTTCCTCCGCCGCTTTCAGAAGCGGAATCGGGTCGGCGAGGAATTCCCGAATGGTGTAGGCGTTGGAGGGATGGAAGGGAAGCGCGATCATCGGCTCGACGCGCGAGAGGTCGATGGTCACGGCGCCGTCGTAGTAGGCGGGCTGTGCGACCTTCATCTCGCGATAGTCCTCTTCCCTGCCGTGCTCCTTGAGGTATTCGCGCGTCTTGTCGTCCGTCTCCCAGACAGAGGAAAGACAGGTCGTCTCCGTCGTCATGACGTCGATGCCGATGCGGTAGTCCATCGAAAGTCCCGCAATGCCGGGGCCGATAAATTCGAGGATCCTGTTCTTGACAAACCCGCTTGCGAACGTCGCGCGGATGAGCGCGAGCGCCACATCCTGCGGGCCGACACCCTTGCGCAGTTTTCCCTTGAGATAGACGGCGATCACCTCGGGGCGGCGTACATCATAGGTCTGGCGGAGGAGCTGTTTGACGAGCTCGGGGCCGCCTTCCCCGACGGCGAGCGTGCCGAGCGCACCGTAACGGGTGTGCGAATCAGAACCGAGAATCATCGCCCCGCACTTTGCCGCACACTCGCGCATATACTGATGAATCACGGCAAGATGCGCGGGGACATAGTCTCCGCCGTACTTCTTTGCCGCCGAAAGCCCGAAGACATGGTCGTCCTCGTTGATGGTTCCCCCCACCGCACACAGCGAATTGTGGCAGTTGGTGAGCGTATAGGGAATGGGAAACTCCTTCAATCCGCTCGCCTTTGCCGTCTGAATGATGCCGACATAGGTGATGTCGTGCGAGACGATCGCATCAAAACGAATGCGAAGGTTCTCCTCGTCCCCGATATTGTGCGCCTTTAAGATCGCATACGAGAGCGTGTTCTTTTCCGCCTTCTCCTTTTTGTCCGACGTGTAAAACGCCTGCGCCTCCTTGACGATCCGTCCGTCCATGTAGTAGACGCCTTGCCTTATGAGCTTGACCATACCGCTCCCTCCCGTTTCTTCAAACCGTAATTGTATTTATTATACTTTATTTTATCAGATTTTTCAAGTATTCCGCAAAAAGAAGAATCATTTTGCACAAAAAACTTTTTTCCAACGCAAATCCGACAGGAATTTTTCCGAGAAAACTCTGCCCCGCTCTTGCATTTTCTGCATGGATTTGCTATACTGTATCCATGAAAAAAGTGAACGACGTCTTATCCTCCGATTCCACCGAGGTCATCGCGCCCGAGCTTCCCGCAAGCAAGGAACTCCCCGCCCGCACGGCAGAGCGCGACCGCACCTTCCGCCCCGGAACACGCTATAAATTCCGCTTTTCCCCGCTCACGCTTGGCGTGCTGTTCGCAGGCATCGCCCTCTGCCTCGCCGCAATCGGCCTGACAACCTGGCAGTTCGCCGACTTCCTGCGCGCAGGAAATTTCTCCAACGCCCTCGAATGGATCAAGTTCATCCTGCTCTACTTCGTGAGCGGCGCTCTCGCCGTCGTCATCATCGCCATGCTCGTGCGCTCGGAATACATCCTCACCGCAAAAGACCTCGTCCTCGTCTTCGGGTTTCTGCGCACCAAGTACCCTCTCGACTCCATTCTCTCCGTCCACCTCTTCAAGGGCGCCGATAAACTCGCTGTCTACTTCGCAGACGGCCGCAACAAGTATATGGCGATCGTCATCAAAAATACCCTCTACGAGACCTTTGCAAAAGACCTCATCTCCCGCAACGAACGCATCGCCTTCTCCTTCTCCACCGCCGAGGAAGAGGAGGAATTCAAAAAGAATAAGAAATGACCCCTTGCGCACGCCGACCCGTGCGCTTCTTTTTTGTCCCGACTTCCGCGATTGGCCCGCGTTTGCCCGACTTTCGCGATTGGCTCACCCCCGCTTTAAGCACTTTTGTAAAAAAGACGCGTCGATCAGAACGCGTCTTTTTCCGTTTTTTTCCAGATTTTCGCAATGGCGCGCAGGCGCCACGAGAGCGGGACGAGGTGCATCCCGCAATACAGCAATTTGTTCCAGAAGCCGATGACGACGCGGCGGCGGTTGCCTGCGACGGCGCGCAATGCCCGTGCGGCGACGGTCTCGGGCGGCAGGGCGGAGACTTTCCCGAACCACCCGTGTGCGGCGATGTTTTCCCGAATATCCTGTCGCGTCGGAATGCCGCCCGGAAGGACGACGGTCACCTTTGCCCGTCCCATCCACTCGGTATGGAGGGCGATGCAGTACTGTTCCAGCGCTTTTTTGGTGGCGCTGTAGAGCGCAAAATACGGCATGGGCGAGACGCCCGACATACTTCCGATCGCGAGAAATTCACATATCCCGTTTGCACTGCGCCGCAGGAACACGCCGCGCATGAGCGATACGGCGCCCTCCAGATTGACGCGCGCCTGGGCGACAAGTTTTTCCTCGGTGAAGTTTTCCGCCGCCTTCTGCGTGTCGATGCCCGCCACATACACGAGACGGGAGAACGAGATTTCCTTCGCATCGGCAAAGTAAAAGAGTGCCTGCCGCGCCCCGCTGTCCGTAAGATCGCAGACAAACGTCTCAACGGGGACAGAATACTGCGCCGCAAGCGCGCGGGCGAGCGCGTCCAGGCGCTCGCGGCTGCGCCCCGTGAGCAGGAGCGGTTCCCCGCGGGCGGCCAGCAGATGCGCAAACGCGCTGCCCAATCCCCCGCAGGCGCCCGTCAGCAGGGTCATGTCCATGTCAGTGCTCCTTGCGCAGAAGATTGATGAACGCGCGCAGAGAATAGGGCATATTGGCGTCCTTTGGAAGCGCAAGCCCCACCGACCGCGACGGCATGGCGGGTTTGACGTTGACTTCAAACAGCTCTCCGTCGCGCAGACGGCGCTGTGCGTATTCGCGCGGCAGACAGCCGATGCCCATGCCGTCCGTAACAAGGCGCTTCATGAAGTCCCAGCTTCCCACCTCCACGGCGGGAACGAGCGTCGCGCCGAGGCTCTTGGCGAAGTGGTCGAAGGCGGCACGCGCCACCGTGTTCGGCTCCATGAGCAGGAGCGGATAGTCCTGCAGATCCCAAACGGAGAGTTCCTTGCCCTTGAGCTCGGAGAACGCCTCTCCCGCAAGGAACGCGTCATTGAGAAGCGCAACGGTATCCGTGATGACGATGCCGTCATCGGGCGGAATGGGCAGGTTGAGGAATCCGACGTCGCAGCGGTCCGTCTTGAGAAATTCGATGATGCGCGGCGATACGTCGGAGATGAGCTCGATCTTCACCTGCGGACAGAGCTTGTGATAGGCGACGATCTTCTCGGCGAGAATGTACTGGAAGATGGTCTCCGAAGCGCCGATGCGCAGCGTTCCAGTCGCGCTCTTCTGCATTTCGGAGAGTTTGTCCTCCACGCCGTCCAGGAGACGGAGCGCCTTTTCCACGTCGGGATAGATGAGCATTCCGCCCTGCTTGGAGAGCTCCATGCCCTTGTGCATCCGATTGAAGAGCGGCGTGCCGAGCTGCGTCTCCAACTGCTTGATCGCCTGCGAGACGGCTGGCTGGGAAATATAGAGTTCCTCTGCCGCCTTGGTAAGACTACCGCACCGCGCCACCGTGTAAAATACCTTATACAGTTCCAGATTTACCATGTCTTTCTCCCGTAGCTGTCATGATTGTGATTATTTGCCGACACAGAACTTGGAAAAAATTTCGTCGATGATGTTTTCGTTTGCCGTCTCGCCCGAGATGACGCCGAGCGCTTCCCAGGCGCGGCGCACGTCCTCCGCATACAGCTCGGAGGGCGCATCCCGCACCGCCGCAAGCGCCGCCTGCACCGCATCCGCCGCCTGTCGGATCGCCCGATAATGGCGCTCGGACAACAGAAACGCATCGTCGTTTTCGCGGCCGAACCCCTTTTCATAGAGCATCGCGCGGAAGGCGTCCAGACCCTCTCCCGTGACGGATGAGAGCACCACGTCGCAGTCCGCTCGGCGGCCGAGATCGCTCTTTGCGCCCACGGTGATGACGGGCGTCCCTTCGGGAAAGTCGGGCGCAGGCGCCTCGTCTTTCAACCAGACGATGACGTCCGCGGAACGGATCGCCTCTCTGGCGCGGCGAACCCCCTCCTGTTCGATCTTGTCCGCACTCTCGCGCAGACCCGCCGTGTCCGTCAGCAGAAAGTTGACGCCGTGCAGCGTGATCGTCCCCTCGTTCAGATCGCGCGTCGTCCCCGGGATGTCGGAGACAATGGCACGGTCATATCCCAAAAGCGCATTGAGAAGAGAACTCTTCCCCGCATTCGGCGCGCCGACGAGCGCGACGCGCACCCCCGACTTGATCTTGCGCCCCGCTCCGTACTGCGCAAGAAGCGCGAGAAGTTGCTTTAAGACGCGATCAAGACGCGCTGCGATCTGTTCGCGCGCGTCCGTTTCGAGGTCCTCTTCCGGGTAGTCAAGGTCGGCATCCACCTGCGCAAGACACTCCGTCAGTTCGGCCTGCAGCTGTGTCCCGAGCCGCGTGAGTTTTTCACTGTACAGCAGATACCCCGCGCGCACCTGTGCTTCGGAAGAGGCGGAGATCATCTCCCCCAACCCCTCCGCCGCCGAAAGCGAGAGCTTGCCGTTGAGATATGCCCGCCGCGTAAACTCGCCGCGTTCTGCAAGCCGCGCCCCCAGCTCCAGCGTTCGGCGCAGGACGCCGCGCGCGATCTCCGTCCCGCCGTGACAGTGCAGTTCGACGACGTCCTCTCCCGTAAACGACGCGGGCGCGCGAAAATACACACACATGCCGTAATCGCGGAACGTCCCCGCATCGATGACGCCGGGATACATCCGATAGGGTGTATATTCCCCCTTTCGGGAAAACATTTTTCTTGCCGTCTCGAGCGCACCCTCTCCGCTCATGCGGACGATGGCGACCCCCGCCGCACCACTCGCCGTGGCAATTGCCGAAATGAGATCATTCATGTCTTTATTATAAGCACAGATTGTTGAAAGCGCCCTTCCTTTGCATCGGATATAAATTTCCTTTATATTATAGCACGCATTTTCAAAAATGCAAACGTTTCAGAAAAAAATGCGCCGGTCTTTTCCGAAGAAAAAACCGGCGCATTCAAATTGTTCGGAATCCCGTCAGAAATCGGGGAAGGGATTGTTCCCGTCCGCGTTTCCGGAGCCGGAACCGCCCTCTGCATTCCCCTGTCCGCCCGCACCCGACGCGGGGGCAGAGGAATCGCCGAAGTCGGAGAACGGCTCGTCCTGTTTCGGCGGCGCGCCCGCTCCGTCCGTGCGGTTGCCGTAGATGTCGTATCCCTGCTCGCCGTAGCCGCCCTGTCCGCCATACGGATTCCCCTGACGTGCGGCGTACTGCTGCATCTTTCTGCGCATATACGCGTCATAGTCGACGGGCGTGTTGTTGCGCACCGCAAAAATGACGATGCCGCGCAGCGGAAGAACCGCACACAGGAAGGTCATGAGGAAGGGACTGCGCGCATAGTATTTGCGGAAGAACGCAAAGAAAACCGCACAGAAGAAGAGGATAAGCGCAAGATAGGCAATGACGTTCACCCACGAAAGCACGGAATTTGCTACGACCAGCCAGCGCAGAGAAAGCGGAATGCGCGCAACTTCCAGATAGATGCCGTTGAACTCCCCTGCCTCGTTGAAGCGCTCCACAAAATACTCGGGACGATAGAGCGCAAACTGCACCACGAGCGCAAAGACGTTGATTCCGATGTACACGATTTCCGCGAGCGTGGCATACAGCCCGGCGCGCTTCATCTTCTGTCCGAAGAGGCGCGTCTCGCCCGCAAGTTTTCCTGCGTACCAGGTATTGGCAAGCGGCAGGAAGGCAAGCCAGGAGTGTTTCATGCCGACTTTTTTCGCCATCGTGTGCATTCCGAGGCCGCCGAGAATGAGGCAGATGAGATACAGTCCGCCCGCAACGCCCACGCTGATATAGAGAATGCGCAGAACGACCTGCACATATTCCGCCGCCGACGAGACCGTCGCCACCGTGAAATACTCGGTGAAGATCTGCACCACGTTGATCCAATCAAAAAATTCCATACTTCCTCCTTTTTCTCCGAAGAGCGGGATGCGTTATTTTCTGTCCGAACGAGCCGCCCGTCCTTTTTATCCCATCCTGCATGCCGTTCCGCATGCCATCCTGAACGCGCGGCGTCTTTTTTAATGCTTTACGGCCTTTCCTCGCCGAAGAGCGGAATGCCGTAATCGACCTGCTCGAGCATGAGCCCTTCCGCAGGCAGGGTGCGGTAGAGCAGATCTCTCCGCCCCGTCCGAAGCGCCTTTTCGACGTCGGAGGCGTCCGCGATGCCGCATCCGACGGCATACAGTTCGCCCGCCAGGATGCGCACCATGTTGTAGAGAAATCCGTTTCCCGTGACGCGGATCTCGTACACGGGGACCCCGTACAGCTCTATGCAGTCCGCGGTGAGTTCATAGAGCGTGCGCACCGTGGTCTTGGCGGACGAACCCGTAGCGCGGAAGGCCGCAAAGTCGTGCTCGCCCGTAAGGAGCGGGAGAACGGCGCGCATGGCGTCCCGATCGGGAGCTCTGTCCATCCGCGCGGCATAGCGCGCGAGCAGCGGATGCGGCGTGCGCGCACAGTAAAACCGATAGCAATACGTCTTTTTTCTGACGGCGCGCGTACAGTCGAAGCCCTCGGGCGCCAACGCGCTCTTCAGGACCTTCACATCGGCGGGAAGCTGACGGCTCAGAACCTCGGCGAGCTTTTCGGGCGGAACGGGCGTTTCGCCGTCCGTCTGCCCCACCTGCGCCGCCGCATGGACGCCCGCGTCCGTTCTGCCGCTGAGCGTCACCCGCGAAAACGTGCCGATCTGCGCCGCCGCCCGTTCCAGTTCTCCCTGGACGGTACGCGCGGCAGGCTGACGCTGCGAGCCCGCAAAATCCGTTCCGTCATAGGCGATCTGCAAAACATAACGCATGGCGGGCCTCAGTAAGGTGCGGGGAGCAGAATCTTCATTGCCACGACGCCCCCGATGAGTGCGGCAACCAGCAAAAATGCGACGAGATCGCGCCATGTGAAGCGCAGTTTCTTGTATTTTGTCCGATGATTCCCGCCCGTGTAACAGCGGGCGTCCATGGCGTCGCCCAGTTCGTCCGCACGTCGCAGCGCCGACAGCAGCAACGGCACGAGAATGGGAATGGTCGCCTTCACCCGCTTGACGAGATTTCCGCTCTCGAAGTCCGCCCCGCGTGCCATCTGCGCGTTTTTGATGCGCGCCGTCTCGTCCATGAGGACGGGGATCATACGCAGGGCAATGCTCATGACGAGCGCCAGCGCATGGACGGGAATGCGGATCCATTTGAGGGGCGTGAGCAGACTCTCCACGCCGTCCGTGAGCGACACGGGCGTGGTGGTATAGGTGAGCATGGACGAACAGATGACGAGCAGCACCAGCCGTAGTGCGAGAAAGACCGAGAAGATGATCCCCTCGAAGGAAACACAGAAGATCTTCCATGTCCAGTACACGGTCTCTCCCTTATAGAAGAGCACGTTGAGCGCCGTAGTAAAGAGAACGAGGAAGGTCACGGCCCGCACGGCGCGCAGGACTTTCCCGAAGGGAATGCGCGCAGCGATCATGATGAGAAGCAACACAGCCGCACACGCCGCAAGCCCGTAGAAGTTGGACGCAAGGAAGATCGCGACGATATAGGCGATGAGGAATACGATCTTCAGGCGCGGATCGAGGCGATGGACAAAGGAATCGACGGGATAGAACTGACCGAACGAGACGTCCTTCATTGTGCGCCCTCCTTCCGTTTCTTCCACAGAGCGAGGACTTTTTCACAGAAGTCCGCCGTCGTAAAATCGCTGTCCACGACAATGCCGTCTTCCTGCAACAGCGCCGTGAGCTTCGCCGTGAGCGGCACGTCCAGTCCAAGCTCCGTCAGCTCCTGCGCATGGCGGAACAACTCGCGCGGCGGCAGGACATACCGGACGGTTCCGTCCGCAAACACCGCTGCCCGCGTACAGTTCTCGGAGATCTCGTCCATGTCGTGCGAGACGATGACGACCGTCTTGCACCACTCCCTGTGCAGCTTGTGCAACAGTTCCATGACTTCGCGCTTCCCCAGCGGATCGAGTCCCGCCGCGGGTTCGTCGAGGACAAGCACTTCGGGCCGCGTGACGATGACGCCCGCAATCGCGACGCGCCGCTTCTGTCCGCCCGAGAGCTCAAAGGGCGATTTGTCCTTCAGCTCCTCATAGTCCAGCCCCACCACTTCGACCGCCGCGCGCACCGCTTCGTCGATCGCCGCGTCCGATAGTTTTTCTTTCGAAAAATTTTTGAGACCGAACGCCACGTCGTCGCGCACCGTCTCGGCAAAGAGCTGATACTCCGGATACTGAAACACCATGCCCACGCTCTTGCGCAAGGCACGGAAATTTGTCTTTTTGTCGGTGAGGTCGAAGTCCCCGACCGTCAGAACCGTCGCGGGCGGAGGCGCCTGCCCCTTTTTCAGCCGCTTGGGACGATAGTGCTTCTGCGAAGAAGGCAGGCGCAACAGCCCGTTCAGATGCTGCACAAACGTGGATTTTCCGCTCCCCGTATGCCCGATGATCCCGAAAAACTCCCCCTCTTCGATGGTGAGAGAGACGTCCCGCAGCGCCGCCGACGCAAAGGGCGATCCAGGATTATAGGTATAGGAGAGATGCTCGGCTACGATACGCATTCGGCGATCTCCTTTGCAAGCGCGGCCGCGTCCAGCGTGTAATTGACCTGCATGCCGCCCGCACGCAGCGTCTCGCAGATGACCCCGATGCGCGGCAAGGCAAGATTATAGGTGACGAGTTCGTCCTTGCGCTCAAAAATGGAACGCGGCGTCCCCTCCATGACAAGTTCGCCGCGGTTCATGACCACGGCACGGTCCGCGAGCAACGCCTCTTCCATAAAGTGCGTGATCAGAAGGACGGTGATCTTCTCCTCTTTGTTGAGACGGGTCACGACGTCCACGATCTCGCGCCGCCCGCGCGGGTCGAGCATGGCCGTCGACTCGTCCAGAATGACGATCCTCGGTTTGAGCGCAAGCACGCCCGCAATCGCGACGCGCTGTTTCTGTCCGCCCGAAAGCCGCGCCACGGCAGACGAACGGTACTGCTCCATGCCGACCGCCCTGAGCGCAAAGTCGATGCGCTTTCCGATCTCCTCGCGGGGAAGCCCGACGTTTTCCGCACCGAACGCCACGTCGTCCTCCACGATGGTCGCCACCGTCTGGTTGTCGGGATTCTGAAAGACCACCCCCACATTCCTGCGGACGTCATAGAGATTTTTGTCCCCGACAAGCGTCCCAAACACGCGGATACGCCCCTCGTCGGGCGTCAGAAGTCCGTTGCAAAGACGCGCAAGCGTACTCTTTCCGCTTCCGTTGTGCCCGAGTACGGCGACAAACTCTCCCTCGTCCACCGAGAAATTCAGATGTCGTACGGCGAACGGCCCTTCCTCTTCATAGCGAAAAGACACGTCCTCGAATTCAATGGCTTTCATATTGCTCCCGTTCGCTTCGGCAATCCGCCGCACCGCGGCAGATTTTCAATCGCAGATATTTCCCATATTATAGCAAATTGTCCGCCGTTTTACAATGAATTCACCGTGATATTTTTGTAAAACCCCGCCTTCCCCGCGATTTTCTCGACGTTTTCGCCCCACATTCTCCCCGCAGGTTCGACTGCCCCACGCAAAAGTAAAATTTCTTGCCGAAATATGCGAATTTTTTCATGATGGGGGGTTGACTTGTCCGAGGAAAACATTTATAATAAACGTGTGCGTGCAAGACGCCCGTTTTGCTGTGCAATTTTGCGTGCGATCTGCCCTTCGGTCTGTACCTTGCAGCACCCTGACAGGGCATATGATTGCGCAAAACCGCCTTTCGGGTGCGGAAAGATTCCGCGTCGGACATGCAAAGAACTTTTATCCGCTCACGGCATTTCTGTCGGGTCGTTCCGAGAGAGATGTGTGAATAAACAAGATACTATTTTATGGAGGTTTTTCGATGACCAAGATGACGATTGACGGCAATACCGCCGCGTCGCACGTCGCGTATGCTTTCTCGGAAGTCGCGGCGATCTACCCCA
>CAJFMF010000039.1 GCA_904391375.1 Candidatus Gallimonas faecavium | reverse complement strand
CTCGCATCATCTGTCTGCTCATTACTGCCGATATACCTTTTGACATCTTCCATTGTGATCCGTATAATCGCCATTTTCATCTCCTTGTTCCGTGGTTTTTAATTGTAGTAAATCTTATATTTCTTAGAATCGTAATCAATTTTGATTTCTCTATTTTTTTCCTTCCGTTTCCACCGCCTGTATAATAATAGAAGCGTATTCTTCCGGGTGATAGGTCTCCGTGCGGCTCATCAGATAGGGCATGCAGGAAACGCGCACCGCATCATAGATGGCGAATACTTTCTCACAGAGTTCATCCGTAACTTCGTAATCGCCAGCATCACGAAGCCCTCCCCCCTCCAACCATTCTTTTGTTTCCCAAACGGCTTCGTTCGGCCCCGTAAAAATCATTTCATACTCGCGTTGCGGCAATTTTTCATCCTTTTTATCTACAAAACGGCTGACGTATTCCAATTTTTCGGCACACTTATATACCCAAAGCGGAAAGAGCGGATGTTCTTTGCCGAACAGCGCACACCGCATTAGATTTTCGCCAATAATATGCTCCACGTACCAAATCTCACGCCGGATCCTGCGCCACTGCACGATAATACGATAATACGGCAGAGAGTTAAACCGATCTTTTTGTAATTTGGACAGCAACTGCACGCTTTCGGCAATTGCTTCGGCGCATTGCATGCACGTTTCAAGTTTTATATTTTTATCTATACAACCTGAATAGATTTCGTCTGCGATCGTCTGCAGCTTAAAATTATCCACTCTTTTCCCGAGCATCCTCTTGGCAAGCGGCAGCATATCCACCCGATCCTGTGAGAATGTGACGCCGTACTTTGCGCCGTAATAGTTCAAAAATTTACAATCGAAAGGCAGATTATGCCCGACAAGGATAGCGCCGTCTGCAAACGCGGCGAACTCTTTTAACACCTGTTCGACAGGCGGCGCGCCCGCAAGCGCTTCTTCGGTAATGCCCGTCAATGCAGAAATCTCCTCCGGCAATGAAACGGGGCAGGCGACATAGGAATGAAAGCGTTCCGCCTCATGAAAATGATCGAGCTGCAGCGCCGCGATCTCCAGAATATATGCGTTTTCTTTCCCCTCTTCGCCGCAAAATAAGCCCGACGTTTCAATGTCTACGACAACTACCTTACCCTTCTTTAATCTGTCATATAAACTGATCATAGCTAAAGTTTTGGAAAAAAAGTTTTGAATTAAAGTTAAATGTTATGTCAGCTTATCATTGAACAGGTAAATAGCTATCTATAGATAGTGATAAGCGAGGTAAATTCATTACCTCGCTTTTTATGTTTCTATGTAGATAATGGCTATTACTTAAACAAAAGGAAAATTAGTAAAAGATTAAGCGACAGAATAGTTTATAATTTCAGAAGTCGCAACCGCGTCAGCATTTGCTTATAAAAAGAGAAAATCCGAACCATTCGCTTGTAACGATATAGTTCGGATTATACCCTTTTGGTGCACCGTAAGAGATTCGAACTCCTGGCCTTCGGTTCCGTAGACCGACGCTATATCCAGCTTAGCTAACGGTGCATTTCCGCTGAACACCATGCTATTATACGCGATTTATCTGCTTTTGTCAACAGATTTCAGGGAAAAAATCCCTTCTCCACAGAAAAAATATTCCTGTGGAGAACTTTTCCGATCTTTCCACCGTTTTTGCCCGATTTTCGGAAGAATTGTGGAATATTCTGTCGAATGGTGGAACAAATGTGGATAACTTTTTCAAAAAATTATCCTCTGTCCGCTCAATCGGCCGCTTTTCCACAGTCGGTTTGTCTGTTTTCCCCGACTTTCCACCGTTATCCGATGGACGGATTCATGAGATTTTCCCCCTCCAGCGGCATCACGCGGAGCGCATGCGGAATGCAGATGATCACGCTCCCGCCTCCCCCGATCGCCTGCATGTGCGTGCAGTCTTTACGGAAACTGCAATCCGCATCCTGCATATAGACGGCATTCTTTTCCGTGTCGATGGCGAGTTCGTTCCAGCCGCGCGGCGTCGTTATGCGCACATAGAGCATCGCCCCTTCCGTACGCTCCTCGACGCGGTCTTCCCAGCCAGAGGCGATTTGTCCGCCTTCTCCGAAACGATAGGTATAGACCGTCTCGCCCTCCGCCTCCACGCGAATCCCGCGTGCGTCCTTGACGCCGAACGCGTCCGAAAAGACAAAGACAATAAACAGAACCGCGATTAAGACCGCCAATACCCCGTAGACCAACAAATCCCACGCCGCAAACGGTTTTTTCTCCCGAACAAGCCAGACGCGGCTCACGCGATTTCCTCCGTTTGCATGACAGACTCGGTAAGCGTCCAGTCTTCCAGATTGGAATAGGCCGTGTACGTATCCTCTGCGGCATCGTACCACACGAGCAGAACGCGGAACACATCCGCGTTCGCGCGGCAGTAGTTCAATGCCTCATCGAGACCCATACAGCAAAGCGCCGTCGCACGCGCGTCTCCTTCCGCCGCCCTCCCGCCGACAACGGTCGCACAGACGACATGGCTTCCGTCCTGTACGGGCGATGCGCCGATGGGATACCCCGTCGCGGGATCGACGATATGACAGTACCGCCTGTCGTCGATCTCATAGTACTGCTCGTAGTCGCCGCTCGTGGAAAGCACGATATCGCGGGCGCGAATGGACGCATACGACGTCTTGCCGGACAAGTTCCGCGGCGCATTGACGCCGATCTCCCATACGCCGCCCTGCCGCGTAGGATCGGCAAGCAGCACCATCGAGCTTCCGCCCAGACTATAATATCCGTATTCCTGTCCCGCATCGCGCAGAATTTCTTGCGCGCAATCGGCGGAATAGCCCTTTCCGATGCCGCTGAAATTGAGTTGCATCGTATATTCGATCGCTTCCCCTGCGGCGTTCTCCACCGTGACGAAAGCAGTTTCCGGCTTGACGGCATAGCACCCGTCCCCGTCCTGTCCCATTTCCACCGCTGAAAAATCGAGCACCGCCTCGGAGGAAAATGCCGTAATATACTTCTCTGCAGGAAGTTCCTCGGCGTAAAGGGCGCGGTCGTAGTCGGTCTCGGGCTTGTAGTTCGCCTTGCGATGGCGGGGCGTAAATCCCCACAGATCGACGAGAAGCCCTGTAGCGGGATTGTACTTCCCATCCGTCTCCTCATAGACCGTCCGCGCCGCAACAAGCATCCGATAGGTCTCTTCCGCGATCGCAACGCGTTCTCCTGCTTTCGCCGCATTGAAACGGGAAATGTCGCTCTCGGTGCGCTCGGAGGAAACATGGCTCTCGACCGATTCCGAACTCTGCGTGAGGCGATCCCAGATTGCCGAAGCATCCGACGTCTGCTCGCGCACATATACCCAGCGCGTCATCGTCCCGAAATGATCGTAATCGTCCATCGCCGCAAGCGTTGCCTCGGTTAATACGCGATCATCCTCTTCTTCCCCCGCTCCCGCGCAGGCACTAAACATCAGAAGCCCTGCAAGCATGACCGCACTTGCCGCCAGTTTTTTCCGCATACGTCCCTCCTGTTTCCCATATTGTAGCGCATTTCCGCAAAAAAGACAAGAAAAAAGACCTGCGTAGAACAGGTCTTTCTCCGAAAACGCGTCAGTCCTTTTTGTCCTCGTCCGAGGCCTGCTTGCGCGCCTCTTCTGCTTTGCGTTCACGATAGGTCTTATATCCCGCCTTCTGGTTGTCGCCCGTATCCCATTTCTTCCCGCCGACGGCAAGGAATCCGATGAGAATCGCAACCGCCAGAACGACCGCAATGATGGGAACGACGATCTTGGAAGGCATGGCAAGCTCTCCCGCAAGCGCGATGACCGTCACGACGAGAAATGCCGCGCCGAAAAACATCCACAGTTTCTTGACGGGTACGGCAGACTTGCCGAATACGCCGCGGCCGAGAAAGGCAAGCCCCAAGACGCCCGTCGCGATCGTCACCGCCCAGCCGAGCGTGAACCACTGCATTTCGGGGATTCCGAGCGCAGACAGCAGCCACAACACAGCCACGGCCACGATCATCAGGCATACGATGAGTCCGAACAAAAATTTTTTGTGCATATTGACCTCCTTACGAGTGCGCATACGGCGCCATAATTATGCAAACGGCCCCATGCCGTTCCACCACATGAACAGAAATGCGATCCCGACGACAACCGCCAGTCCGAGCAGGACGAGCAATCCCACTTTCAGCGGCGAGACGGGCGCCTTTCCCGTTACCTTGCCGTTGTGTCCGCTTACGAAAAAATGATAGAGTTTCTTTTTCCAGCCGCAATGCCCGACATACACGGGCAGAAGCAGATATTTGTAGGTCGTATTCCTGCATTGGAAGTCCAGATGAAAGGAGACCACGGTGTCGTAGGTGTACCGACTCAGGACGAGCTGCTGCAGGCGATCGCGTATGACACCGCGCGCCGCATTCCAACAGGCAAGTCCGTCTTTGGAGTACTGTCCCGCCGTATATCCGCTCAGATATTCGGGACGGTATTCGCGGCTCTCGCCCGTGTCGAACGGCTGCAGGGCATCCAGAGACTCCTGCGAAATGCGATCGGAGGCCTGAATGAGGATATCGTCAAAGAAAGCGGAATACTGTCCGCGTATGGGAAATGTTTTCAGACGCCGTTCCCGCACCGTTTTTCCGTTTACGCGGCGCGTGTAATAGTAATACTTTCCGAGCACCCCCGAATACCACGCGTCCGCAGAGGTGTCGAAGGAAAACGCAGGCGTGTAGACGCCCGACACGTTCTCCGGTTTGGCGCCGCGTCGGAATTTTCCCGGCGAAAGCCACTTGCGTCTTGCCCAACGGCGGACGTTCGCCACCGCGTCGTCCTTTCCGACCGAAAACGGAACCACGGCATTGGGCTTGAGTCCCGAAAGCTCTTCGGTGCGGACGATGTTCGTCGTTCCGCAAAAGGGACACTTGCCCGCGATCTCGCCGTCAGAGAGAATCTCGCGCGCCCCGCAGTTCTCACAGCGGTAGACATGCGTCTCGTCGCCCCATTCGTTTCCGCGCGTGAGAAGGCGCTCGAACGCCTGCTCCTCGCTCGTCTCCGCACGCACTTCGACTTCGGTGCCGCAGTGTTCGCAGAGCAATTTTCCGCGCTCCGAGTCATACACCATGTTCGCGCCGCACGCGGGACACTTCGTGACATCGGTATTGTTTTCTACTTCGCCGTCCTCCGTGAGCACGGGCGCAGCGACGGTCGCCGCCGTCTCATGCGCGCGGGAGGATGCGTCAAACTCCGAAAAGGGTGAGGACTGCCCGGAGGCGTTCTTCCCGTTTTCAAATTCGGAGAAAGGAGAGTCGGACATAGCTTCCTCCGCGCTGTCTTACAGCTTTTCTCCGCACTCGGGGCAGAACTTTGCTCCCGCTTTGACGGGCTTCCCGCACTTGGGACAGACCGCGCCCGCCGCTTTTCCGCACTCGGGACAGAACTTCGCCGAAGCGGGAATGCGCGCGCCGCACCCGGCACACACGACCGTCTCCGCCGCAGAGGAATCCTTGCTCTCGCGCATCATGTTCCCGAACATGTTCCCCATTCCGAAGCCGAGTCCCGCACCCATCGTCGCACCCGCCATTCCGGGATTCTTTGCCGCCTCTTTCAGAGCGTCCGCCTGCGCCATGCGCGTATAGACGTCCATATTCCCGCGCATCATCCCGAGCGACGTGTTCTTGTCGAGCGCTTCCTCCAGTTCCTTGGGCAGAGAGAAATTCTCAAAGACGAAATTGGTCAGCTCCAACCCCATCTTCCCGAACATCGGCTGCATGGACTTGCGCACCGCTTCGCCCAGCTCCAAAAGATTCCCCGCCATATCAAGAACGGGAATCCCGCTCTCGCCGAGCGCGTCCGAAATGCCGCTGATCACCATGCTGCGGATATATCCCGTAATGTCATCCGTACGGAAGGTCGAATTGGTCCCCGAGAGCTCCTGCATGAAGACATAGGCGTCCTGCACCCGAAAGGCGTATGTTCCGTATCCGCGCACGCGCACGGCACCATAGTCGGCGTCACGCAGAATTATGGGATTCGCCGTCCCCCACTTGCAGCCCGCAAATTGCCGCGTGCTGACAAAATAGATGTCCGAACGGAAGGGATTTTCAAATCCGTACTTCCAGGACATGATCTTCGTCAGAATGGGAATGGAATCGGTATCCAGCTTATAAAATCCTGGAAGAAAAACATCCGCCATCTTTCCCTTATGCGCAAAGATCGCCACCTGCGAGTCACGCACCGTGAGCACCGATCCCTTGCTCACATAGTCGTTCGCCATGTCATATTTGTAGACAATGGTGTCCTTTCGGTCATCTGTCCATTCAATATTTTTGAGAAGCCCCATACAAATACCTCGGATATATTTCTCTTTTTTATTATATCATGTTTTTGTATGCGTGTCAAGGGCAGATGCCAAACAGACGATCGGCAGATCTTCCGAACGCCAGGCCGCTCGTGTGCGCGATTGCTCTCTTTTCAATGCTCTTTTTGTCCAACGACCTCACCGCCCAACCCTCTTTTATATAAGACCGCTTTCAGGGGACGGACTCCGACAAAGCGGCTATTGATAAAACGGATTTTCAAGACGGCTTTTTCGGGACGGAATTTACCAACACGTCTTTTCCGAGACGGTCTTTGCGTTACCGTCCAAACCATACTTTCCGAAAAGGATCATGTTTTTACAAAACAAAAAAGAGGACGCGCCGCAGCGCGTCCTTTAGCTGTTATTCAGTTGTGTTTGGTATGCGATCGGAATACGAGCGATGCCAGAAACGAAAAGACCACGGCCGCCGAGACGCCCGCGCTGGCCGCCGCGAGCGCCCCTGTGAGCGCCTCGAAGAGACCCTCCTGCGCGCCCTTCATGGCGCCGTTTGCGAGCAGATACCCGAATCCCGAAATGGGAACCGTCGCCCCCGCGCCCGCCCATTCCACGAGCGGCTGATAGATGCCGAGCGCCGTCAGAACAATGCCCGCAAGCATGAACAATACCAGAATCTTCCCCGACGTGAGGTCGGTCAGATTGATGATCACCTGCGCAATGGTACAGATGAGCCCGCCTACCGCAAACGCCTTGAGAAAGGCGAACAAGATCTCCGTTGCCTGCATGATGTTTCCCTCCTTTTTCAGCGCTCCAGCGTCACGGCGTGCGCGATGCACGGAATGCTTTCGCCCTGTCCCGACGAGACGGTGGACAGCAGCGCCCCCGTCGCGACAAATAAAATCCTGTGAAGCGCCCCCGCCATCATCTTGGCATGCAGATAGGAATTGAGCACCACGGCCGAACAGCCGGCGCCGCTTCCGCCCTGAAATTCGTCTTCCAGCACGTTATAGATGATCTCTCCGCAGTCCACATGATTTTCCGAGATGTCCAACCCCTTCTCCCACGTCAGATCTTTGAGAATGCGGCTTCCGAGCGCTCCGAGATCTCCTGTTACAATGAGATCGTATGCCTCCGGCTCCTCTCTCGTCGCACGGAAGTGCGCAAGAATGGTATCCGCGGCGGCAGGAGCCATCGCCGCGCCCATGTTGTTGACATCCGTGATGCCGAAATCCACGACCTTCCCGAGCGTCGCCGAACCGATGCGGATGCCGTCTCCTTCCCGCGCGACGAGCGCCGCACCTGCGCCCGTCACCGTCCACTGCGACTGCGGCGGACGCGTACAGCCCAGCTCCAAAGGATAGCGATACTGCCGCTCCGCCGAGGCAAAATGACTGCCCGTCGCCGCCACGACATTGTCGCAATATCCGCCGTCAACGGCCATGGCGGCAAGTGCAAGGCTCTCCGCCATCGTGGAACAAGCTCCGTAGACGCCCAGAAAAGGCACGGAAAAATCGCGCGCGGCAAAGCTCGCCGAGATGATCTGGTTGAGCAGGTCGCCCGAAATGATCATGCCGACCTGATCGCGCATGAGCTTCGCATTGGAGATCGCACCGTCAATGACGTGCGAAAGCATCTTGCACTCCGCCTTTTCAAAGGTGGACTCCCCGAACATATCGTCCGAGAGCGCCGTCTCGACGTACCGTCCGACGATGCCCTCGCACTCCTTTGTCCCCGCAATGGTACTGACCGCCACAATGCGCGGCTGATTGGAAAAAAGGATACGCTGTCCCATATCGCACGCAGTTTGCGCGCCTTTGGGGAAAATATACAAAAACATAGCGAGCGCTCTTCTTACAGAGCGCTCGCTTCCGACGAAATGAAAGAAAGTTATCTTCCCACCGAGCGGACGAGCGGAATGCTCGCCTCCGCATTGAGGGAAAGCGGCGAAAAATGCCCCAAACGGTACTGCACCAGCCCTTCCGATGCGATCATGGCGCCGTTGTCCGTGCAGTGCTTTTTGACGGGAAGCACGAGCCGCAGTCCCGCCCGGCTGCAAGCCTTGGCGAGCTCTTCGCGCAAATACCCGTTTGCCGCGACGCCGCCCCCCGCGGTAACAATCCCGACGCCCGTCTCACGCGCCCCTTCCACGGTCTTGCGCACGAGAATGTCCAGCGCCGCATGCTGAAAGGAACACGCGACGTCTGCTTTGGAATACGCTTCGCTCTTCTGCTCTTTGGTATGGACGTAGTTGATCACCGCCGTCTTGAGCCCGCTGTACGAAAAATCGTACCCGCCTGCCCCTTTGAGCATTTTCGGCATGGGAACGACGTTGCGTCCTTCGCGGGCAAGCGCCTCGATCTGCGGCCCTCCCGGATAGGGCAGCGAAAGCACGCGGGCGACTTTGTCGAAAGCCTCTCCCGCCGCGTCGTCCAGCGTCCCACCCAGCACGCGAAACCTGTCGGCCGACTCCGCATACAAAATGGCCGTATGCCCGCCGCTGGCAAGCAACGTGAGAAAAGGCGGCTCCAGGGCAGGATCTTCCAGATACGCCGCCGCGAGATGTCCGCGGATATGGTCGACGCCGATGAGCGGAATCCCCAGGCCGTACGCAAATCCCTTGGCAAAGGAAAGTCCCACAAGAAGCGCCCCCAAAAGTCCCGCACCGTAGGTGACGGCAACGGCATCCAGCTCTTCCTTGCGCACCCCTGCCGTCTTCAGCGCACGCGCGACGACTTCGTCCACTGCCTCCGCATGGGCGCGGGATGCAATTTCCGGCACGACGCCGCCGTACTTTGCCTGCGTCGCCGCCGAGGACGCAATTTCGTCCGATAAAAGTTCCCTCCCGCGAATGACGGCCGCCGCCGTCTCGTCGCAGGAGGATTCAATGCCCAGAATGAGCGGGCGCTCTTTGCTTGTTTCCATAATCGCTGTACCATGCCTTCCGACAGGCATCTTCGTTCGCTCTTCTTCGTTTGTATTTGCAAACGCCGCCCGCACATGCCCCCACGTCTTGCAGTGCAGAATTTCGGACGGACGCCGCAACCGACAAAAAGATCAGGATTTTTTCATATAGTCGATGATGACTCCCTGGATATCCCCGTCCATGACCGCCTGCACGTCGCCCACTTCGTAGCCGGTGCGGTGATCTTTGACGAGCGTATAGGGACAGAACACATAGGAACGGATCTGCGAACCCCACTCGATCTTCTTGGTCTCGCCCTTCAGCGCCGCCTCTTCCTGCATGCGCTGTTCAAGTTGTTTTTCGAGCAGACGGCTTCTCAGATACTTGAAGGCCATCTCCTTGTTCTGAAGCTGGGAGCGTTCGTTCTGGCAGGTGACGACGATCCCCGTCGGGAAGTGCGTGATGCGAATGGCCGTCTCCGTCTTGTTGACCTTCTGTCCGCCCGCACCCGAGGAACGATAGACGTCGATACGGATGTCCTCGTCCTTGATCTCGATCTCGCCGTCATCTTCCACTTCGGGCATGACTTCGACGGAGGCAAACGACGTCTGACGGCGCTTGTTGGCGTCAAACGGTGAAATACGGACAAGACGATGCACGCCGATCTCCGCCTTCAGATAGCCGTAGGCGTTCTCGCCCTCCACCTTGAAGTCGACCGATTTGAGCCCCGCGGAATCCCCCGGAAGCCGATCGATCTCGGTGACCTTGTAGCCGTTCTTTTCCGCATAGCGGCAGTACATCCGATAGAGCATCTGACACCAGTCACATGCCTCCGTTCCGCCCGCGCCCGCATGAAGCGACATGAGCGCGTTGGAAGAATCGTATTTCCCGCGCAGCAGCGCACGGATGCGCATTTCCTCGATGTCCTTCTCCGCCGCGGACATCATCTTGTCGAGCTCGGGAACGAGCTCTTCCTCGCCCGATTCCTCGATGAGGTCGATGACTTCCCCCGCATCGTCGAGCGCCTTCCTGCCCTTCTGATAGGCATTGATCTTGTTTTCGATGGTGGAAATTTCCCGACCGATCTTGGCAGAACGCTCGAGATCCTGCCAGACCTCGGGCTTTTCCTGCTCGGCTTTGAGCCCCTTGAGCTGCTCGGAGATGTTGTCAATGTCGAGAGCGTACTTCGCCTCGCCCAACGTGTCTTCGAGCGTCTTGATGCGCAATCTGTAATCGTCTGCTTTGAACATAAACTTCCTTGTGATCGTATTTTATTCGGCGGACTTTCCCGCCCCGATTCCCGTCTCGGCGGGCGCGGGAGAGTTCCTTGTGCCGTCGAAAAACGTCTTCAGAGAAAACGAGCCGCAGGAAAATCGCGGCAACGTCTTCTGTGCATCGGTCTGAATCCGAGGGTGTGTTTGCTGTGCGCCTGCTGCGCCGTTCCGGCGCGCCCGCGGGTCTTTTCACGTTCCGGCCCGCAGGCACCCCTTCATCAATAGGGTTTGCCGTGGCACTTCTTATACTTCAGGCCGCTGCCGCAGGGGCAGGGATCGTTCGGCCCGATCTTCTTTTCCTTCTTCATCGTCGCGGGATTGAATTTGACCTCCCCCGACGTGCGCAGGGAATTGACGTCCACCTCTTTGGGCATTACCTCCGGTCCGACGGGAGAGACGTTCTCCGATGCGGCGGACGCCGCATTCTGCTGCGGCACGGGCTGTGCGGCCTGCGCGGACGTGTCGGGCGTCTCGGGCTGTGCGGACGATGCAGGTGCCTCGTTCAGGCTCTGCGCCGCCTGCTGTGTCGGCTGCTGCGTCGGCTGTGCGGGACGGTTTGCCGTCGGGAAAATGCGCTGGACGGGACGCGGCTGGGCCTTGATCTGACACTTCAGAAGGAAGCGGATGGTGCGCTCCTGAATGCGTTCGACCATCTCGTCGAACATGGCAAAGCCTTCCTGCTTATAGGCGATGACGGGATCGGTCTGGCCGTAAGCGCGCAGCGTGATGCCCTTGCGGAGCTGATCCATGGCGTCGATGTGATCGATCCAGTTGCTGTTGACGAAGGAGAGCAGGACATCCCGCTCGATCTTGCCGAAGTCTACCTGCGGCATCTCTTCCTTGATGCGGGCGATCTTCTCCTCGTAGCACTTCGCCGTCTTTTCGGAAATGCGCTTGAGGGCAATGTCGTAGTCCCACTTCTCCAGCTTCTCGCGGGTGACGTAGTTGCTGCCCTCGGGAATGAGGTAGCGCTCGAGCGCCGTATTGAGGTCGGCTTCGCTCCATTTCTCGGGCATATCCTCGACGTTGACCGCTTCGCGGACGACCTCTTCCACATACCCGGGAATGTATTTGAGCACCTGATCGTGGACGTTCTCGCCCCGAATGACGCGCATACGCTCGGCATACATGATGGTACGCTGTTTGTTCATGACGTCATCATACTGCAGGACGTTCTTACGAATGGCAAAGTTTCTGCCCTCGATCTGCTTCTGCGCATACTCGATGAGGTTGGAGAGCACCTTGGATTCCAGGCACTCGTCCTCCTGCATCTTGCTCATCTCATAGATGTGCTTCATGCGCTCGCCGCCGAACCGCACCATGAGATCGTCTTCAAGCGAGATGAAGAAGATGGAGACGCCGACGTCGCCCTGACGGCCGGAACGGCCGCGCAACTGGTTGTCGATACGGCGGGATTCGTGGCGCTCGGTACCGATAATGCAGAGTCCGCCCGCCTCGATGACCTTTTTCTTCTCCTCGTCCGTCTTCTCCTTGTACGAACGATACAGCTCGTTATAGCGATCCCGCACGCGCTTTGCCTCTTCGTCGTCGCCCAGATCGACATAGGACGTGGCGCGTTCGATCATGTCATGCTCGATTCCCTCTTCTCTCAGGCGCTTCTTGGCGAGATACTCGGGGTTGCCGCCCAGCAGGATATCCGTACCACGGCCGGCCATGTTCGTCGCGATGGTGACGGCGCCGAACCGTCCTGCCTGCGCCACGATCTCCGCTTCGCGTTCGTGGTTCTTCGCGTTCAGAATGTTGTGCTTGATGCCGTTGCGGATGAGCAGACGGGAGATCTCTTCCGAACGCTCGACGGAAACGGTACCCACAAGAATGGGCTGGCCCTTCTCGTGACGCTCGACGATCTCGCGCACGATCGCCTTTTTCTTTCCCTCCACGGTGGAGAAAATCCTGTCGTGCATATCCACACGGCGGACAGGCTTGTTGGTGGGGATTTCAATGACGTCGAGGGAGTAGATCGTGCGGAACTCGCCCTCTTCCGTCTTTGCGGTACCCGTCATACCGGAGAGCTTTTTATACAGACGGAAATAGTTCTGGAAGGTGATCGTCGCGTAGGTCTTGTTCTCCTCGCGCACCTTGACGCCTTCCTTCGCCTCGATCGCCTGATGCAGGCCGTCCGAATAGCGGCGCCCGATCATGAGTCGGCCCGTGAACTCGTCGACGATGACGATCTCGCCGTTGTTGATGATGTACTGCTCGTTGAGGTGGAACAGATGATGCGCCTTCAATGCCTGCTGGATGTGATGGTTGAGCGAGGCATTGGTGACGTCGGCGATGTTCTCCACGCCGAAGAACTTTTCCGCCTTCTCCGCACCGAACTCGGTCAGACGTACCTGACGGTCTTTGCGCTCGACCACATAGTCCCATTCAAGCGCCTCGGCGGCGGCGATCTTCTGCGCCGACGAAACCCCTCTGCGCTTCTTGGACAGCTCCTCGGCGTCCTTGAGGTCGTCGTCATATCCGCCGTGCAGCGTGCGCACGAACTTATCCACGCGCTCATAGAGGTCGGAGGACTTGTCGCCCTTGCCCGAAATGATAAGAGGCGTTCTCGCTTCATCGATGAGGATGGAGTCAACCTCGTCGACGATGGCGAAGTTCAGCTCGCGCTGGACCATGAGTTTGAGATCGTTCTTCAGGTTGTCACGCAGATAGTCGAACCCGAACTCGTTGTTGGTACCGTATGTGATGTCGCAGGCATAGGCGGCACGCTTCTGATCGTCCGTCATGCCCGGAACGACAACGCCCACCGTAAGTCCCATGAACTTGTGAACTTTGCCCATCCATTCCGCGTCGCGGCGGGCCAGATAGTCGTTGACCGTGACAATATGCACGCCTTTGCCGGAAAGCGCTTCAAGATAGGCGGGCAGCGTTGCGACCAACGTCTTGCCTTCACCTGTCTTCATCTCGGCGACACGGCCCTGGAACAGACAGATACCGCCGACAATCTGGACATGGAAATGCCGCATCCCGAGCACGCGGCCGCTGGCCTCACGCAGGGCGGCAAATGCGTCGGGAAGAATGTCTTCCAGCGTTTCGCCCTTTTTCAGCCGCTCCTTTAAGATGCCCGTCTGCGCCTGCAGTTCCGCATCCGACATCTTCTCGTACTTGGGGGCAAGCGCCTCAACCTTGGACGCCTCCTTGTTGAGCTTTTTCAAGCTCCTGCGGCTGTCGCCGCTCATGAGATAGCGAATCAAACCCATCTTTAACGCTCCGTTTGCGCACTTCGGAATATCCCAAAGTACACCATTGTTTTCTAACTTTTCCATTTTACTATGTTTTTTAGAAAATGTCAAAGCGATTGGCGCCGTTTTTCACGAAAAAATGCCCTCTCACGTGCTTTTCACACGACGAAACGACAAATACGGCTCGCCGTCTCGTTTTCTCCCGCCGCATTCTCCAGGATTCGCGCGCCTGAACGGTTTTCTGCGCTTTTATGACAGAAAAAACCTGCTATCATACAAGCATGATCCTCTCCGTTCAGGGACAGGGCGCCCTCTACGCCTTCTGCATCCTTCTCGTGTGTATCCTACTCGTGTTCGGGTTCCGCCTCGCCCACGTCGGCTGGCGGACACTCAACAAAAAACTTCCCCCCGATCTGCCCCCCAAGGCCGAAAAGCCCGCCGAACCCGTCTATTTCCTGGTCGAGCGCAAGAAAAAACGCGCCCGGGCAGAGTATTCTGCTCCCAAGCGCATCGATTTCAAATAAGTTCCGACCCCGTCAGAACAGCGGCTCTCCGCGTTCCAGCGCCCGCGCCATGCGATTGGCCGTGCGCAGGTAGGGCAAATAATAGGAACATTCTTCCTTGCCGTAGCGGTTGCCGATTACAACCCATTCGCAGGATTCCGAAAAGAGAAACAGCGAAAGCGCGCGGACAAAGGCGTCATGCCCGATCCCGTGCGGGCGAAGCGCAAGCGCGTAGTACGCTTCCGCCGCATATCGCCTCTGCTCCGGCGTCATGCGGAAAAATGCCCCGTGCGAACGCCCGTGTGCCGTAAGCCGCGCAATACAGACGGGATAGGGCAAGATTCCCCCCGCTTCCCAGTCGATGAGCACGGCGCGCGAGCCGTCAATGAGAAGATTGAACGGAAGAAGATCGTCATGACACAGCGTCCGCGGCAGACGCTCGTAGGCCTCCAGATAGACATCATACCACTTTTCCAATAGCGCAGAGCCGAGATATGCCCTGCGCGCTTTTCGGTCGGAAAAACTCTGCAAAAACGTATACCCGCGCCCCGCAAGGGCGTCATCCTGCCAAAAATCGTTCTGCATGGCAGAGATCGCACGCACGGCAGAAAGCAGTCGCGGCTTGGTGGGCCGCAAAAGGTCGGTTCCGTCGATAAACTCCAACAGGAGATATTCTCCCTCAGCGGTATCGGCGCGCGCGATGACGGCGGGCGCATACGGACGGGACGGCGTGAAAAAAGTGCGGTAAATCTCCCCTTCCGATGCCTTCGCCCGCTTGAGAATGTACCGCGCCTCGCCCGCCGTCACTTTCCAGACCCCTTCGTATGCCGTACCGTCCTCCTCCCTGTAACAAGGCTGAAAGACAGGCTCACAAATCTCACGGCCGGAAAACGTCTCCGAGACGGAAACAAGGCTCCGCCAAAGGTTTGCCATATCTTCCATGCGATCTCCTCCTCGTTCTGTCTGCGCATCGATTCGTGTATGGTCAGGCCTGTATTTAATCTGCATTCAATTCACCGCATCAATCCGCAGGGAAATCCATCGCTTTCAAATCGCTTTTGCCGTCCGTCCTTTCGGACGCGCCTCAGACCACAAGGATTCCCGCCGTAAAAGAGCGCGCCGCAACCCGAACGGTTCCTGTCAGACAAAGAGCGCCCGAAAGATTTCTTTTCCGTCGGAGTTCGCACGCAAGACTTTCTTTCGGCCGGAGTCTGCGCCGCAAAGCACGGCGCGGAAAAAACGCAGGCCAGCCAAAGCGCAGCCGCTCAATCCTCAAAATGTTCGATATTGCGGCCGGAATCCCACAGGCGCTCCAGATAGTAATAGAGCCGAGATTCTTCGTTGAAGATATGCACGATGACGTCCCCGTAATCGAGTACGCCCCACCTGCCTTCGCGAAGGCCTTCCTTCCGTACAGGCGAAAGATCCGCAATCTTTTCAAGTTTTTCTTCGACAGCCTCTCCGAGGGCATGCACCTGCGTCGTGCTTCTTCCGCTTGCAATGACAAAGTAACTGCACACGACCGTCTGCTCCTGCACGTCGAGAATAACGATATCCTGCGCCTTTTTTTCCGAAAGCGCCTTGGCACACGCGAGAGCAAGTTCACGTCCTTCCATGCAAAAATTCCTCCATATCGTTGATTTTAATTCGTTTTGCGATGTATTATGTATGACATATTACATCGTATTTCTTTATAATTTTCCCTTTACTCGACGCCGAATCCAGCGATACGCCTGCTCGGTAAGCGGAT
>CAJFMF010000038.1 GCA_904391375.1 Candidatus Gallimonas faecavium | reverse complement strand
GCTGGAGAAAAGTCCGACGGCGATCGTTCCCCAAAGGCCGTTCATGCCGTGGACGGCGATCGCACCGACGGGGTCGTCAACGTGCAGCTTCTTGTCGATCACCTCGACGGCGACGTCCACGAGAATGCCCGCCACAAGGCCGATGAAGAAGGCGCCGACGATGTCCACGTTCGCACAGCCCGCCGTGATGGCGACAAGTCCCGCAAGCGAACCGTTGAGCGTCATGGAGACATCGGGCTTTTTGTTCTTGATCCAGGTGAAGATCATGGTCGCGCAGGTTGCGGTCGCCGTGGCGACGGTCGTCGTGACCAGGATCTGCGCGAGCTGCGTCATATTGGATGCCGCCGCGCCGTTGAAGCCGTACCAGCAGAACCAGAGGATGAACACGCCCAGCGCGCCGATCGTCAGGTTATGGCCGGGAATGGCACGGACGTGCACCGCCTTTCTGCGCTCGAGCGTGGGCTTGCCGTCCTTGTCGAGGTACTTGCCCCAGCGCGGGCCGAGGATGAGCGCACCGATGAAGGAGGAAATGCCGCCGACCATGTGAATGAGCGAAGATCCCGCGAAGTCCACATAGTACACGCCGGCAAAGGCATTGGTGAGCCAGCCGCCGCCCCACACCCAGTGCGCCTCGATGGGATAGACGACTGCGCTGATGACGAGCGAATAAATGCAATAGGAGAGGAACTTGGTGCGTTCTGCCATCGAGCCCGAGACGATCGTCGCCGTGGTGGCGCAGAACACGAGGTTGAAGAAGAAGTTCGACCAGTCGTACGTCTCGAAGTTGGTGATGAAGTCAAGATTGGGAATGCCCACAAGTCCGGCGAGCGCGTCTTCCCCCATCAGGAGTCCCGCACCCAGAAGCACGAATACCACCGTGCCGAGGCAGAAGTCCATTAAGCCAATCAAATAGAAGAAAAAAATCACGGCACAAATATGCGTTCAAAGTGCATTTTATGCATCTTTTCTTGCATTCGATAAAACTCTAGCTTATACCATATTTTTGCCGTTTTTTGCATCGGAGACGAGGTTTATACATTGCCGCCCCCGATCGGAAAACAAAAATACCCGGGCATTGCCCGGGTATTTTTGTATTGTAACAATCCACCGCTCCTCTCATGCAGAAAGCAAGTCTCTGTTTTCCTCCGAAAGCGGTGCGTGCAAAAGACGCCTTCCTTTTTTATCGGGAACAGGGTCCCTCGTAAAGCGCCTCGTCTCCGCGCCGAAATGCATCGGCGATGGGCACAACTCAATGTTTTTTCAAGAAAACATTTTCTTTATCTTGCCGCTTATGAAACTTCCGATCAAGGACAATCAAGCCGAGGATCAGTATGAGCGGAAATACAGTCGCCGCAAGCAACCCGATTTTCAGATTGCCGCCCGCAAGTCCCGAAATGCTTCCCACCGCCGTCGGGCTTACCGTGGCGCCGAAATCCCCTGCCAATGCCAAAAAAGCAAACATGGCAGTTCCGCCTTTCGGACACGTTTGGGAAGAAAGACTGATCGTTCCGGGCCACATAATGCCCACGCCGAAGCCGCAAAGGGCACACCCGATCAGGCCGAGAAACGGCAACGGAGAAAGAGAGGCCAGCAAGTAGCATCCCACGCAAAGCAAGCCGCACAGAAGCATGGCCGTTGTAAGGTTCAGTTTTGTGCTCATTTTCCCGTACAGAATACGAGAGACGCCCATGAAAACGGCAAACAGACAGGGCCCCACCAAATCGCCGACGATTTTGGACACACCGAGAGCCGACTCTGTGAACGCGGATGCCCACTGTGCCATAGCCGCTTCCGACGCCCCGGCACAAATCATCAGTACAATCATCATCCATAGCAACGGCAGACGAAGCAACTTGTGCGGGGGCAGACTTTCCCCTTCTTCTGTCAGGCGCTTTATGGGGCAGGAAAGAAACAGAAAGACATTGAACAGGGGCACCAGCGCCCAGATCATCGCGAGGATTCTCCAATTCTCCGTCCCGAACAGGACGAAAAAGAGGGATGAACCTAAGATTACCCCCACCGCGCCCCAGCAGTAGAAGGAGTGCAGAAGGCTCATCATGCCATCCTTGTTCTTAAACGGGCAGGCCTCCACAATGGGGCTCACCAGCACCTCCGCAAGCCCACTGCCGACGGCATACAGGATCACCGCAAGGAGAATTCCGAGGAAAGGCGCAGAGAGCAGTTCCGGGAGAATCGCCAACAGCACAAGCCCCGCCGCCGAAATCGCCTGGGATACCACTACACAGACGCGGTACCCGATTTTATCAACGAATTTGGTCGCTCCAAGATCAATGAGCAGCTGGGTCAGATAAAACACAAGGGGAATGATGGCAATCTTTTCCAGCGAAATCCCATAGGTGTTTTGAAAGGTCAAAAACAGAAGCGGCGCAAAGTTGGCGGCGATGGCCTGGGTGATAAACCCCAGATAACAGGCCGCCAAAGTTTTTCGGTACTTTCGGGTTTCTTCCACGTCACCTGCCTGCCCGAATATTTTTCACGGTTTTTTTCTCAATGCTGAGATGCTCATACACTCGGACGCCGCCGTTGCCCACCGGAGCCTGGGCCAGAAGTCCCACTTTTATGACGGACTCTGCGGGAAGGTGAAAATATCGCATCATATAGTAATGCTCCCCGTCCGCAGAGTAATGGAATGCGAAGTTGTTTCCGACCCGACAAACCTGGAGCCAAGCGCTGTTGCCCTCCAGGTTGCAGCCGTTGGCGTCATCGGAATCGCCCTTTGTCACCACGCTGACAGCAGCGTGCGTGCCAAAATCCGTCAGCTCAAAGCAGCATTTTGCCCAGCAATTCAGATTTTTCATGACCATGACAGAGGCAGAATCGTAGGTGTCCCGAAAATCGTGGGAGACTTTCACCCGCAGCACGAAATCCCCTTCCAGTTCCGTGTAATAATAGGGAGCATTGCAAAGAGACTCCGGGAGGATGCCCTCCTGACACTCGTCCATACTGCCGCAGAAGAAATCCGTCTGCGCCGGCGCCATTATTTCAATTCTGTCCCCCGTCTGTTTGACAGAGCTTTCGTTCAGCCACTTGAATTCCATATTATCTGTCCGTCCTTCCATGTTTTCAGAGGAATTACGGCATCGAAATTCCGAAATACTCCGGAATCCGGCTGAGGTTCCGCAACCTTACAGCCCCGCATAAACATCGGGTTTTTACGGTGTTTCTCACTCCCACTCGATGGTTGCCGGCGGTTTGGACGTAATGTCGTAGACGATGCGGTTGGCGTGCGGAACCTCGTTCGTGATGCGGTTGGAGACCTTTTCCAGCACGTCATAGGGAATGCGCGCCCAGTCGGCCGTCATGGCGTCTACGCTCGTCACCGCGCGCAGGGCAATGACGTTCTCATAGGTGCGGAAATCGCCCTGAACCCCTACCGTCTTGCTGTTTGTAATGACGGCGAAATACTGCCAGATCTGTCCCGCAAGTCCTGCCTTTGCCACTTCCTCGCGGAAGATATAGTCCGCGTCGCGCAGGGTCTCCAGCTTTTCGCGCGTGACCTCGCCCATGATGCGGATGGCAAGCCCGGGACCGGGGAAAGGCTGACGCCGGACGACCGATTCGGGAAGTCCCAGCTCGGTTCCGACGCGCCGCACTTCGTCTTTGAACAGATCGCGGAGCGGTTCGACGATCTCCTTGAAGTCGACGACGGAGGGAAGTCCGCCCACGTTGTGGTGGGACTTGATGACGGCGGATTTATCCTTTCCGCTCTCGATGACGTCGGGATAGATCGTCCCCTGGACGAGGAAATCGACGGCGCCGATCTTTTTGGCCTCGATCTCGAACACCTTGATAAACTCCGCGCCGATGATCTTGCGCTTCTGTTCGGGATCGGACACGCCCGCAAGGCGGGAGAGAAAGCGCTCGCCCGCGTCCGCGCGGATGAGATTCATGCCGAGCCTGTCGTGGAAGACGGACATGACCTCCTCCGATTCGCCCTTGCGGAGCAGTCCGTGATCGACAAACACGCAGACGAGGTTGTCCCCCACGGCGCGATGCACGAGCGTCGCCGCGACGGCGGAATCCACGCCGCCCGACATGGCGCACAGGACTTTTTTCGAGCCGATCTTCTCCTTCAGACGCTCCACCTGTTCGGCGACAAAATTGCCCATCGTCCAGTCCCCCGCCGCCTTGCAGACGTTGTAGAGAAAGTTTTCAAGGATCTTGTTGCCGTACTGCGAATGGACGACCTCGGGATGGAACTGAACGCCGTAGATCTTCTTTTCCTCGCTGCCGTACACCGTGACGGGACAGGTGGGCGTGGAGGCGAGCACCTCGAATCCGTCCGGCACGCCGGTGACGTGGTCGGTGTGGCTCATCCAGCACACGCTCGTCTGCGGAATCCCCTCCGAGATCCGACTGTTCTTCACAAAGGAAAATTCACGTTTTCCGTATTCGCTCTGGGCGGCGTGTTCCACTTTTCCCCCCAGCGTATACGCGATAAGCTGACAACCATAGCAGATGCCCAGCACGGGGATGCCCAGTTCGAGCACCGCGCGGTCGATGTGCGGGGAGGCGGGGTCGTACACGCTGTTCGGCCCGCCCGTGAAGATTATGCCGATGGGATCGTACGCTTTGATCTGCTCCACCGTCATGTCGCAGGATTTGAGGTCGCAATATACCTTGAGGTCGCGCACGCGGCGCGCAATGAGCTGATTGTACTGCCCGCCGAAGTCGAGGACGAGCACGCGTTGATGCTGCATAGTATTTCTCCGGATGTAAAATTAGGCGATGAAGAATTGGACGGGAAAAACGCCCGTTCGGGCGTTTTTCTGCGAAAGCGGCGCTGTCGGTCGCCGCACTGTGGCCGTTTAGTTGCGCACCGTGTAGTTGGGCGCTTCCTTGCTGATGGAGATGTCGTGCGGGTGGCTTTCTTTGAGACCTGCATTGGTGATGCGCACGAATTCGGAATTCTTGCGCAGATCTTCGATGGTCGCCTTGCCGCAATACCCCATGCCCGAACGGATGCCGCCCACCATCTGGTAGACGATCTCGGAGATCGTGCCGCGGTAAGGAACGCGGCCTTCGACGCCCTCGGGGACGAATTTCTTGTTGTTTTCCTGGAAGTATCTGTCCTTGGAGCCGACTGCCATCGCCGCAAGCGAACCCATGCCGCGATACACCTTGAAGCTCCTGCCCTGATAGAGTTCGATCTCGCCGGGGCTCTCTGCCGTTCCCGCGAGCAGGGAACCGATCATGACGGCGCTGCCGCCTGCGGCAAGCGCCTTGACGATGTCGCCCGAGTACTTGATGCCGCCGTCCGCGATGATGCGCTTGCCGAGTTTGTCCGCCATCTCGGCGCAGTCCATAATGGCGGTGAGCTGCGGCACGCCGATGCCCGCGACGATACGCGTGGTGCAGATGGAGCCGGGGCCGATGCCGACTTTCACGACGTCCGCACCCGCTTTGACGAGCGCCTCGACCGCGCCCGCCGTTGCGACGTTGCCCGCAATGAGCGGAATGTTCGGATATTTGGACTTGACCTCTTCGACCTTGTTGAGCACCATGCGCTGGTGTCCGTGGGCCGTATCGATGGCGATGACGTCCACCTTCGCCTCGACGAGGGCGGCGATACGGTCCATCGTGTTGGCCGCCGTGCCGACGGCCGCACCGACCAGAAGTCTACCGTTCTTGTCGCGCGCGGAGTTGGGATACTGGATGCTCTTTTCGATGTCCTTAATGGTGATCAGACCCTTTAAGTAGCCCTTCTCGTCCACGATGGGCAGTTTTTCGATGCGGTGCTTGCCGAGGATCTTCTGCGCCTCTTCGAGCGACGTCCCGACGGGCGCGGTGACGAGGTTTTCCTTGGTCATCACGTTCTCGATCGGCTGCTCGAAATTGGTCTCGAAACGCAGATCGCGGTTGGTGAGAATGCCGACGAGCTTTCCGTTTTTGGTGATCGGCACGCCGCTGATGCGATAGCGCTCCATGAGCGCAACGGCGTCCTTTACAAGGTTCTGCGGTTCAAGATAGAACGGGTCGGTGATGACGCCGTGCTCCGAACGCTTGACCTTGTCCACCTCTTTGGCCTGTTCTTCGATGGACATATTCTTGTGAATGATGCCCATGCCGCCTTCCCGCGCCATGGCAATGGCAAGACGGCTCTCCGTCACCGTGTCCATGGCGGCGGAAATGATGGGAATGTTCAGATTGATCCCATCGGTGAGCGTCGTGCGCAGATCTACCTGACTGGGCAGCACCTCGGACGCCTGCGGAATGAGGAGGACATCGTCAAATGTCAACCCTTCCTTAACGATTTTGCTCATCTACAAATACCTCCAGAATATTTACGAGAGTCTGATAGCACCCGTCTTGCGCAAAGTCCCCCTCTTCGAGTGCCTGTAAAATTTCAATGCAAAATGCCCTGTCCGCATTTCCCGCCGCCTCTGTCGCCAGCACATAGACGGGATTTCCCGACGGAAACGAGGCGTCCGTCTCGGACAGCGCAAAGTCGAGCGCCGCGGTACGGGATTGCGCATCCTCCGCAAGCCGATACATGACGCACGCTTCCAGTCCGCAGACATAGTCGCGATAGCTGTACGTGATCTGTTCTCCCTCCACGACGACGGGCGGAATCTGCGCGTCGCGCTGTGCGCACAGATCGGCAAAACCGTCCGACGCATAGAGAATATCAAAACGCTCCTCTGCCTGCTCGTCGCGGCCGTGCGTCGCTGCGAGCTCAAAGGAACGTGCAAGATAGGCGAGATCGCCGGAGCGTTCATACTCCTGATAGGCATAATCCGAACTGATCGCCTCCATCCCGAGGGAGTACGCGAGGTCGGACATTGCGGCAGGAACGCAGAGCGACGCGACACCGAATGCAGCCACTGCAAGCACGATGACGACGCCGAGCGTGATGAACGCCGTTTTCAGAATAATTTTCCTCATAGACCGAAAACCGAAGGGTTTTTCTCCTGATTCGTCATAAGACAAGAAATAATTTTACTTATTTTAGCACACACACGGCGAAAATGCAACCGAATACGAAAAAAAAGTGCGAAAAGTCATATCGGGAAAATCGCAATCATAGGGTATCGTATGAAAAACAAGAAAAAATACACCCTGTGCGCGATCGGCGCGCTCCTGACCGCCCTGCTTCTTCCCGCGCTCTGCGCCTGCGCGCCCTATGACTACTCCGACCGCGTGAGCGAGATCCGCTCCGATCTGTTCCTCGCCGATACGGACGACTTTTCGCTGACGCTCGCGTGCGTCTCCCGCGAATATCCCTATGCGGACGACGGCATCCCCTGCCCCATGACGGACACGGTCGAGATCACCCTCGTCCCCGCAGGCGAAGTCCCCGACCATGCCGAAGTCTACTTCGGAGAATCGGGCGGCGAGGCCTCGTTTTCCTCCGCCTACGGCGACTTCCGCTATTCGCAGGGCGTGAGCGCCTTCCCCGAGGAAAGTGTCCCCATCCGCGTCGTCTGGGGCGACAAGAGCTATGAAATTGCCGCCACGAGCGTCAGAACGGAGACAACGCTCACGCCGAAAGACGCCCTCTCCGCCTTCGTCACGGCAGAAAAAGAAACGCTCTCCGCCATGAAACGCGACGGCGCCTTCTGCGGCGAGATCGCCGTTCGCCTGTTACGGCGCGACAAGAATTACTACTACACCGCCGTGACGGACGGCTCCGAACGCATCGCCCTGCTCCTGGACGGCGAAACGGGAGACGTCCTCGCCAGACGGCGGGATACCCTTTAACCTTACAACGGGCTCCCCTTTCACCGGGGCGCAGGCTTTCCTCTGACGATTCCCTCCAACTCTTCTTTCTTCTTCGGGCGGCGCCGCTTACTGCGGCGCCGCCCCTTATCCTGCGGGTTTGGAGAGCGGCTTGCGCCGCGTAATGATCGATTTCACGCAATTTTCCCCTTTTGCGGTTGACAGTTTGACGCAAAAGGGATATACTTTCCCGTGAAATCAAGGAAGGAGAAGGGGCATGAAAACGGCGAAACGCATCGGCTGCATTGTGCTTGCCATTGTCTACGGCATCGTCCTGTTTGTGACGCTGCTGTGTGCGGCGCTGCTCATCGCCGATACCGCCGTGGACGCTACGGCGAGGACGCTCCCTTCCTATCCGCGCGAGGACATCTCTGCCCTGCTCGAAAAAGAACAATGGACGGACGCAGACTATGAGACGCTCTATCGGCAGACGGGCGTGGGGCGCACGGCGCTGGACGAGATGAAGAACGACCCGCAGCGCATTCTCTCTTTTCAGGACGCCCTCTTCTATGACGGGGAACTCGATCACGAGATCGTCGCCTTCACCACAAAGCGCGACATCTTTGCCGACAGCCATTATACCGCGCCCATGGTGGACTTGCAGGACGGGGACGTCCTTCTGACCTCCACCTGCCATACGTTCGGCTGGCGAAACGGCCATTCCGCCATCGTCGTGGACGGCGCGCTCGGCTCCACCCTCGAATCGGTTTCGCTGGGCATTCCGAGCGAACTGCGCACTTACGGCAGCGACTGGTTCCGCTACGGGACAAACTTCCTCGTCCTGCGGCTCAAAGGCGCCTCCGCCGAAGAACGCGCCCAGATCGCCGCAACAGCCGCAGAACGCCTTTATAAAGTCCCCTATTCGCTCACGGTGGGGTTCCTCTCCCCCAAAGATCAGGGCGAAACCCCGCGCGAGACACACTGCTCGCACCTCGTCTGGCAGGCCTTTTATTACTTCGGCTACGACATCGACTCGGACGGCGGACCGCTCTGCTCTACCCACGACATCGCGCAAAGCGATCTGTTTGAAGTGGTGCAGGTCTTCGGCTTCGACCCCGTTGCGCTGTGGTGATCGCCGTCCGCGTTCCGAACGGCATTTGTCCCCTTCGATCCGACCGTCATTCTGCCGTTCCGTAAAATAGCATTGCGCGGCATGATTGCGCGGCCGAAGTCGTTTGCCGTCAATGCCGTTGCGCGGCGCCTTCGCGGCCAAGCCCATCCGCGACATTCCGCCAAGATACAGGAAAAAAGCGCGGCGCTCCCGATGTTCGGGAGCGCCGCGTTTTTTCAATGTGATTTCCGTATTCAGAAAGTCCTGCCGATCGGGCTTTGCCGCATTCAGCCTGCATATTCGGACAGGATCTGATTCTGGACGAAGAGGTACTCGTCCCGAATGCGGGTGATGTCCCCCTCTTCCTCGAGGTATTTTTGCGTGCGGCGATAGGCATCGGCGAAGTCCTCCTTCCAGTCGGTGCCGAACTGCGCCTTATACGCCGCGCCGCTCACGCCGTAAACCGTGCGAAGGCCCAGCATGACAAACTCGAAGCGAGCGTCCTGCGGAGTCACCTCCACGTTGTCGATGACGGGATAGAACCCAGAGAGAATGCACTTCATGTACTCGTCGAGGTCGGTGGTGTTGAGCAGACGATGCCCGCCGAAAAAGGAGCTTGCCGAGACGCCGAGGCCGACATATTCGCCGCGCCTCCAGTAGTTGAGGTTGTGGCGGCTCTCAAAGCCCTTTTTGCAGAAATTGCTCACCTCGTAGCGGCGGAACCCCTTTTCGGCGAGCAGCGCGCGGCCGTAGTCGTAGAGCGCCGCCACCTCGTCGCCGTCGGGCAGTTCCCCGTTCAGATAGTCGGTGTAGATGGGCGTCCCGTCCTCAGGCTGAAGCGCATACATGGAGATATGCTTTGCGCCGCTCGCCGCCGCGATCTCGATCGTCTTTCTGACGTCCTCCTGCGTCTGGCCCTTGATGCCGAGCATGATGTCGGCGGAGAAGTTCTCCCCCTTCAGCAGCGAGGCGCAATAGAGGTAGTCGCGCACGGTATGGATGCGGCCGAGGTCCTCGAGCTGGGAATCGATGGCGGACTGCAATCCCACGGAAAAGCGGTTGATCCCCGCGCGTTTGTACATGGCGATCTTCTGTTCGCTCACCGTGCCGGGATTCATCTCGATGGTGATCTCGGGCCGCGCGGAGAGCGTAAAGCATTTTTTGATCTGACGCATGGCGGCATAGATATACTTGGGATCGACGACGGAAGGCGTTCCGCCGCCGAAATAGACGGTGTCGAACGTCTTTCCCGCGAGCTCCTTGCCGCGCAGTTCGATCTCCTTGAGAAGGCACGCCATATATGCCTCCGCGACGTCCATGCGGTTGCAGAAGGATACAAAATCGCAATAACGGCATTTCTGTTTGCAGAACGGAATGTGAAGATAGATGCCTGCCATATTACTCTCTCCAAAGGTATTTTTCCAGATCGACGAAGCCGTCACGCACTTCGACGCCCTCCGCCTCGAGAAGGCGTGCCTGGGCGTCCGTTCCGCCGAAGGCAAACGCGGGCGCGAGCCTGCCTTCGCGGTTGACGACGCGGTGACAGGGAATGATGCCCGGCTGCGGGTTGACGTGGAGCGCCCAGCCGACCTGCCTTGCACAGCGCGGCGCGCCGATCGCCGCCGCCACCTGTCCGTAGGTGACGACCTTTCCCCGCGGCACGCGCGCCACATATTCATAGACCCGATCGAAAAAACTCATGACGGCTCCTCCGACGTCTCCCGCAAGAGCGCCGCCGCGTCGGCAAGCTGCGAAACGGAGCGCGGAAATTGCGCGGAACATTCCTCGCCGCACAGCGCTTTTTCCAGCCAGACGACCCCCAGCCAGCGCCCCATTTTATAGCCCTGTTCGGGGAAAAAGGCGACCTTGCGATAGCCCGCACGCTCGTGAAAGGAAATGCTCGCGGCGTTCTCCTCGGTGATGAGCGCATAGACCCGCCGATAGCCCAGCCGCCTGAGCAGGACGCAGATGCCGCGCTCCAAGAGACTGCCGACGCCCCTTCCGCGCATGTCCTCCCGCACATACACCGAGAGTTCGGCGCACCATGCGTATGCCCTGCGCTCAAAGGCGGGCGCCGCATAGGCATAGCCGACAATCTCCCCGCCGCCCGTACACACCAGCACGGGCCAGTCGGGAAAAAGCGCCGCAATGCGCGCGGCGAACACGCCCGCCGGCGGCGCGCCGTATTCAAAGGACACGGTCGTCCCGTCCGCATACGGACGATAGATCGCGTACATGGCAGGCAGATCGCCCGCATTTGCAAGCCGTACTTCGTACATGGTTGTCTCGTTTGCCCCTCTTGCGGCATATTCCGCTCCGCCTCGGACACGGATGGCGCCCTTTCGGACATGGGCCGTTCAGATCAGTACGCCCGACCTCGGACACGGATGGCGTCGTTTCGGACATGGGCCGTTCCCGGCACACCCCGCCGAACGCCGTCATGGCGGCGCAGGACGGGCCATGAACGCGCATCCGTCCGTCGACGCACAGCGGCACAGGGCGGGCCATGTCGAACGGCACAGGAAAACGGCGAGCGGTTATTTTCTGTCCTTGTTGGTCTTGAGGATCTCCATGAACACCTCGCTCGGCACTTCGACCGTGCCGACCTGGCGCATGCGTTTTTTGCCCTCTTTTTGTTTTTCGAGCAGTTTTTTCTTACGGGTGATGTCGCCGCCGTAGCACTTGGCGAGCACGTCCTTGCGGACGGCTTTGACCGTCTCGCGGGCGATGATCTTGCCGCCCACCGCCGCCTGAATGGGAATTTCAAAGAGCTGGCGGGGAATGGCGTCCTTTAAGTTCTCGGCGAGCATTCTGCCCCGCTGATAGGCGTGGTCCTCGTGGACGATGGTAGAGAGCGCATCGCACGCTTCGCCGTTGAGAAGGATGTCCAGTTTGACCAGCTTGCTGCGCTGATAGCCGTTGAGTTCGTAGTCGAAGCTCGCATAGCCCTTGGTGCGGCTCTTGAGCTCGTCGAAGAAGTCATAGACGATCTCGTTGAGCGGAAGCAGGTAGTCGAGCCGTACGCGGCGGGCGTCCAGATAGGTCATGTTCTTGTAGACGCCGCGCTTGTCCTGACAGAGTTCCATAACGGAACCGACGTATTCGGGCGGCGTGTACACTTCCGCCTTGACGATGGGCTCCTCCATGTACTCGATGTCCGTAGGCGGCGGCAGGTGGGACGGATTGTCCACATAGAAGGTGTCGCCGTTCGTCTTATGCACGAGGTAGGACACGGAGGGCGCCGTCGTGATGATGTCCAGATTGAATTCGCGCTCGATGCGCTCCTGGACGATCTCCATATGCAGCAGGCCCAGAAAGCCGCAGCGGAATCCGAACCCGAGCGCGACGGAGTTGTCCGGCTCGAACGTGAGCGCGGCGTCGTTGAGCTTGAGCTTGAGAATGGCCTCTTTGAGATCGCCGAACTTGCTCCCGTCCAGCGGATAGATCCCGCAAAAGACCACGGGCTGTACCTTCTTATATCCGGGAAGCGGCGCCGATGCGGGGCGGTCGGCAAAGGTGACCGTGTCGCCCACTTCGACGTCCTCGATGGACTTGATGCTCGCGGCGATGTAGCCGACTTCCCCCGCCAAAAGCACGCTTTTGGGCTGCATCTGCGGAGCAAACGCCCCCACTTCGGTGACGTCATAGGTGCGCTCGGAGAGGAACGTCCTGATCTTGTCCCCCACCCGCACCTGCCCGTCGCGGACACGCACGAAGAGGATGACCCCCTTGTAGTTGTCGTAATAACTGTCAAAGATGAGCGCGCGCAGAGGGTCGTCCGTGTCGCCCTCGGGCGGCGGAATGAGCTTGACCACCGCCTCCAGAATGTCGCGGATGTTCGTCCCCTCCTTCGCCGAGACGCAGGGCGCTTCGGAGGCGTCCAGCCCGATGACCTCTTCGATCTCCGCCTTGGTCTCCTCGATGCGCGCGGAGGGAAGATCGATCTTGTTGATGACGGGGACGAGCTCCAGATTGTTCTCCAGCGCGAGATAGACGTTTGCGAGCGTCTGTGCCTCCACGCCCTGCGTCGCGTCCACGACGACGAGCGCCCCTTCGCAGGCGGCGAGGGAGCGGCTCACTTCATAGGTGAAGTCGACGTGACCGGGCGTATCGATGAGGTTGAACTCGTACTCGTTCCCGTCGAGGGCGTTGTAATACATGCGCACGGGCGTGAGCTTGATCGTGATGCCGCGCTCGCGTTCGATGTCCATGGAGTCCAGAAGCTGTTCCTCCATGTCCCGCTTGCTCACCTGTCCCGTCAGCTCCATGATGCGGTCGGCGATGGTGCTCTTGCCGTGGTCGATGTGCGCGATGATACAAAAATTCCGTAAGTATTTGCTTGCCTTTGCCATGCGTTCTCCGAGGTCGGGGCGGACACATTTCCGCGTCGCGCCGCTCTGTCTCTCTATTATAGCGAATCCGCAGAAATTTTGCAACCGCTATTGCATTTCTTCCGCGCATTTGCTATAATTGCGGCATGAAAGTTCCGGCATTTCTCACGCAAACCCCCATCGCTCACCGCGGCCTGCACGGCGGGGAGATCCCCGAAAACAGCCTCGCGGCATTTGAAGCCGCCGCCCGCAAGGGCTACGCCGTCGAAACCGACGTCCGCTTCACGCGGGACGGACAGCTCGTCACCTTCCACGACGACACCGTCGACCGCATGACCGACGCCTCCGGTTCGGTCTCCGCCTTTCCGCTCAGCGTCCTGCGCGAACTGCGCCTCGGCGGCACCGCGGAGCGCATTCCGCTCTTCTCGGAATGTCTCGAACTCATCGCGGGGCGCGTTCCGCTTCTGCTCGAAATCAAGGACATGCCCGGCGTCTCCGGCGCAAAGATCGCCGCGGCGGTGCGCGACGTCATCGGCCGTTTCCCCGCGCTCGAATATGCCGTACAGTCCTTCCAGCCCGCCTATCCGACCGCCTACAAAAAGCTCTGTCCCGCGATCGCCTGCGGCATGCTCGGCATCGACAAGGACTATAAAAAGGAGGATTTCCACAATTCTCCCCTCTGGCGCATCAAGGCAAAACTACTGCCCGACATCTGTTACAGGACGGCAAAAAAGCTCGACTTCATCAGCTATTACTGCGGAAATTATCCGTCGGACAAGCTCCGCGCCTACCGCGGCGTAAAACTTGCGTGGACGGTGCGCTCCCCCGAAGAGGCAGAGCGCCTGCGTCCGTTCGCCGACAACATCATTTTTGAAGGATTCCTCCCCGCACTGCCTTCCGAAGATTGCTCAAATCGTTGACAAATGGGGCAAATGCGCGTATAATCTCTTTCAAACTTGTATTCCGCCGAGGACGACAGGCAGGAGGAATCAAATGCTTACCATCGAAAAAATCATCCACGCGCAGCGCGTTCTGGAAGAGGCCCTCTTTCCGACGGAAGTCGTAAGCGGCGCAAAGCTCACCGACCGCTGCAACTTGTACCTCAAGGCGGAAAACCTGCAAAAGACGGGTTCCTTCAAGATCCGCGGCGCCTATTACAAGATCGCGCGCCTCTCTGCAGAGGAGAAAAAACGGGGCGTCATCGCCTGCTCGGCAGGCAACCATGCCCAGGGCGTGGCGCTCGCGGCACAGAAGAACAACATTCCCGCGCTCATCTGTCTTCCCGACGGCGCGCCCATCTCCAAGGTGGAGGCGACCAGAAGCTACGGCGCGGAACTCTGTCTCGTCCCCGGCGTCTATGACGACGCCTACGAACGCGCCCTGCAACTGCAAAAAGAACGGCAGATGACCTTTATCCACCCCTTCGACGACGAAGACGTCATCGCGGGGCAGGGTACCATCGGCATGGAGATCCTCTCCCAGCTGAAGGGCGTGGAGGCGATCGTCGTCCCCGTGGGCGGCGGCGGACTCATCTCGGGCATTGCCTTTGCCGTCAAACAGATGAACCCCAACGTCCGCGTGTACGGCGTACAGGCCGCTGGCGCGGCGAGCATGATCGGCTCGCTCCACGACGGAAAGGTGGAATGCCTCCCCTCCGTCTCCACGATCGCGGACGGCATCGCCGTCAAACAGCCCGGCGTACAGACCTTCGACTACTGCAGAAAATATGTGGACGGCATGGTCGCCGTCACGGATGAGGAGATCTGCGCCGCCATCCTCGCCCTCATCGAAAAACAGAAGATGATCGCCGAGGGCGCGGGCGCCGCTCCCGTCGCCGCCATCATGGCGGGAAAACTTCCCGAACTGGACGGCAAAAAGGTGTGCTGTCTCGTCTCGGGCGGAAACATCGACGTCACGATCCTCAGCCGCGTCATCACCCGCGGTCTCGTGATGAGCGGCAGACAGTGCTCGCTCAACATCGAACTCCGCGACAAACCCGGTCAGCTCGTCGCCGTCTCCCAGATCATCGCCAAGTGCGGCGCCAACGTCATCGGCGTCCACCACGACCACGCGCACGCCGCCAGCGAAGTCATCGGCTGCTTCCTGCGCATCGACCTCGAAACGCGCAACTTCGACCACATCGAAGAGATCAAACGCGCTCTCTCCGAAGCCGGCTTCAAACTCTGCTGAACGGCGGCCCCTGCCGCTTCCCGTGCGGGATTTGCCCCGCCCCTTTGTTCGGCGCGTGAATTTGCCCCGCCCGTTTGCCGCCGCTTATGCGTGAAACTTCCACCGCCCCTTTGTTCGGCCGATGCGGGAATTGTCACGCAACGGATGCGGGGAATCCATTGTCTTTCCGAGCCCGATTTTTCCGAAAAGGAGATATTCTATGATACGCATTCATACGGAACTCGCCCCTGCCGCGATCGGCCCCTACGCACAGGCCACAAAGGCAAACGGATTTGTATTCACGTCGGGGCAGATCGCCCTCGACCCCGCCACGGGCGCTCTCGTCCCCGGCGGAATCCGCGAACAGACCGTCCGCATCTGCGAAAACCTGAAGGCCGTACTCGCCGCCGCGGGGAGCTCTGCGGAACAGGTCGTCAAGACGACGTGCTTCCTCGCCGACATGGCCGACTTTGCCGCATTCAATGAAGTCTACGGCCAATACTTCCGCGAAAAGCCCGCAAGGAGCTGCGTCGCGGTAAAGACGCTCCCCAAAGGCGCCCTTGCCGAGGTAGAGGTCATCGCCCTCGCCTGAACCAACGCGGACTCCCGTCCGCAAAATTGTTTTTTCACCTACGGCCCTGCGACATGCGCAGGGCCGTTGTTGTACAAGGTGAATTATACTATTAAGTGCAACAGTTGAGAGAAAAAAAAGGAGTTCATACAAATCTGTGGTAAAATAGAGTTG
>CAJFMF010000037.1 GCA_904391375.1 Candidatus Gallimonas faecavium | reverse complement strand
ACGCGCGCCGCATCGACAAAGCGGGTGAACGCCCCTTCGCCGACGGCTGCCGCAAGGAACCAGACGCTCTGCGCCCTGCCGAGGGCGATGCGCAGCGTTCCTGCCGTAAATGCCGTCTGATACTCTTCGGGCAGTCTGACGCCGCTCTGCTCGCTGCCGACGAATTGAAGATATACGCCGTCCGCTTTGCGATAGATGCCGCCCATCACCTTGTTGATATCGCCGCCCGTGTTGCCGACGTTGTCCCCTGCGCCCGTCATGGCGTACAGCCCGACGATGGCGTCGTTTTCGCTGTTCGCCTCGAACTTGGAGACGGCGGCGGTGAGCATGAAGTCGGCATTTGCCGCAACGTCGTAGTAGACCTGCGCCGCAAGGTTATCCTTGGAGAGAGTCACCACATTTTCCTCAATGGAAACGCCTTCGACTTCTTCAAGGATGGTGCGCTCGAATGCGTACGTCTCCTGAAGCGTGCCGCCCACTTCCACCGTGTAGACGGGATAGCCGACTCCATCGATGCGCAGCGTGTACTTGCCGTTGGGGAGCTGCCCGAAGTTGACCGTGCCGTCTGCCGCGGGCGTCGCCTTGGTCTCCGCGCCCGTGCGCTCGGACACGAGATAGACGTCAATGTCCGCGACGTTGGGCTGCTGCGCAAGGAGCGCGTCCGTGACCGTCACATTGAAGGAGACTTCCGTCTTCTGGATGGGCGCGAACGCCGCCGCGATCGCCACATCCTTCTCCGTCCACGAGGGGATGGTGACGGTCGCCGTCTCGCCGTCGTAGACGAGCTTGGCGCCCGCATATTCGCTGTAATTCTTGCCGTCGAGCGTGAGCGAAGAGAACATATATCCCTCGCCCGGGGTGAGCTTGATGACGAGGTCATCGCCCACGGGGATGCGGTCGGAGACCGTAACGGTGCCGTTTTCCGCCGTCGTGCCCGAAGCCTCGATATAGTCGACCTCATCGAAGGCGGCGACGACCACTGCCTTATTTGCGATCCATTGGGGGAAGGTGATGGTGACCTTCTCGCCCTCGAACTGCGTCTGCACGCCGCCGTATGCCGCATAGTCCTTGCCGTTGACGGTGAGCGTATCCAGACGATACCCATCCTCCGGCGTGACGACGATTTTGAGTTCGCCGCCGAGTGCTACATTCTGCGTGACGATCTCCGCCTTACCGTGTTCGGGGGAGGTGACGGACGTCGTCACGTTCATCAGATCCTGCGGAACGTCCGGACCCGTCACGAAGGAGACGTCGAGCAGCGTGCCGCGCGTACCGGGCGCGTACTTTCCGATGGTCAGCGCGCCCGCGAGCTTGGTCATCTGCGAATCGTACCCGGGGATGACGTTGAACACCTTGGCGCCGCCCTCCTTCCACGCGCAGAGGAAGAGACGGTTGTCGATCCTGCCGAAGCCGAACCAGACTTCGCCGTTTTCAAGATCCTCACGGGTGACGTAGACGTCCACCCACGGCCACGTTCCGTCGCCCTGACCTGCCCACTGCAAGCCGACATTGCCCTTGCCGTCGTCCTTGAAGCCGCCGTGCGCGCCCGAGGTATCGTACTTGGTGCCCCACCAGCCTTCCCAGATGCCCGCCTGCCAGACGGAGAAGCCCAGCCAGCGTTCACCCTCGTCCTTCTGACTCGTGTTGAGGAGCTTGCCCTCGATCCTGCCGCTGATGAAGAAGTCTTCGTTCGCGGCGACCGAATAGTTTTCGGTGTCCGTGCGCCCGATGGGCATTTCGGAATTTTCTTCCCCGTTGAAGGTGATCCTGCCGAGCTCGGGAAGATCGGTGCGGGTGAAGAGGATATTTTTGAGCGTCACCTGCTCGGTGCCGTTGTTATACAGATGCAGCGCGTCGATGGCGTTTCTCGTAATGTCGCTCGTGAGGCTGACAAGGTTGACAAAGCGCGTCATCGTGCAGGGATCCGTTCCGTTGTCGATGCCCGCCGCGAGGAAGAACACGCCCTGGCTCCTGCCGTAGCCGATGCGCAGCGTGCCCGCGGCAAACGCCGCCTGATACGCCTCGGGAAGAGTGTAGCTCTCCCACCAGCCGTCCTTATATTGCAGGACGATCTTGCCGTCTTTGATCTGAACGCCGCCGCGCACCTGGTTGACTTCGTTGCCGTTGTCGCCCGTTTTGTCGCCCGCGCCGATGACGGCGTAGAAGCCGACCTGCGGCTCGCCGGGCGCGTTCGCAATGAGCATGAAGGGCGAGACAATGGTACTGATCATAAAGTCTTCGCCGCCGCCGATGTCGCGGAGAATGACTTCGTCGCACCAGTTCGCGTTGTAAGAGATGGTGCCTTCCGTCTCCTTGGAAAGGTCGACGCTCTGATTGTTCGTTGCGATGAGGGGCGCCGTGAATACATACGTATCGAGCATATCGCCGCCCACTTCCACTTCAAACGTCTCGAAGTCGCCGCCGACGGAGAGCACATAGGTGCCGCAGGGAACGGAGCCGAAGTCAACGTTGCCCTTGTTGTCCGTCGTACCCTGAATGGTAAATTCCTTCTGTCCGCGCAGCCCCGTGAGCGTGACGACGGTGCCCGCCGCCAGAGGCTTGCTGTTTTCGGCGAAGTAGTCGTAGAGCTCCACTTTGAAGGAAACTTCCTCCTCCGCAAGTTCGCCGAACGCCGCGTCGATATCGGCGCGCAGGTTGCGCCACTCGGGGAAGCTGACGACGACCGTATCCCCGTCCACTTCGATGGAATATCCGTCGTAGGAATAGAGGTCGATGCCGTTGATGGTGAGCCAGCTCGTCCCGAACCCTTTTTCGGGCGTGAGACGGATCTCGAGGATGCCGCCGTACGTCGTATCCTGCGCGGTGACGGCGCCGTGCTCGGTCGAAGCGGGAACGTTTGCCTCCACTTTCTGCATCTCGAACACCATGTTCTTATACAGTCCGCGGTAGCCCCACGTCTCCAGACCGGGCGCGACCGAAACGCCCGTACCGAAGGCGTTCGTCGACCAGTCGCTCTTGTGGGAGACAACGCTCTCGTCGAAGAGCATATCGTTGACCCAGATGGTGAACATGCCGTCCTGGTAGCGTACCGCAAAGGGAAGCCCTTCGTCGCTCGTCAGCAAAGCCGAATATTCTGCGGAGAGCTCCTTCTTGTATTCCCAGATCTCGTAGCCGCCCGCCGAACCGTCGCGGCTGACGCCCTGTACATAGTATTTTCCGTCCGACTGCTGATAGAGAATGGTGATAAAATAGCTGTCGCCATCCGCGTCCGTGAAGGAATAGCCGACGCGGCGGTCGGTGACGCCCTGCGCCATAACGATGTTCGAAGAGAGGAACACGTTCGTGCTATACGCGTTGTTGTAGGACGCGCGGACATAGTTGCCCGTCGTGAGCGAACGGATGACGCCGTCCGTCTTGTAAGCGCCGAAATCCCACTGCGAAAGATCGCCGCGATAGCCCTCGGGGATATTTTCGTTCTTGCCGAAGGCAATGCGCTCGGTGGAGAGCGAAACGTCGCCGCCCGCCTCCGTGACGGAAGCCGCAGCGTCGTAATACCCGTCCGCCTCCGCGACGAGGCGCGTTGCGAGCGCGGGCAGCGAATAACTGTACGGCTCAGAGGCGTCGAATGTGGCGACGAGCGTGCGGCTCATGCCGTTCTCCGCATAGAGGCTCGCCTCCCCTTCCACGCCCGTGAGCGTGACGGTGCCCGCCATCTTCGCCGCGGGATACTGTGCAAACTTCGCCTCCACCTTCACGTCCTGCGTTGCGTCCGTGATCGTGTAAGAGACGGATCCGTCGTTCCGGATGGTGAGATAGTTCTCGTTGGCGGGCACGCCGTTGACGGAGAGCGCCGTGAGATAGTACCCTTCGGCGGGCGTAACGGACGTGGACACTTCGCCGCTGTACACGGAGAAGCCGATGTCCCCCTCGCCCTCCAGGACGACGCCCTCGCGTTTGGCGATCTTCACGCCGCTTTCGTCCACCTGATACCACTTGTAGGCGTCGCTCCAGCTCGCGCCCATCTCCGACATGCCCACGCAGCAGAAATCGTCGCGCGAGTTGTTGGAGTCGCGGTTGCGGTTATAGGCATAATTGGCGTACACCATGTCCGGCTTTTCGATGCCGAGAGAAGCGTACGGGATATACACCTCGGCGCCCATGGAGGTCGCCTCGCCGTTCACCTCCCCGTCGACAAAGGCGGCGGAATACACCTCGAGCGGGAAGGCGACGTAATTGTTGCCCAAAAACTGGTTGACTTCCCAGCGGTTGGCAAGGTGGTTTCCGACGCAGTCCACCATGATCTCCCAGCCGCCGCCGTGCTCGTTGGCAAGATCGGGTTCGGTGGAGAGGAATACCTCGATGCCCGAATTTCCGTAAAACGTTCTGCCCACACGGTAATAGGTAAAGCTGTCGTCAAACACCTGCACGCCGAACGTGATTCCCTCTTCGCCGAGGTAGGCGCTCATGCGCATCCTGACGCCCGAGACGGGCGCCCAGGTGTTGGTGTTCCAGACGTCGCTCGTTTCATGCCAGGTGACTTCCTGCCAGAACGATTCCTCGAACTTTCCGTCCAGTGTGACGCCGGGAATGCTGACCTCCTGCGAAGGATTCTCGTAAGTGTAATCCTTGAACTCATAGCCGGGATCCGACGCGCAGGCGACTGCCGTGCCGAGCGCCGCCGCTGCCAGAACGCCGCAGCTGATGATGGCAATTTTGCGTTTCATCTTTTTCCCTCCTTCTCTCATTTGCCGAGCACGACGATCTCGCCGATGGCGAGCGTCTCCACGCCGTCGATGACGTAACCTTCGTCGTCCGCAAGGACGAGCCTGTCAAGTTCGCCCGCCGTCTGCCCCTCTTCGAACATACGCGACGTCGAGGGATCGACGGTGATGCGGATCTCGCTCACCTTGATGGGATTGAATACCGCAACGGCGCTGCCGCCCGGGCGCATCGCCTGCGTTCCGACGGGACAATAGGTATCCCAATCGAAGGCAAGGTTATCGATATAGCCCGTTCCCGTAAAGTCGCCGTCCGTGAAGTCGAACTCGACGCGCGCGATGTTGAAGAACGCATTCTCGAAATAGCGGCTGTTGCAGATCATGAGTCCCGTCACTTCGCGCGGCTCGGCAAACTTCAGCGTGATGGTCGTTCTCTCCGCAGTTGTATACTCTTTGATATAGGTGAAGCGGCTGTACACCGAGAACAGCCCGTCCGTGAGCGCGGCGGCGTTCTCCCCCGCGGAGACGCTCACCTGCGCATCCGCGGCGATGTTGGCGTATTCGCCGTCGATCTTGGGCTGAAGGGTGACTGTCGGGCCGTTGACGTACAAAACGGGCGTGCCCTCATTGTTCTTGACGATCTTCACCCTGTCCGCCGCCACGGCGCGCTGACCGCTGCCGTTGGGGTTGATGTGCTGATGGTAGATGACGTACAGATCCTCTCCGTTCTGTACGATGCTGTGGTGCCCCGTACCGGAGATGTAGTTGAAGTCCATCGCCGTGAGGAACAGTCCGCCCTCCTCCTCGGGGAGTTTGGTGAACGTGCCGAGCGGGCTTTCGCCGATCGCCTGCCACACGCCGTAATTCTTTTCGGCATAGCCGTTGACGGAGAACATCAGGGAATAGTACGTCTTGCCGTCCACCTCGTAATCCACCATGAAAGGCCCCTCGTTGATGATGGACTGTTCATAATCGTTGGTATTGCCGGGCGTGACGTCCGTGACCGTCATGTAGCCCGTTTCGGTGAGGTGCGCGAGCGTGGAATAGTCGGGATCCCACCACTCGTTCATCTTGATGCCCCACACGTTGGTCACCGAGAAGCTCGCGTTGTGGTTGCGGTTAAAGAGCAGGTACTTGGTGCCGTCGGGCGCAACATAGGGCGACGGGTCGATCTCGGTGAAGTAGGCAAAGCCGTGGTCGGGATCGGAATAGGTATAGGGCTCGGAGGCAATGAGCTTCTCCGCGTTCGCCTTGGCGTCCGCCTCGCTTGCGCCGCTTGCAAGGTACTGTTCGTACCAATACTCGTATCCCGTCTCACGGCGCGCCGCATCCTCCTTTTCAAAGATGATGCGGGACTGCGCCATCAGCTTGTCATTATCGAACAGCGGCGTGGCGTCGGGAGAAGGCTCGCCCGAAACGCGCCCGATGGCGTTGGAACGGGATTCGCTGTCATCCTCATCGTAGTCGTAGGGTTCATACGGCCCCCACGGACAGGAGGACGTGGCAAGTCCCAAAAGGGACATATCGTTGTATCCGTCTACCCATTTCCCCTGCGTCTCCACTTCGCGGGCGGCAAGATAGCTCCCCGTCTCCGCCGAGGGAACGTTGCAGGAATAGAACATATAGAAGGTCTGATCCTCTTTGTCGAAGATGACCTCGGGCGCCCACATATCCTCGTAGCCGTAGTGATCTTCCGAGGGAGCGAAGGCGCGCTGTCCCGTCGTCTGCGTCATGTTCTCCCAATTCGTGAGGTCGCGGCTGCGCCAGCAGTCGAAAAAGCGCGCGCCGCCCGTCGCATCGGAAGTGGCAAACATATAATACCAGCCGCCGTACGTCGGGCTCTCCTCCTCGCTCACATAGAACGCGCCGGGGTCGGCGCACTCCGTTTTGAGGTCGTTCCGGTAGAACAGGCTCTGGTCGTACGATCCGTCCGCATGGATCATATCATCGTACTTCATGGCGATGGCACCATTTCCCGAGGCGCAGCCGCTCAAGGCAAACGTGAGCGCCGCGACCCCTGCAATGACGCCGAACAATTTCTTTTTCATAATTTCCTCCTTACATATCGTCCGTTAATCTTTCAGGCCACCCGCGGAGATGCCGTCCACAAAGAACTTATGCCCCATAAAATAGATGGCGATGATGGGAATGAGCGCGATGACCGCACCCGCACAGCTCACGGCATCGGAATTTTTCATGGCGCCGTAGTAGCTTTGCAGCTCCGCCAGCATGAAGGCAAGCGTCTTGATATCCGTGCTGTTGAGGTAGAGGAGCGGGCCCATGTAGTCGTTATATCCTCCCACGAAAGCGAGGATGCCCTGCCCCACAAAGGCGGGAACGGCGAGCGGGATCATAATGGTAACGTAACACTTGAAAAATCCCATGCCGTCGATCTGCCCCGCTTCGAGGAGGGACTGCGGAATGCCCGAAAAGTACTGCGTGAAAAAGAACACGGTGGCAGCACCGCCGAAGCACCCCGGAATGATGAGCGGAAGAGGTCCCTGCGCCCAGCCGAGGATGTTATACCACAGATAGCTGGGCATCATGAGCACCGTACCGGGAATACTCATAGTGGCGAGCGTAACGGCAAACATCCACTTTTTGGCGCGGAAACGCATCTTGGCATAGGCGAAAGACGCAAGTCCCGAGACAAACAGCCCCACGAGCATGGACGGCACGACGATCCACATGGTATTGACAAACCCCATCAAGATGTTCGAGCGTTCAGACGTAAGCACCAGCTCGTATGCGTCTGCCGCCGTGCGTTCGGGCCACCAGGTAAATTCAAGGACGTTCCGCTCCTGAAAGGACGTCGAGATGATGACCCAGAAAGGGATAAGGACAAGAAGAAGCCCCAAAATCAGCAGAACGTACGCAACGATTTTGAACGCAACGGAGCCTTTGTCCTCTTTGACGCGGTTGTGCACTTTCTGCGGCGCAGCATCTGCAGGCTGCGCTATTTTTCTTTCTTCAATAGTCATAGCTCACCCACAATTTAGAAACTCTTTTATTGAGCGCCAGCACGAGCGAGATCACCAGAAAGAGAATAAGGCTCAGAATGGATGCAACGGGCATCCCGCCCGCGCCCGGGTTGTTCATCGTGTTGTAGATATGGAACACGGTGGTAAGCCCTGCGTCGCCCGGTCCCGCGGCGCCCGTCACATAGCCGGACGTCTTCTGCGCGAAGATCTGCGCGATGTCGAAGGTCTGCAAGCCGTTCAAAAGCCCCATCGACAGCAAGAAGTAGAGCGTCGGGCTGATGGCGGGAAAGGTGATGGACATGAACTGTCTGAAGCGGCTTGCACCGTCCAACTTCGCCGCCTCGTAGAGGGCGGGATTGACGTTGGCGAGCGCCGCCTGCACCATGAGGATGCCGTAGCCGGGCGCCTTCCACGCAATGGTGATGACGAGCATCCACGGGAACCACCTGCTGTCGCGGAACCAATCGGGGGGATTTGCGACGCCCAGCAAAGACAATACGGAATTGACGAGACCGCCCGTGGGCTTGAAGATCTGCACCCACATAATAGAGATCGCAGCGGAAGAACAGACGTAAGGGATAAAAAAGAAGATGGTGAACAGCTTTCCTCCCTTGATCTTCTGCGAAAGCACCGCGGCGATAATGATGGAGATGACAAGCCCCACGATATGCGAGAGCGTCATTTCCAGACTCACAAGAAAGGACTTCCAGAACGAAAGGTCGGTGAACGCTTTCCCGAAGTTCGCAAAAGAATTCCAGCTGATCGTTGCGATGTTCATGCCGTTCATGTCGCAGAACATGGTCACGACGGCAATACATACGGGAACCGCCGAGAAAAGCAGGAAACCAAGGAGCGGAATTGCGGCAAACGCCGTTCCGCACACCTCCTCCTTCCAGCGGAATCCGCGATTTTTGCGTGACGGCCGCGGTGAAGAGCGGATGCTTTCCTCCCCTTCCCGTATAACATCGTCACGCGTTACAGCGGGAGAATTTTCCATAACTTCCCCCCTTTAATCGCCGATCTTTCTTGCGTAGAGCGACGCGAGCGCGTTGTTCGTCCTGCCCGTTACTTCCGCAAAGAAAGCGTCGAGCGTCGTTTTGCCGTCGCGGACGCCGCCCGCCTCGTTGAGGCGCCCCTGCCACTGATTGATCCACATATCCGTTTCCAGATAGCCCCAGTCGCCGTATAATGCATATTCGGAGGCCTCCAGAAGCACCGCTTTGTTTTTTGCCGTATACTGTGCCGTTGAATTGAGATAGCGGTCGCTGTTTGCAACACTCTTGACGACGGGCACACCTGCGGGAGAGCCGAGATCGGCGATCTCATTCTGTACGTCATCGCTCAACAGGTACTCAATGAACGTCCATGCCTCCTCCTTGTGCGTGGAGTAGGCGGAGATGGCATAGCAGGAAAGCGTGCTGTGCGTCGCCTTTTTGCCCATGACGGGCGTTTCGTTCACTTCTTTCAAAGTGCCGTCGTCGTTGTAAACGCGATACTGCGGCATGGGCGCGACGTCCCATTCAAAATATCCGTCGGCATAATCGCCGAGCGTATAGGAGGCGAAGGTCTCCTGCGCGAGCATGGCGATCTGCCCGTTTCCGAACATGGAGTTGTAGTCGGTGCCGGAAAGCTCGCTCGGCTTGGGGGCGACGCGCGTACCCGTCGTCATGGAGATATTGAGGAAATTCTCGAACGCCTCGCGCATGGAGGGAAGTTCATCATAGAGAGAGTTGTCGTCGAGCAGCGCCTTGATCTCCTCGTCCGCTGCATGATCTTCCACATACGTTCTGTCCTTATAAGAGAGAATGTCGCCCGCGTTGTACGACGTTCCGTTGACGGAGACGCCGTCTTTGGTGACGAGGATATTCTTTCCCTGATCGTTGAGAGAGAATCCGTACCGGTTGGGAAGGACGCTGCCGTCCGCGCTGTTCACGCCGTCGGTAAAGCCGAGCTGGATGCAGTCGCCGCCGACCGACCAGCCCCACGAGAACCACCACTCCGACATGAAACCATAGCGGTTGGAGGAATTGTTGTCACCCACGATATCGGTGAAGATGGTGCCGAGCTGCATGACCTCTTCCCAGTTCATCGGGATCTGATTGTTGAAAACGCGGTACACGTCGCCCGTTTTGACCCAATCCGTCCCTGCGGGTTTGTTCGCGTCGGTATACTCATAGTATCCGTGCGGCAGGTAGCCGTCGGGCAGTTCATTCTCCGCGATGGAGATGATATTGATCCCCTCATCCTTGAACCAATTGACGTTATAATAGACGACGACGGGATTGTTCTCGGCGGGAAGCGCATAGAGCGTGGCGTCTCCGCCCGCCTTGCCGGGCGTCGTCGCGCTGCCGCTGTCATAGCGGAAACGCTCGACGGCATTCTCCCACAGATCGTCCTTCGAAACCGCCTCGGAGCCCGCAAGGAAATCATCGAGCGGAGCAAGATATTCGGAATCGACCGCCGTCTTGAACTGTTTTTCGCCAAGATTGACGATATCGGGCGCGGAGTCCTGCGTGCCGAGCTGTGTAAGCGCCGTGCCGCCCGCATCGTCCACAAGCGTAACGTGGATCTTTCCTTCGTATGCTTCATTGAAATCGTATACCGTCTGCTGCATCGTCTCCTCGTTGATGAGGTTGAGCGGCGTCAGGAACGTGAGCCTCACGCGAGCCTGTTCTTTGCGCGCCTCGTCCTCTTTGTTCCCGCCGCACGCCGTGAGTCCCGCCAACGACATGACGGCGGCGACCAGCACAACTGCGATCTGCTTGAGCTTTTTCATTCTTTTTCCTCCTTCTATTCCGAACCGGATGCACCCGACTTCCCTTCGGCGGTAGGTGCATCCGTCTCGTTCTTTCTGTTAAAGTTTTTTTCTGTTCCCGCTCCCGCGGGAACAAAAAGGGGCGCGCCCCTAAAAAAATTTTCAAATTTATATCGGAAATCACATTTCCGAGTATCTTCATTATATCACAATCTCCTCCCCCTTTCAACGCACATATCAACAGATAACTCCCACAAGTATACATATTTTGCAGAAAAAAAGTGCAAAAAATGAATTTTCTTCTCGTCTCCCCCTTGTATTCCTTCGCCCGCCGTGGTACAATGGTGCCATGAATAATAAAAAATATCTGCAGTTCCAACTCGAATCGCAGCGCGACCATGCCGACTACTTCCACGCCGAAAAATACCTCTCCGACGGCTATTATGCGCATTTCCACCGCAATGCGGAGCTCTACTGCGTCTACGAGGGCGCCGTGACCGTCACCATCGGGAAAAACGAATACGCCCTCACCGCGGGAGAGGGCGTATTCATCGACAGTCTGCAAGTACACAACTATCTCTGCAACGAAAAGGCGGAGATCGGATTTGTTCTCTTCGGCGAAACGTTCATGCAGCCCTTCCACAAGACCTACCCGAACATGACGCCGCCCGTCCTTCTGAACGACAAGGAAGCCAACCGCCCCCTCTTCGACTATCTGAGCACGATCGGCGGCAGAAAGTCCGATTTCGACGCTTTGGAGGCGTATGCCCACACCTCCATGCTGCTCCACTTCATCGTCTCCGCCTATGGCGTCGTCCCCGCACGGGAGGACAGAAAGTCCTCCGACTTCATCATCACCAATATCATTCAATATATTTACGACCACGCCGACGAGGACATCACGCTCACTTCCCTTGCCGAGCAGTTCGGCTACAACCGCATGTCCGTGAGCCACCTCATCAGCAAATATATCCGCATCGATCTGAGGAACTTCGTCAACGACATCCGCGTACAGAAGGTCGTTTCGCTGCAAGCCCTTCCTGAGAATAAAAACGTCTCCACGATGGAGCTTGCCTCCCGCTGCGGTTTTAAGAGCGTCTCCAGCTTCTACCGCGCCTATAAGCGTACGCTGGAAAACAAGTGATCCGCTTCTCATTTTTTATACTTGTATTGCCACGGCTCAATAATCAGAGAAAGATCGCCATATAAGCGGGAATGCAGACAATCTCGCTGTTTACCGCAAGATTCTTTGTATGGACGATATACGCCCTGCCGATACGCTGATGATATTTCCTCAAAAACAGAACCAGCGAATCCGTCGTGTAGCGTTTCCCGGATTTTACCTCAATGGAATAAAGTTTTGGTTTCATCTTGCTGTTGTTCGACAAGATAAAGTCTATATCCATATCGTTTCGATGCTTTGTTTCGTCATAATGCGTATAAAAAAACAATTTGTGTCCGCTCGCCACAAGACACTGTGCTATCGCGTTCTCAAACAACATCCCCTCATTGATGGAAAATCTGTCATGCAGGATCTGTTTGTATAGTTCTTCCTCCGCAAGTTCGTTTTCATCGAACGCATGACTTACCAAAAGCCCGGTATCCCCCATATAACACTTGATCGCCGTACGATCCTCGTTCAGCGACAGCCCTGCGTTCGGATCCGCACAGTTGAAGCACTCGTTTGCGATCATCGAATCGCCGAGCCAAAAAAACGTGTCCTGATACGCGGGATACATAATATAATAATGTTCACGGGCGTGGGCGAATGGCAATATATAAAAAAGGACGGCGAGCGCGTACCGCCGCCGACACAAACAAGATTTCCGAATTTGATACCGATGGACGATGACGAAGAAACACCGCCGTTTTAGCCCGTATGGGTGGGTTTTGGGTGGGTAGGACATAGAAAAAGCACAAGGCTTTTAACCTTGTGCTTTTTCCTTAAATGGTATGCGATAAAGCCCGCGACACCGTTCACGAAAATGTATTTCATTTTACAGTGTTCAAACTTTAACGACACTGGTGGACCTGCGCGGAATCGAACCGCGGTCTTACAGGGTTCCTCTGCGGACACTACACGCTTAGTCTGTGATCAGATCTCGCCCGCGGGCAGTCCACAGACAACCTGCTCCTTGGGCATACTTCCCTGAAATCCTCTTTCGGGGCGGAAGTTTTCCCCGAAAGGAGGTTCCCTACTGAATTGACGCCCCATTCCCGACCGTAGGCAATCGGGAAGGGACGGGGCTTAAATCAGTTAAGCCGCAAGCGCCACACGGCGCGCCGAAGCGCGACGAGCGACAGCCGACCTTCTTTCAGTCTTGTCAGCATTTAAATTGAGTTCCGTTTTTACGGAGCCGAGCCTCCGACGTGCGTCCGTCAAAATCCGCCTGCAATCAAATCCAAAACAGGCCCGTATCATATGACTGCTTTGTCCATCTATATTATACCCGCAACAGCGCTTTGTCAACGGATTCCGCCGATTTTTTCGGGAAACCGTGCCGGCTTTTTGCGTTTTCCGCACCCGCCGCGCCGTTTTTGCACGGCGGGTGCGGCCGCTTCTTTGATGCACCGCCGATGCGATGCGTTATTTTTCCGCCTCGTCGGAGGAAGATGTCTCTTCGGAAGAAGATTTCCCGTCCGTCTGCGCAGGGGCGTTCTCCGCAGCGATCTTTTTCGTCGCAACCTTTGCCGCCCCCGTTTCCGTATCCTCGCCCGAGAAGAGCGAGAAAAGAATCCCCGCGGCATAGACGCCGATCTTGGCGAGCGTCACGAAAAAGCTGATCCAGTTGAGCGCACGCCCCATGTTTGCCCCCAGCGACGCAATCCCGCTCAAGATGAGAAGGAGCGCTTCGATCGCGGTAAAGATGAGCGTCGCGATAAAGACCGTCTTGGCAGTCTTGTGCAGGTCTTTGTCCGCCGTCTTGAAGACCACGAACCCGCCCGCGACGGCAAATGCGATGAAATGCACATACCCGCTCAGCCAGATGAGCGCCTTTTTCCAGCGCTGTGACCAGAGTCCCTTCATACTTCCCTCCTTATTCCTGCATTGATTCTATGCAAGTATTATATGCAAGCGGCGGAAAAATGTCAATGGGAAAATATAATTTTTCCGATACCGCAATGCGCGGCCGAACGCATTTTCTCCCATCCGTCCGCGATCAGGCAGGGCGCATCAGTTCAGAACGACGTCCTTGAGGCTCTCGTACTTTTCCATGGCGGCCTTTTGAATGGCGTCGAAATGCAGGCGCCGCTCGAACGCCTCGTCGGTGAGTTTTTTGGCGGTGAAGATGACCTGCGCCGAATAGCGCAGATTTTTGACGTCCGTGAGGAACTTTCCGCTCTGGCGCGTGCCGAGGAAGTCTCCGCTGCCGCGCAGTTCGAGGTCTTTCTCGGCGAGCGCAAATCCGTCCGACGTATTTTTGAACACGTTGAGCCGTTCGCGCGCGGTATCGGTGTCCGAGCCGATCATCAGAAAGCACCAGCTCTTTTCGCTGCCGCGGCCTACTCTGCCGCGCAGCTGGTGCAGCTGCGAAAGTCCGAAGCGCTCGGCGTTCATGATGACCATGATCGTCGCATCAGGGACGTCGACGCCGACCTCGATGACCGTCGTCGAAACGAGGCAATCGTATTCGTGATTTTTGAACGCCGTCATGACCGCCGTCTTTTCCTTCTCCCGCATCCTGCCGTGCAGAAGTCCGAACCGCACGTCGGGAAGTCTGTTTTTCAGCTCCTCCCACAGTTCGGTGACAGAGGTCACTTCCCCCTCGTCGTCATCGATCTTTGCGCACACAAAATAGGCCTGCCGTCCCTTTTTGGTCTCCTGACGGACATAGGCGAGCATATCGTCATACTTGCGCGCAGGGACGACGGAAGTTGTGACGGGCTGACGGTCGCGCGGTTTATCCGCGATGGTGGTGACGTCCAGATCGCCGTAAAAGACGAGTGAAAGCGTGCGCGGAATGGGCGTTGCCGACATGACGAGCATATCGGGCATTTCCCCCTTTTCGCTGAGCGCATTGCGCTGAGCGACGCCGAAGCGGTGCTGTTCGTCGCACACGCAAAAGGCAAGACGCGCGAAATGCACGTCCTGCTGCAGGACGGCGTGCGTTCCGCACACGATGTCGAGTTCACCCGCGGCGAGCGCCGCTTTTAATTCCCGCTTTTCCTTCGCGGTGCTGCCGCCCGCAAGATATCCGACGCGGTACTCGGGAAAGAGCTTCTGCAAAAGCGCAAAATTCTGTGCCGCAAGCACTTCGGTCGGCGAAAGATACGCCGCCTGATAGCCGCTCGCGAGCGCCATATACATGCCCGTCAGCGCGACCGCCGTCTTTCCGCTCCCGACATCGCCCTGCAAAAGACGGTTCATGCGCACGGGGCCGGTCACGTTGTCATAGATGGCGCGCACCGCCGCCTGCTGTCCCGCCGTAAAGACAAACGGAAAACGCTTTTCAAAGTCGGCGACCTGCCGCTCGGTGACACGGTATCGGTTGATGCGCGCCTCCTGCGCGTCGCCCTTGATGAGCTTGAACGCAGAGAGCAGGACAAAGTATTCCTCCAGGGCAATGCGCTCGGACGCGGCGGCGAGCTCCGTCTTGTTCTTGGGCGCATGAACGATGCGATACGCCTCCGAAAGCGGCGGCAGGTCATACTTTTGGCGCAATTCCCACGGAATGACCGACTCGATCCGCTCGACGGCGAGCGCGCTTTGCACGGCGTCGCGCACGACGCGCTGCGAGATCCCGCCCTTCAGCGGATAGACGGGAACAAGCCCCTTGAGCCGAACGTTGCGGGCGAGCGGTTCAAAGGTCGGATTGATGATGCTGATCTGGCCGTAGCGATTCTGCACGCGCCCGTAAAAGAGATATTCCCCCGGTTTCAGGCTCTTGGCAAGATAGGGCATATTGAACCATACCGCCGTGAAGGGAATGCCGTCCTGTACGAGGCGGGCGCGCACCGTCTTGTGTCGGGAATAGAAATTGGTGGGATCGACCGAGACGAGCTGCGCCGCGATCAGCGCCATGTCGTTGTGGTAGACGTTGCGCACCGACGTGCGGTCGGTCATGTCAAGATAGGCGCGCGGAAAATATCGGACAAGCTGTGCGCTGTCCGCAATGCCGAGTTTTTCCAGATCTTTGGCGCGCTTTTCCGTAACGCCCTTCAACCGCATGAGCTCCATATCGCATCCCTTCGTGTTGTCTCTCTTGTTCGGCCTGTTCGGCTTGCGCCTTCCTGCCGATGCCCCTTTTCCTATCCCGTTCCTTTTCCTGTCCCGTCCACGATCCGACGGAAAAATGCCGCCCCCGCTTACGCTGACCGCGGCCGCCGACAGGCACAAGGCATATCGCCGAACGTGTGACGGACAAAGGGCGACATGGCGGAATGCAGGGCAATTAACGGCTATGAAAAAAGAGCGTCAGCGCGCTCTTTTTCTCGGTTGTAAGCTCACTCCAGCGACAGCAGGTAGTAGTAGACGGGCTGTCCGCCGTAGTGGAAATCCACGTCGCAGTCGGGGAAGGCTTCCTGCACCTTTTCCGCAAGCGCGGAGGCCTCCGACTCGTCCACGCCCTCGCCGTAGTAGAGCGTGATGACCTCGTGGGAATCGTCCTTTAACTTGTCGAGCAGTTTCATGACCGTCTCGTCGACGCCCTCGCCTTTGGCGAGGATCTTCTTGTCGTCAAGGCCGATGATGTCGCCCTCGTGAATGGAGAAGCCGTTGACGTTGGTGGTACGGACGGCGTGCGATGGCGTGGATCATATTCGCCTTGTTCTCCTCGACGGACGCCTCGGGGCTGAATGCAAGCGCCGCGGCAAACCCCTGCGGCACATTTTTGGTCGGAATCACGTGAATGGTGCGGTTTTCCACAAGCGCCTTTGCCTGTTCCGCCGCAAGCACAATGTTTTTGTTGTTGGGGAACACGAACACATTGTCCGCGTTGATCTTCTGCACCGCCGTGGCGATGTCGGAAGCGGAGGGATTCATCGTCTGTCCGCCTTCGATGACGCGGTCGACGAAGAGATCTTTGAAGATCTCCGAAATGCCCTCTCCCGCGCAGATCGCGAGCATTCCCTGCTCCTTCTTCTCCGCCTCGCGCTTTGCGCGGAGCTGGCGGTTCTGCTCGAGCATGTTCTCGATCTTTGGACGATCGAGTTCGCCCAGTTCCAGCGCGTAGGTAAGCGCAACGCCGGGGCTGTTGGTGTGGACGTGTACTTTGACCATCTCGAGGTCGCCGATGCAGATGACGCTGTCGCCGATCCCCATGAGGTTCTCGCGGAGCTTGTCGATGTCCGCAAGCGTTGTGCTCTTTTTCAGATTGATGATGAAAAATTCGGTGCAGTAGGCGAACTGGATTTCTCCGAGATCCATGTTGAGGATCTCTGAATTGTCGCCGAAATCCGCATCCGATGCGGGGGCGTTGGACGCCTCTGTCTGGACGTCCGAGACGACCTCATCGCCCATGAGCGCAGACAGAAATCCGCGCATGATCGTCATGAGTCCCACGCCGCCCGAGTCGACGACGCCCGCCTTTTTGAGAACGGGAAGCAGTTCGGGGGTTTGGGCGAGGGCCTTGTCGCCCTCCTCGATGACGGCAGGGAGGAAAGTCTCGAAATCCTTATACTTCCCCGCCATTTTGACGGCATACTCACTCATCATGCGGACGACGGTGAGAATGGTACCCTCTTTGGGAATGGAAACGGCGTTATAGGCGACTTTCGTGCCGGCCTCCATGGCCTTTGCGAACGTCTTGGTGTCCACTTCCGGCTTGCTGTCGTGCAGAACGGAGCAGATGCCGCGAAAAATCTGCGACAAAATGACGCCCGAGTTGCCGCGCGCGCCGCGAAGCGCGCCTTTGGAAACGTGATCACACACCTCCGGGAAGCTGTTGGACGCAACGGAGGAAAGCTCTTTGACCGCCGATTGCATCGTGAGCGACATATTCGTACCCGTATCGCCGTCCGGGACGGGGAATACGTTCAGCGAATCGACTTTCGCCCGATTATTTTCCAACATCTTCGCGCCCACAAGAACCATCTTGCGGAACATGGCGCAGTTGATCGTTTTTTGCATGAAAAAAACTCTCCCGATTGATTATGAACCGACACAGAGACGAGAGTGAATGAAACCCCTGTTACAGCTGCAGACCGACAACGTTGACATTGACCGTATCGACGATCATGCCCGTGAAATATTCCACCTTGTATTTGATGGCCTCTTTCAGCGATTCTGCCACCGCCTCGATGGAAACGCCGTACTTGATGAGCACGGAGATATCGATGAAAATGCGGTTTCCGGACGTGACGATTTTCACGCCCTTGCCTCCTGCGTCCTTCTTGAACAACTCGGCGAACGTGTCCGTGAAGCGGCGCGAGACGGTATCCACGATGCCGTAACTCTCCAAAGCAGCCTGCGCCGCGACCTTTGCGATCGCAAGGTCGGAGATTGAAATTTTTCCGTACGCATTGCTCGTGCTGACAGACATAATGACGCTCTCCCGTTTGTTCTATTTCCTATTCTACCCCATTGTAGCATATTTTGCAAGCATTATCGGAAAAAAATTAAAACTTTATAAAAAAATTTTACCCAATTCGACGCGTTTTTCATTGCTTTTTTCGGAAATAAATGCTATTATGGATGCGTTCGCGTAAGAAGGCGCGAATTGGGTATCTACGAAATTTACGCCCCTCGGGAGGTTTATTATGTCGAGAGTTTGCAGCATTTGCGGAAAAGGCCAGACATCCGGAAACAACGTCAGCCACTCCAACCGTAAGACCAAGCGCGCTTTCAAGGCAAACGTGCAGAAGGTGTCCTATGTCAAGGACGGCAAGGTCGAAACGGGTTATGTCTGTGCGCGCTGCTTGAAGAGCGACAAGGTCGACCGCGCATAAGTCATCGTAAAAAATACCCGGGCATCGCCCGGGTTTTTTTCGTGCTTTTTTGCCGACGGGGACTGCGATGATCGCAGTCCCCGTCGGCTTTTTGCCTGTTCCGCCCCCTTTGGGGAACGCCGTATTTCTGCCCCTTTCTGAGCGTGAATCCTGCCCTCTCGTTTGAGGGCAATGCGACGCTGTCAGACGCAACGCGGCACGAAAGCATCGGGCATGCGGCGGTACAAGACGGCACGACGCTGTCCATTAAGCACAGCGTCCGCCGCAGACATCGCAGGAGCGAAAGGCTGCCACAGGCTCGGCGCGTCAGCCGCAGACGTCGCGGAAAACGCGCAAAAAGTTGTCCCGCGCGGCTTTTTCGGCGATCCGAGGCCCGAATTCGTCGGAAAGCAGCTGCAAAAAAACGGGCATGGCGGAGGGGTCCGGCACAAACGCGTTGGGCAAAATCCCGTCAAAATCGGAGCCGACGGCGAGCACGTCCTCCCCGCCCGCGTCGAGTATGGCGCGCGCATGGGCAAGCAGGGCCGCACGCTGCCCCTCAGCGCTTTCGTCGTCCGACAAGAACTGCGCGCAAAAGTCCAACCCCACCACTCCGCCGCAGTCGGAAAGCGCTGAAATCTGCCTGCAGGTCAGGTTTCTTGCCCAATTCTGCACGATTGCCGCACCCGAGTGGCTCGCGACGAACGGATGTTTTTCTGACGCGATCTCCCAGAAGAGCGCATCGCTCGCATGGGAGACGTCGGCGATCATGCCGAGCCGCGCCATCTCTTCCGCTGCCTCGTGTCCGAATGCGGTCAGCCCGCGGGTCTCCTCGCGTACGGAGGGCGGAATCCGCCCCGCACATACGCCCGCATAGTCGGGGAAATTGGGAAAGCCCGCCGCCGTCGACCTGTTCCAGACAAACCCCGCCATGCGCACCCCGCGCGCGTACAGGCCGCGCAGTTCCTCGATCGTGGAAAACGTGCCGCCCTCGCTCGTCAGAAGGACGTTGACGGCGTTTTCCTCCAGATCGGCGGCGCGCAGGACGCGGCGAAACCCCTGCGTGCGGCACAGTTCCTCAAACGCATCCGCGAGCGTCAAAAAACGGGCGAATCCGCCCTCTTCCGCAAATGCCGCAAAGCACTGCAAAAGGCAGTCGCCCGCCACGAGACGTTCTTTTGTAACCTGCGGCGCGCCCGTCGCCGTGAGCGCGTCGCAGTGCAGGTCGCAGTACTTCATCTGCGCTTAAACAGACGCACGAAAAAGGACAGCACACCGGGGAGTTTGACGCAGACGATCATCATTTCACACCTCCTCATCGACGAACACCAGCACCGTCCCTCTGACCGAAAAATGCGCCGCATCGGACGTGATCACGTTGGAAATGCCGCGCGTCGAACCGTAGACAAATTTTTCGGGCAGGGGATAGTAAAAGCCGTCGCTCTCCAGTATATGCACTTCCCCGCCGAAAGGGACAACGGACATCGTCCTTCCCTTCCGCCCGCACAGCCGCACGTCGCCGTCCGCGGCGAAGATATGCGCGTGATTGGTGATCATGGTCGCACGGATTCCCCGCTTGCAGGCGGCATACAGAAGGTGGAGATTTCCGAGAAAGTGGTCCTCGCGCCCGCCGCCTCCGCCGTAGAAGAGAATTTCGTCCGCCCCCGCCCCGATTGCCCGCATGAGCGCAAGTTCTCCGTCCGTATAGTCCTTCTCGGAGGGATAGATTTCCGCAGGCGGCGGATCGGGAAGATAGGAGAGCGAGTCATAGTCGCCGAGATTGACGTCGATATGCACGCGTCCCTTGGCCCAGTCATAGGCCCCGTCACAGCAATAGACCGTGGCGCCCTCTCCGTCGATTACGCCGCGATAGGGTTCGCCGTTCAGAAGCACGATCGCCTTCATGCGCCGCGCAGCCTCCGGATCGTCCCCTTCATGTCGTCGGAACGAAATACCGCGCTTCCCGCGACAATGACATTCGCCCCCGCCGCAATGACGTCGTTGACGTTGTCCTCGGTGATCCCGCCGTCCACCTCGATGTCGAGATCGGGCCGACCGTTACGGATGAGAAAATCACGCAGTTTCTCGATCTTTTCCAACGTCCCCGGCATGAACTTCTGCCCGCCCCAACCGGGGTGGACACTCATGAGCAACAGCATGTCCGCGTCTTCTGCGCAGTCGTAAAGATCCTCCACGGGCGTGTTGGGGTTGACGACCGCACTTGCCTTCATGCCGTAATTCTTGATGATGCGCAGCGTCTGTATGGTCAGCTCGCGGCACTCCTCGACATGAATTGTGATCATGTCCGCCCCCGCCCGCGCAAGCGCCTCCAGACGCGTGTCCGGACGCAGCACCATGAGATGACAGTCGAGCGGCAGTTTCGTGTACGGACGGATCTGCTCGATCATCTGACTTCCGAATGTGATCGTCGGCACAAAATTGCCGTCCATGATGTCACAATGGACATAGTCTGCTCCGCACTCCTCTAACTTCTTTACCGTCTCGCCCATGCGGGCAAAATCCCCCGCCAATATGGACGGCGCAACTTTAATCTGCAACATTTCTCTCCCCTTTTCCGAAGTTGTCGGATCGGTCTGTGATTTTGCAATCGTTCCGCGATTTTCCGATCGTGCTTCTTCCGCAAAAGTCCTTCTAAATTTTACAAATGCCCTACGACATCGGCTCCGCCTCGTTCCCTTTACCGTTCTCCAGATAACTCGCACGCAACTGTCCGCAGGCTCCGCCTCGTCGCCGCACAGCGCAACACGCGCGCCGCTCGCTTTGCTCGCGGATTCTTCGTCCGCTTGCGGCTCCTCTTTCCAAAATTCTTTGCTGCGCAAATCCTTTCGGGAGCCCTACGACATCGGCTCCGCCTCGTTCCCTTTACCGTTCTCCAGATAACTCGCCCGCAGCTGTCCGCAGGCGCCGCCGATGTCGGAACCCATACTACGGCGCAGGGTTGCAGAGATCCCGTGCGAGAGAAGGCGCTTCAGAAAAGCCTGTGCGTTCGCCTCGTCGGCGGCGCGGAGCGAGCGCTCTTTCACCGCATTCAGGCGAATGAGATTGACATGGCACGGACGCCCGCGCAAGAGCTGTGCCAACGCGTCCGCATGGACGAGATCGGCGTTTTCTCCTGCGATGAGGCTGTATTCAAAGATATACCGACGCCCTGTCTTCTGAAAATAAAAGGCGCAGGCGTCGAGGATTTCGGCGATGGAAAATGCGTTCGCGACGGGCATGGTACGGGCGCGCTCGGCATCCGTCACCGCATGCAGGGAGACGGTCAGATTGAGCGGGATTCCCTCTTCGGCAAAGGTGCGCATCCTGTCTGCCAGGCCGCACGTCGAAAGACTGATATTGCGCGCGCTGATGCCGATTCCGTCGCCGTCCGTCACGTTGCGCAGAAAGCGCACGACGTTGTCGTAGTTATCGAAGGGTTCGCCGCTGCCCATGAGCACGACATTGGTGACGGCGCGCTTGTCTTTGAGGCCGCCGCCCAGCAGGCGGTTGACGACGAGGATCTGTCCGAGGATCTCCCCTGCCGTAAGGTTGCGCACGAGGCCGCCCAGGGTGGAAGCGCAGAACTTGCATCCCATGCGGCACCCCACCTGCGTGGAGACGCACTGGGTGTTGCCGTACTTATACTTCATGAGGACGCCTTCGATGAGGTTCCCGTCGGCGAGCGCGAAGAGAAACTTCTGCGTTCCGTCCTTGGCGGTGAACACCCGTTCGATGCGGACGGGTTCGTCCTCGTATTCTTCGAGAAGGCGGGCGCGCAGGTCTGCGGAAACGGGGATCTCCGAAATGCGTTTTCCGTGAATCAGGCCTTCGCCGAGCTGCCGCGCGCGGAAGGATTTTTCCCCCGCCCGTGCGACAACTTCGGCGAGTTCCGCCTGGGTCTTGTCCTGTAAAACCTGCTTCATAGCCGCCTCATTTTTGCGATGTAAAAGCCTGCCCCGTACGCCGTATCGGGCAGAAACTGAATGCCGCATTTCGTCCTGACGTGGTCGAGCGGACTCTCCGCCGCACAGAGTTCAAACTCCCTGTGCCCGGAGAGAAACTCCAAGACGATCGCGTCGTTCTCCTCGCCGAGGACGGAACAGGTGGAATAATACAGAAGCCCGCCCCGCCGCACATAACGCGCGCAGTTGCGAAGGATCGCGGCCTGCACCGTGTGCAACTCGGATAAAGAAGCCTCTGTCTTGTTCAGAGGAAGGTCGGGATTTTCGGCGACCGTGCCGAACCCCGAACAGGGAACATCGCACAAAACCCCGTCAAAGGCCTCTTCCAGTTCCGGGCGAAAGACGGAGCTGTCCGCCTGCATCGCCGTCACGTTTTTCCGCCCCATGCGGGCGCAGTACGCCTCAATGAGCGAGACGCGGTGCGCGTGCAGCTCGCACGCCGTCACATGGCCGCACTTCTCCGAGAGCAGTACGGATTTCCCGCCCGGGGCGGCACAGGCGTCGAGGAAGCAATCACAGCCCTCCACGACATCGCAGATGGCGACGCTCCCCACCGACTGGAAGGTATAGTCTCCCGCAAAAAACGCGGCATCGCGCGTAAAGTGTTCGAACAGGAAGAGATGGGCAAACGGCGTCGCAGTGTGCGGACGAGAGAGATACGCCTCTTCGCCGCGCACGAACCGCACGCTCACGCCGCCGCTTCCGGCGCGCACGATAGCCTCCGTCCGATCGCCGTATTCCGCGCGCAGGCGGCGGATGACAAAGAGCGGATAGGGCGTCGTGACGGCAAGGCCCTCGTCCCCTGCGGGCAGTACGACCTTTGCAGGATCGAACCGCCGCAGCGCCGCATTGACAAACCCCGCCATGCCCCCCTTTCCCATCTTTTTGAGCAGGGATACCGCCAGATCGGTGACCGTATAGCGGGGTTTTTCGAGAAAGATCAGCGCGTAGAGCGCAATCTTCAAGAGAATGCGCACGCTCTGTTTGGGATTTTTTTCCGCGACCGAACGGATGCAGAGCGTGAGATAGGCGTCATGCTCCAGCACGCCGTAACAAATCTTGACGGTGCGGGCGCGGTGCGCCTCTTCGACGGGCGCCTCGGCGAGCGCGATCTTCAGATGCGCCCCCTCCGCATATACCTTGGTCAGAACCTGATAGGGATCATAGAACGGGTTGGTCAAACGTGTCCCCCCTGCGAAGTTTTCCGCCGTTGCAGAAGGCGGTGTCCGCCATGCGTTTGCCGCCCGCAGGCTGTACTTCCGTAAGCCGCACGGCGCCGTCCGCACAGCGCACGACAAGCCCTTGTCCCGCAGACGCCGCCAGAACCGTTCCCGCAGGCGCTTCCTCCGCGTCGGGAAGAACGCGCGCCTGATAACAGTTGAGCATCAGCTCTCCCGCCTTCGCATAGGCGAGCGGCGCGGGCGAAAGCGCGCGGATCAGCGCACTCACTTCGGCGGCAGAACGCGAAAAGTCGATCTGCGTACGCACCGTCTTGCGGCAGAGCGTTCCCTCTCCCTGCGCCGTCAGGACGATGTCCCCGCGCGCGATGCGCTCCAGCGCCTCGCCCAGCAGGTTCGCCCCGAGCAGAGAGAGCTTTTCGGTGAGCGTGCCGCAGGTGTCCGTTTCCTCGATCGGCAAAGCCGCTTTGAGAAACATATCGCCCGTGTCAAGCCCCGCGTCGGTGCGCATGATGGTCACGCCCGTCTCCCGCTCCCCCGCAAGAATGGCTGCCGAAATAGGTGCCGCCCCGCGGAATTTGGGCAGCAGGCTCGCATGGACGTTCCACACGCCCATCGGAAAGAGATCGAGCGTCTCCTGCGTCAGAATCTGTCCGTATGCGCAGGTGACCATGAGATCCGCCCCCACGGCGCGCAGCGCCGAGAGATCCTCCCTTAACCGCACCGGCTGCAGCACGGGAATCCCGCGCGCAAGCGCCGCCTGCTTTACGGGCGAAGGCGTGAGCAGGTGTTTTCTGCCCTGCGGCCTGTCCGGCTGCGTGAGCACGGCGGCAATGGGAAATTTTTCCGCCGCCGCCATGAGACTCGGCACGGCAAACGCGGGCGTTCCCGCAAAAATGATCTTCATAAAATTCTCCGACTTTGATTGCTCCGCTCCCCCGCACCCTGCCGCAGACACGTCCATCCTCAGCAGACGCCGCAGGCTTCGGCAGGCACTTTTCCACCGTCTCCTTTGGCCGCGGCATTTCTTGCGACAGGCGCCGCATCCGTCAGCGGCCCCGAAAACGGGAAAGGCGATCAGTCCTCGACGTCATGCACGTTGGTCGCCTTGTCGGTATAGAGCACCCCGTCAAGGTGATCGAGTTCATGACAGACCGCACGGGCGCAAAATCCGCGTGCCGTCATCGAGAAACGGTTGCCGTTGCGATCGGAGAAGACCACTTTGACCTTTTCGGGACGCGTGACCGTTCCCGCCTTCCCGCGCACGGAAAGACAGCCCTCCGGCCCCGTCTGCTCCCCCTTCTGCGAGACAAGAACGGGATTGATCAGTTCAAAGAACCCCTCCTCCACATCCACCTGGACGGCACGGATCGGTACCCCCACCTGCGGCGCGGCAATACCTGCGCCCTCGGCATCTTTGAGGGTATCCTTCATGTCGTCGAGCAGCTTCCACAGCTCCTCGTCAAAGCGCGTGACGGGCTTGCATTTCTCCCGCAGGACGGGATCGCCCACCTGAACAATTTCACGAATCATATTTCACCTGTGATCGAAAATTCTGCCTTTGAAATCCTCCGCGGCCGATAAAACATACGCCTTCTTCGCGCCGCGGCACTTCGGAAATGCTTTGTAAATTCTGTCATGCCGCGCGAGCGTTTCGCCCCGCCGCACATAATCATTCGATAAACCGCTTCTCTTGCCGCGTTGGCATTGTCATGCCGCTTGCATGCTCTCCCGCCCGTTCCGCCGTCGGAATGGAATCGGCGGCAGACCCACCCTTTCACTGCTTGTCCGCTCGGGAAGCGTCAGCTCAGGTTGGAGGGATTTTCCTCCACCCAGACGAGCGCGTCGCGGCTTTTCAGGGCGGCGGCGTCGTAGATGCGCTCCAACAGGTTTCGGGACGTGAGCCGCATGAGCACCTGATAGCGGTATTTGCCCTGGATACGCTTGATGGGTGCGTGCATGCGGTTGAAGAACAGGAACTCCTCCTGTGCGGAGAGGTAGACTGCCTGCAGGCGCTCGTAGACCGTGCGCAGGGCGTCCAGGGCGGCACGATCGTCCGCGGAGGACACCATGACGCGCACGATGAGCGCGAAGGGCGGGAACATGGTCGCCGCGCGCAGATTGATCTCGTGGCGGTAAAAGCCCTCGTAGTCGT
>CAJFMF010000036.1:7440-24024 GCA_904391375.1 Candidatus Gallimonas faecavium | reverse complement strand
CAAACTTGCCGCGGCGCGCCCCTTCCGTTTGTTTGCAAAAAAAGCGGCGCCTGCGCGCCGAAAGACAGGGGACACAACATTCGATATATGGAAAGGTCGGCGGCGCGGCGGACAAGGCGGCAAAAGACGGCAGAAAGGCGGCGGGCAAGGCGGCCAAAAGGGGGACAAAAGGGCGGGTGTCGGGAGGCATATTAAAAAGCCGAGCGTTTTCGCCCGGCTTTTTAATGAGAAAAAATATGGATTCGGATAGGCTGACTTCATGTCCCCCATGGACAAAATATATTATAGAATGCGTCCCTGAAAATGTCAAGTATTTTTTTGCAAACGGTCGTAATTTACATAAATCTTTTCAAAATGAGCAAAACTGTCTTGCCAAAATGCGCAAATTGTCGTAAAATAAAAGAAAAACGGAGTTTTTGTATGTTTCATGTTGTGCTTGTCGAGCCGGAGATCCCGCAGAATGCGGGGAACATCGCGCGCACGTGTGCCGCGACGGGGTGTGTTCTGCATCTGATCCGGCCGCTCGGGTTTGAGGTCTCGGACAAGTACCTGAAGCGGGCGGGGCTGGACTACTGGAATCTGGTGGACGTGCGCATTCATGACGACCTTGCCGCCTTTCTTGCGAGCTATCCCGCGGCGCGGATGCACCTGTTCACGACCAAGGCGCGCAAGACGTATGCGCAGGCCGATTTTCGGCCGGGCGATTTTCTCGTCTTCGGAAAGGAGACGCGCGGGCTGGAAGAGGAGTTTCTCCTGGAACACGCGGATGCGTGCGTGCGCATTCCCATGCGTGCCGAGGCGCGGTCGCTGAATCTGTCCAACAGCGTGGCGATCGCGGTCTACGAGGGACTGCGGCAGAACGACTTCGGCACGCTCGAGCGGGCGGGACAGCTGCACCGCCTGCACTGGGAATGAAGCGCGCCGCCGCCGTCATGCTTGCGGCGGTGCTGTTTGCGCTCTGGGCGGCGGCACTGCTCCTGCCCCTTCCCGCACGGGCGGGTGAGGAGGAGACGTACCTCTGTCTTTGGGAGGACGGCACGACGAAGGAGAGCTATGCCGCGGCCTATGCGGCGCTTGCGGGGGTGCAGCCCGACGGGGTCGTATTGGAGCGCGACGGAAAGCGCGGCGTCATTCGGGCGGGCGAAGCGTATCGCGTCCTGCTTGCGGTGCTGGAGACGGGAGATCTTCCCGCGCTGCTCTCCGCGGACGGGGCGGGACTTACGCGCATCGAGCGTGCCGCCGTGTGGCGCACTTATTCCGCACGGCTCTGGTATGCGGACGAATGGTTTTCCTGGACAGGGGATGCGATCGCGCGTACGGCGCGGTCCGAACTTGTTTCGGCGCAGACGCTCACGGTATTTTCGGGCTTTCCCGCGGCGCGCGACCTCGCCGCGCTCGGTGTGGAGCGGCTCGTCTTGCGGGAGGCGTATCCCGTCTCGGCGGCGGACTTCATCGGCACGCGCATTGGTGCGCTGGAGATCCCCGCGCCCTATTCGGTGCAGGACGGCGCCGTCCTGCTTGCGACGGCGGGCGGTGTGCGCATCGTATGCGCCCTGCCGACCGTGCGCACGCTCGCGCTGCCCGATGCCGACTATGCCGACGAGGGCGCATTGCTCGCCTGTGGCGGGTTGGAGGAGGTGCGCGTTCCCTTTGTCGGGAGTGCCTTGCGGGCGGAGGGAACGGCGTTTACGGGCCGGTTTTCCCATCTCTTTTCGGACGGCGAGGACGTCTATGTGCCGTCCTCACTGCGGCGCGTGACGATCGCGGGCGGAACGCTCGCCGCATTTGCCTTTTACGGGTGTCCCGACGTGGAATACGTCGACTGCTGTACGGTGGCGGCGGAGAACATCTCCCGCACGGCGTTTTCCGGTATGGCGGGACTCGCGGAGCTGCATTGTCCGCGCGCCGACCTCGTGCTGACGGGCAGTTTTTCGCGGGAACGTCTCGCCTGCGGGTGTACGCGCTATGTGCGCGACGCTTAAACGGGCGGGAAAACGGGTATATAAAGAAAGGACTGCTTTTCGGATTTTCCGCGATCGGAGTCTGTGGCGGAATTGCGGAGCGCGGACGGCGGGAAGGATTTTTTTCGGGAGGAGGGAAGCGCATGCTCAAAAAAATATTCAGTCGGTTTGCGTTCGTTGCGCTGACCATCATCCTCGTCTTCAGTTTCGACGTCCTGCTCATCGTCGGGCTCATTTGGGCGCTCTCGGCGTGGCTGACGGACATGTTCCCCGCGGCGGGGCCGTGGATCACCTTCGGGCTCACCGCCCTGAGCTGGATCATCGTCTTTTTCACCGCCCTGCACGCCGCCAACCGCGACATGGTCCCCGAGACCAAGGTGCCGTGGATTCTGTGCATCGTCTTTTTCAACATATTCGGTGTCGCCATCTATGCCGTTTTTTCCTCGCATCGGCCCAACCGTCGGATGCAGAAGAAGGCACTCGTGCTGAGCGGACGGGCGGCGGTCTTTGAGCAGATGTCACCCACGCCCGCGGAGTTTTCCGAGGAAGTGCATCGGTTCTCGGACGTGGGGGAGGCGCTGCTCTCCGTCAACCCCTCCGCGCGCATCTACGACGGGACAAAGACGGAGTACTTCCCCGTCGGCGAGGATTTCTGCGCCCGCCTGCTCGAAGATTTGGAGAAGGCGGAAAAGTACATCTTCATGGAGTACTTCATCATCAAGCGCGGAGAGTTCTGGAACGCCGTCCTCGATGTTCTGGAGCGCAAGGTGAAGGCGGGCGTCGAGGTGCGTTTCATGTACGACGACATCGGCTGTATGGGCCGCGTGCATCTCGCCTACCACCGCAAGATCCAGAAGATGGGCATTCACTGCGTCAAATTCAATCCCTTCGTGCCCGTCGTGACCAACGTCCACAACAACCGCGATCACCGCAAGATCGCCGTCATCGACGGCAAGGTGGGCTATACGGGCGGGATCAATCTCGCCGACGAATACATCAACATCGACGCGCCCTTCGGCCATTGGAAGGACACCGCCGTCCGCCTCGAAGGAGAGGGCGTCAAGGGCCTGCTCCTCATGTTTCTCAAGCTCTACAACCTCGCGCAGAAGGGGGACGCGGAGGACTTCGGCCCCTACATCCCCGCTTCGTACGAGCGCTTTGAAGGAGAGGGGTTCGTCCAGCCGTACGGCGGCGGGCCGCGCCCCGTCTATCCGCGCAGCGTATGCGAGGACGTGTACATCAACATCATCAACATGGCGCGCGACTACCTCTATATCATGACGCCCTACCTCATCATCGATTACAGGATGCGCGAGGCGCTCGTCCTGGCGGCGGAGCGGGGCGTGGACGTGCGCATCATCGTGCCGCACATCCCCGACAAGAAGATCGCGTTTTCGCTCACGCGTTCCAACTATCTCGCGCTCATGCGCGGCGGCGTCAAGATCTTTGAATACACCCCCGGCTTCGTCCACGCCAAGGGCTTCCTCGCCGACGGAAAGGTGGGCGTCGTCGGGACGGTCAACCTCGACTACCGCTCCTTCATCCATCACTACGAGGACGCGGTGCTCATGTACCGCACAAAGGCCCTGATCGCCATGAAAGAGGACTTCGACAAGACCTTTGCCGTCTCCCGCCTGCAGACGCCCGCCGACGCCAAAAAGAACGTCGTCTGGCGGTGGGTGTGCGAGATCGCAAAACTGTTTGCGCCGCTCTTCTGACATCGGCGCTCCCGCCTCGCCTGCGGGAGCTTTGCCGCAGGACGGCGGGTTCCGCGCGTGTCGGTTGCGGCAGATTTACCGCATGACGGCGGCGCTCCCGTGTGCATCGGGTTCGGACGCCGCGCGGGGGCGGAAAAAAGGAGGACACATGATCCATTCTCTCTCGGGCGGGGTACTCGCCGACAACGAAGTCTGTACGTTTGCCAAAGTGGATGTGGCGGGAACGCCGCAGTGGTTTCTGGCGCCGCGCACGCTGGCGGCGGGGACGCGCGTCCTCGTGCCGTTCGGAAGGGCGGGAAGAGCGGAGGGGGTCGTCCTGCGCTGCGAGACCTGTACGCCGCAGACGGCGCCCGTCGCGGTGGGGCGCGCCCGCAGCATCGTGCGGATTTTGCCGACGCCCCCCGAAAGCGGTTGACAGGCACTTCAAAATCGGGTACAATCATACTGTTTTTATAAAGACATAGGGGAGTAGTCGGCTCTTCGGGAGCGAACGTATCCACAGATTGCGGCATTTTGCCGCGGGTACTTTCTGAAATGACGAGACTTATGCGCTGCGGTGCCGTATCGGGTGCCGGGCGCATAAGTCTTTTTTGTTCCCGCCCGTTTTGTCCATTTGCGCATATTCCGGCGATCTGCACGCATTTCAAGGGCTTGCGCGCTTTTCGGCGATCTGCACGCATTTCGGGAATTTGCGCACGGGGCGGCGATCTTTATAAAAGCGGTCGCACGGAACAAGCTGCCCGGGATCATACGGGGCGGCCCGACGGAGAAGGGCGTTTTTCCCCTGCGTCGGGAGAGGGGATTGCTTCGCCAAAAGAGGCGGAGCGCAACGGAGGTTGTCGTGACCATTCTGGAAATTCTGCTCATCGGGGCGGCGCTCGCGATGGACGCCGTGGCCGTGGGCATGGCGAGCGGCATGGCGGAGCCGCATATGCGGCTGCGCAAAGTGCTGCTGATCGCGGGGACGTTCGCCCTGTTTCAGTTCGGGATGCCCCTTGTGGGGTATTCCTGCGGGTACGCCTTTTCCGCCGTTGTCGAGCGCATCGCGCCCTATTTGTCCTTTGTCCTGCTCCTGTTCATCGGCGGGAAGATGATCTTCGACTGTGTCGGGGAGATGCGGGAAAAGCGGGCGGCGGCGCTGCTGCGGCCCATGCTCCTGCCGCGCGTGCGTCCGACGCAGGCCGCCTTTTTGGGAAAGCTCCTCGCACAGGGGGTGGCGACCAGTCTCGATGCGCTCGCCGTCGGCGTGACCCTGCTCGCCACCGAGATGGAGGGCGGGCTTCCCTTTCATGTCGCCGTGTGTGCCGTGATCATCGGCGTCGTGACGTTCGCGCTCTCGTTTGCGGGGGTTCAGGTCGGCCGCAAGGCGGGGGATAAGTTTGCCGACACGGCGGGGCTTTTTGGCGGCGTCGTGCTCACCCTCATCGGGATAAAACTGCTCGTCGAGGGACTGTTGTAAAATCCTTTGACGATATTGACAGCGCGGCGGGAAAATGATATAATATGCCTGCAAAGGCGGCCCGAATGCCGCATTCGCCACGGGAGGAGAGTTATGGCGAAGATCAGACATTACGATTTTACCAGACGGCCCAGGAAGCCGAGCGCTTTCTGGATGTGGCTGGCGCGCAATTTTGCCATCCGTCCGCGTCTTAAAGGGCGCAGGATCACCGTCGTCAAGAAGAACATGGACGGCATCACGCCGCCCTATCTGCTGTTTGTCACGCACGCGAGCATGCTGGATTTCCCCGCCATGTACACGGCAGTCGCGCCCTATGATGCGAACAACGTCGTGGCGATTGACGCCGTGCGCGACGTGGGGGATTTCTTCATGCGCCGCCTCGGCTGTATCTGCAAGCGCAAGTTCGTGAAGGACCTGCACCTCATCCGCAACATGCGCTATTGTTCGGAGAAGTACGGTTCGATCGTGTGCGTCTATCCCGAAGCGCGCTACACGCTGGACGGCACGACGGGCTTTTTGCCCGATTCGCTGGGAAAGATGTGCAAGCTGATGAACGTTCCCGCGGTCGTCTTGCGCCTGTACGGGACGTTCATTTCGGCGCCGCAGTGGAACAAGGACGAGCAGTACCTGCCCATCCGCTGTGAGCTGGAGTGCGTCGCCACGCGCGAAGAGGTCAAAACGCTGCCCGCGGACGAACTCAACCGCCGCGTCCATGCGGCGATGCAGCGGGACGACTATGCCTATCAGCGCGCGGAGCACATCGAGAACAACGATCCCAACCGCGCGAACGGACTGCACAACATCCTCTATCGGTGTCCGCACTGCGGGAAGGAGTTCATGATGGACTCGAAGGGGACGCGGCTCTGGTGCGGTGCCTGCGGCAAGGCATGGCAGATGGATCCGCTGTCCGTCCTGCACGCCGAGAGCGGCGAAACGGAATTTTTGTACATTCCCGACTGGACGGCATGGGAGCGGGAGGGCGTCCGCCGCGAGGTGCGGGAGGGGACGTACCGTTTTGAGGCGGACGTCACCGTGCATACGCTGCCCAATGCCAAGCGGTTTTACGATCAGGGCATGGGAAAGCTCATTCAGACGTGCGAGGGAACGCGCATTCTCTGCACGGCATACGGCGAGAAGCGCGATTTGTACTGGGCGGGGACGGAGCTGGAGAGCGTCCACATCGAATACGACTATCCCTATCGGAAGGACAAGTACAAGAAGAACATCTTCGGGGACTGCATCGACATTTCCACCCACGACGACAGTTACTGGCTGCACCCGGTGGGGCTGCGCGATCAGCTGACCAAGATTTCCTTTGCGACGGAGGAGATCTATCTCCTCGCCAAGGAAAAGGTCAAAGAGCGCGGGAAAAAGGAATGACGGAATAAAAAACTTCATCGTGCAAGGGCGCGCCCGTCTGCATGGAATGCAGACGGGCGCGCAGAGCGTCCTGCCGTCTGCTTGACTTTTTGCGGAAAACGTGGTAGAGTGGTCGGACGGAAACAACGGGAAAACCGTGCAGGAAAGACAAAAGATCTTCACAAAGGCGGAAAGCGTGCTCTATCTCTGGATTTTTCTCATCATCGTCGGACTTGTCCTGCTGGTCAAGGGGGCGGACTTCTTTGTGGACGGCGCGGCGGGAATCGCAGGCAAGTGCCGCATTTCGCCGCTCGTCATCGGGCTTACGGTGGTGGCGTTCGGCACGTCCATGCCCGAACTTGCGGTGTCGGTGACGTCCGCCGCGACGGGGTCGACCGATCTGTCCATCGGCAATGTCGTGGGCAGCAACATTGCGAACATTCTGCTCATTCTGGGCGTCTCGGCGCTCATCTGCAAACTGCCCGTGCGGCGCGCTTCGCTCGTGCTGGACATCCCCGTTCTGCTCCTTGCGAGCGTCCTGCTCATCGGACTTGGCATCTGGGGGAGTGCGCTCTCGTGGTGGGACGGGCTCATCTTCCTCGGCGTGTTTGTCGTCTATATGTTCATTCTGCTGCGCGGCGCGCGCAAGGACCCGCAGCCCGTCGAAGCGGAAAAGCCGCCCGTGTCCCGTCTCGGGATATGGTATGCGCAGAAAAAGACGCGCATCTGGTTCCTCATCGTGCTGACGATTGTGGGCCTCGGCATGGTCGTCGGCGGCGGGACGCTGCTCGTCGAGGGCGCCAAGTATGTGGCGCGGAAGGCGGGCATGTCCGAGCGCGTCATCGGGCTCACGGTGGTCGCGGTGGGGACGTCTCTCCCCGAGCTGGTCACTTCGGCGGTGGCGGCGGCAAAGAAGCAGACGGACATCGCCGTCGGCAACATCATCGGAAGCAATATTTTCAACATTCTGTTCATTGCGGGCATTTCCTCCCTCGTCGCTCCGCTCGAGTTCCGTCTGACGGATAACCTCATCGACGCACTCGTCGCGCTTGCGGCGGCACTGCTGCTCTGCTGGCTCGCCATGTTCGACAAACATCGTCTGGGAAGGGTTGCGGGCATCGTGTTCCTGTTGGGATATGCCGCGTACTATGTCTACCTCTTCCTTCCCGCGTAAAGGAGATCGTTGTGAAAGAACTCATGTCCTGCATGAAAAAATACAGGACGGAGGCCGTCCTGGCGCCTCTTTTCAAGCTGTGTGAAGCGTGTATGGAACTGCTCGTCCCGCTCGTCGTCGCGATGATCGTGGATGTGGGCATCGCGGCGGGGGACGTCTCGTATATCGTCGGCCGCTGTCTCATTCTGGTCGCGTTCGGCGTGGCGGGGCTTGCGTTTGCCCTCACGGCGCAGTTTTTCGCGGCAAAGGCGGCGGTGGGCACGTCTGCTCTGCTCCGTCAGCGCCTCTTCGACAAACTGCAGTCCCTCTCGTACACGCAGATCGACGACCTCGGCACCGCGACCATGATCACCCGCATGACGAGCGACGTCAATCAGGTGCAGTCGGGCGTCAATATGACGCTCCGCCTGCTGCTGCGCTCGCCCATCGTCGTGTTCGGCGCCACCGTCATGGCGTTCGTCGTCGATTGGGCGGCGGCGCTCGTCTTTGTCGCCGTCACGCCGCTCCTGGCGGCGGCCGTCGTCGGGATCATGCGCGCCACCGTCCCCATGTACAAAAAAGTACAGGGCAAAATGGACGGCGTCTATCTCGCCACGCACGAAAATCTCGCAGGCGTCCGCGTCATCCGTGCCTTCTGCAAGGAGGAGGACGAGAAACGCGAGTTCGCCCGCCGCAACGCCGAGCTCCGCCGCGAACAGAAGCTGGCGGGGGGCATTGCGGCGCTCACCAACCCCATTACCTATGCACTCGTGAGCGTCGCCTCCATTGCCCTCGTCTGGGTGGGCGGCTATCGCGTGGACACGGGCGTCTTATTGCAGGGCGACGTCATCGCGCTCTACAGCTATCTCTCCATCATCCTGGTGGAGCTCGTCAAGTTTGCCAATCTCATCTTCACCGCGTCCAAGGCGATCTCCTGCGAGAAGCGCATCGAGGCGGTGCTGGCAAAAGAGGGCGAGCCCTCCGTCCTCGCGCCCGAACGGGAGAGCGCGGAGACGGGGGCGGATGCGCCCGCGTTTGCATTCGAGGACGTGACGTTTGCCTATCACGGCGGCGGCGCGCCCGCGCTGCACAACATTACGTTCTCGGCGCGGCGGGGCGAGACGGTGGGCATTCTGGGCGGCACGGGGTCCGGCAAGACGACGCTCATCAGCCTGCTGCCCCGCTATTATCCCGCAAGCCGCGGCACGGTGCGCCTGGCGGGACAGGACGTCAACCGCATTCCCGCGGAAGAGCTGCGCGCGCGCGTGGCGGTCGTGCCGCAGAAGGCCGTTCTCTTCAAGGGTACCATCCGATCCAATCTTCTCTGGGGCAGAGGGGACGCCTCGGACGAGGAGCTTTTGCAGGCCGCCCGCATTGCGCAGGCCGAGGACGTCATCGCCGCCAAGGGCGGGCTGGACGCGGAGATCGCGCAGGAGGGCAAAAACCTCTCGGGCGGACAGCGGCAGCGGCTCACCATTGCGCGGGCGCTCGTGCGCCGTCCCGAGGTGCTCATTCTGGACGACAGCTCCTCCGCGCTCGACTACGCCACGGACGCACGCCTGCGCAAGGCGCTCTCCGCGCTCGACGCCACCGTCATCGTGGTGTCCCAGCGCATCGCCTCGGTGCGGCACGCCGACAAGATCGTCGTGCTGGACGACGGCGGCATGGCGGGGATCGGCTCGCATGAAGAACTGCTTGCCTCCTGCGAGGTCTACCGCGAGATCGCGGCTTCGCAGGAAAAGGAGGGGACGCTGTGAACAGGAAGAAACTTCCCGTCGGACAGACGACGTCCGCCCGTCCCGAAGGACGGGAGGGGCAGACGGCCCGCCGTCGCGCGCTCGGCAAGCACGAGACGATGCGCGGCATTGCGCGCTATCTCAAACCATATCTGCCGCTGCTTGCGCTCACCGTGCTGTGCGCGCTCGTGACGGTCGCGGCGCAGCTCGCCGTGCCCTATTTCATCGGGCGCGCGGTGGACTGCATCGTCGGCGCGGGCGAAGTGGACTACGACGCGATCTTCCGCATTTTCGCCGCCATCGGCGGCTGCATTGCGGCGGCATTCGTTGCGCAGTACCTCATGAGCCTCATCAACAACCGCGTGGTCTATCACGTCCTGTATAAGGTGCGTCTGGACACCTTCGCGAAGTTCCAGCGCCTGCCGCTGAAATTCCTCGACGCCCACCCGTACGGCGAGATCTCGGGCATCGTCCTCACGGACGCCGAACAGTTTTCCGACGGCCTGCTCCTCGGATTCACGCAGCTGTTTACGGGCGTCGTCACCATTCTCGGCGTGCTCGTCATCCTGTTTTTGCTGCGCTGGGAAGTCGCGCTCGTTGTCGTGCTCGTCACGCCGCTCTCCCTCTTTGCGGCAAAGTTCATCTCCTCGCACACCTATAAGACCTTCCGCCGTCAGGCGGAGGTGCGCGCCGAACAGACGGCGTTCATCGACGAGGCGATCGGAAACCTCAAGGTCGTCAAGGCGTACACGCACGAGGACGAAAACACCGCATTCTTCGCGGAGCAGAACGAGGAATACCGCAAGTGTTCGCTTCGGGCGGTGTTCTTCGCCTCCACGCCCAACCCCGTGACGCGCTTCGTCAACTCCCTCGTCTATGCGGGCGTCGCGCTGACGGGCGCCATCCTCGCCATCTCCACGGCGGGAACGGCGGCGGTATTCACGGTGGGCGCGCTCACCACCTGCCTCTCCTACTGCAATCAGTACACCAAGCCCTTCAACGAGATCACCGAGGTGCTTGCGGAATTTCAGAACGCGCTCGCCTGCGCGGGACGCATCTTCGCCCTGCAGAACGAGGAGGAACAGCCCTCCGATGCGGGCAAGACGCAGCTCGGCAGGGCAAAGGGCGAGGTCTCGCTCACGGACGTCTGTTTTTCCTACCGCCCCGAGCAGAAACTCATCGAGCACTTCAACGTGCAGGTGGGGGCGGGCAGGCGCGTCGCCATCGTCGGCCCGACGGGCTGCGGCAAGACGACCATCATCAACCTGCTGATGCGCTTTTATGACACCGACAGCGGCAGCGTCGCGGTGGACGGGATCGATGTGCGCGATATGACGCGTACGTCTTTGCGGAAAAATTACGGCATGGTGCTGCAGGAGACGTGGCTCAAGCACGCCACCGTGCGCGAGAATCTGTGCATGGGGCGTCCCGACTGCACGGAAGAGGAGATGATTGCCGCGGCGCAGGCGGTACACGCGCACGGCTTCATCCGCCGTCTGCCCAAGGGGTATGACACGGTGATCGGCGGCGAAGGCTCGCTCTCCGAGGGACAGAAACAGCTCCTGTGCGTGGCGCGCGTCATGCTCTGCCGTCCGCCCATGCTCATTCTCGACGAGGCGACGAGCAACATCGACACGCGCACCGAGCACCTCGTGCAGGACGCCTTCGCCCGTCTCATGGAGGGCAGGACGTGCTTCATCGTCGCGCACCGCCTCTCCACCATCAAGAATGCCGATCTCATCCTCGTCATGAACGCGGGGAAGATCGTCGAGCAGGGGACGCACGAACAGCTCCTGGCAAAGGGCGGTTTTTACGCACAGCTCTACAACGCGCAGTTCTGACCCGCGGACGGGGATCCTGCCGCGGCGCAGGCGCGGCAGAGCGCGGGAAACGGCAGAGATTAGGAAAAAGGCGCGCGGCGTACCCGAAGAGGTGCGCCGCGCGCTTTACATTTGATTGCGACTGTGGTACAATGCTCCACATGAGAGAACCGCGAAAAAACGAGAAACACCTACATTTCCGCCGCAGGCTGGGCAACGGCGCGCAGCTTGTGCTGGTCGGCGTGCTGACGGGCGCCTTTGCGGGGGTGCTCGTCACCCTCTATACCGTGCTCGCCTCGATGGCGGAGGAGTTCTCGCGCGGATACTACGGATTTTTCCGCGACAATCCCGCCTTTGTCCCGCTTTTGTTCCTGGCGCTCGCGCTGGGCGCGGTCATTGCGGGCGGGATCGTGCGCTTTCTGCCCTACATCCGCGGGAGCGGCATTCCGCAGACGGAGGGCTCCATGCGCGGACTCATGCGTTTTTCCTGGTATCGGTCGCTGACGGGCATGTTCGCCGCCAGTCTTTTGTGTATCTTTCTGGGACTTTCGGCTGGCTCGGAGGGGCCTTCCATCCTCATCGGCGGCAGTGCGGGCGCGGGAACGAGCGAGACGCTCCGCCGCAGTGCACTCATCCGCCGCTATCAGGTGACGGGCGGCGCCTGCGCGGGACTTGCCGTCGCCTTCAACGCGCCGCTCACGGGCATTGCCTTCGCCCTGGAGGAGGGTCAGAAGCGCTTCACGCCCGAGGTGTTCGTCTCCTCCTTCGTCTCGGTCGCGGCCGCCGTCATCGTGCGCAACGTGCTGTATGCGGGATTCCGCCTTCCCGTCGGCGCCTACTTTACGACGTTCTCCTTTGCGCAGGCGGATATGCTCGCGCCCATGTTCTACGTCTACGTCGTCTTTGCCGCCGTCCTCGTCGCGCTTGCGGGCGTCGCCTTCTATTATGCCCTCTTCGCGGCGAAAAAGCTCTTTGCCGGAATCCGGTTCTGGAAGGGCGTCGGGAAATTTCTGATTCCCTTCCTGCTCGCGGGCGCGGCGGGCCTCGTCACCGCCAACGTGATGGGCGGGGGACACGCCTTCATCGCCTCCCTCGGAAGCGGCGCGTCGGGCGTGGAGCGCGTCTTTTCCTCTCCGCTCTGGGCGACGCTGCTCATTGTCTTTTTCCTGAAATTCTGTGTCACCGTGTTCAACATGGGCGCAGGCGTGCCGTGCGGCGCATTTATTCCCATGCTCGCCATCGGCGCGGGCGCGGGGGCGCTCGTCAGTCTGCTCACCGCGCGCATGGGGATGCCCGCCGCCTATGCCGACGCCCTCATCGTCATCTGCATGGCGGTGTTCTTCACCACCCTCGTGCGGGCGCCCGTCACGGGCGTGCTGCTCACCGTTGAACTCACCTGGAACTTCGCCTTTCTGCTTCCCGCGCTCATCGGCGTGGCGGCAGGCTATCTCATCGGCGACGTCTTCCGCCTCAAACCCGTCTATGACCGCCTTCTCGAGGACATGCTCGCCGAGGGCGGCGTCGGCAAGACGCGCCCCTTCGCCGCGGAATATGCCGTGACGGCGCACAGCCCCGCCGCGGGCAGGACGCTGCGGGACGTCCTTCTTCCCGCCGACGTGCGCATCACGCGCGTGCGGCGCGGGGAAAAACTCTTTATCCCCGACGGGAACACGGCGCTCCTTGCGGGGGACACCGTCCTCGCCGAAGGCGATCTGGAGGAAAACAGCGATGCGCCCGTCCAGCTTGCCGAGATCCTCGGCGCGCCGAAGGACGCACAAAAATCGGCAAAACCGTGATTCTCCGCGCGGAATGCTTTTGGCGGCGGAAGCACGATGGCTTGCGGAATTGCAACAAAAACGGCGGAACGTATCCGTCGTTTTTTGTATATTGCGGGGAAAAGCGGGACATAATAGCGATGTAAGGGAGGAGAAAGCATGGACTTTACCAAGACGCAGACCTTTCACAATCTCGCAAGAGGCTTTGCGGGAGAATGTCAGGCGGGCATGCGGTACCAACTTACGGCAAAAGCTGCAATGAAGCAGGGGTATGAAGTTCTTGCGGACACCGTCCGCACCATCGCGAAGAATGAGACCAATCATGCAAAGGTGTTTTTCGAGGCGATCTTACAGAACGCGGGGAGCTGTGACGATGTGCACATCGATGCGCATTATCCCTTCCATGCGGGGACGCTGGAGGAAAACCTGCGGTTTGCGATGCAGGACGAGCAGTCGGAAGCGGAGGAGCTCTATCCGACGTTCGCAAAGATTGCGCGGGAAGAGGGGTTTGCGCAGATTGCGCTCAAATTCGAGCAAGTGGCAAAGGTGGAGAGCCATCATCGGGTCATCTTTGACTATCTTGCCGAGGCGTTCAAGGACGGCTCTCTCTATTCTGCCGACCGCCCGATGCTGTGGATTTGTTCCGAATGCGGGTACATGCACACGGCCAAAGAGGCGTGGAACATCTGTCCTCTTTGCGGCGCGTCGCAGGGAGAAGTCCAGGTTCATCTTCCCTTCGCAAAGGACAGCCTGTAATCGGTTTTGAACAGGCCGTCAAAGGGAGGAAACGATGAAGAATTCCAATCAGAAGACGTCCGGCGCGAAGAACGCCAAGAACACGCAGAATTCCAAGGCGAAGAACTGCTCGAAGTCCTCGCCCGAAAACTGTGACTGACGTCAGAAAACGTGCGCTCGGAAAGGGCGCGAAGATGCGTTCGGAGGAGGACGCGCTGGGCAGCTATACGGGAGTGGATGATTCCGATCCCCATGAAACGCCTGTCCAGGACGCCGATGACCTCTGAATTGCACGGGGCGGGAATTTCCCGCCCCTTATTTTTTTGCTCCGAAGTTGTAAATCGCGGCAAAACATGGTATAATTCTCATGTACCGTTCCGGGAAATATGCGCCCGCTGTTCCCTTTTGCCCCCGTGCGCCCGCCGCACACCGACAGATCTGCGGGCGCAACGCGGCGCAACGCGGCTGTCTGTGCGGCAGAAAGGGCGCGCCTGTTTCCTGGCGAAAGGCGGCTGCCTGCGCGGCGGAAGGGGGGGCGGAATGTGAAAATTCACTTGTTTTTCACGGCGCAGACATTTCATGTTCGGCGGTACGGAATATAATGCATATCAATAAAGTTCATTGTGTCGGTGTGTTGCGGGGAACTCCGCAGGCATGGCGGCAGAAGACAAAAAAGAGGATTTCAAAGACCCAAAGGAGCATCGTATGAAAAAGATCGCAGCGGGAGTTGCAAGTCTGATTCTTGCGGGGTTGACCGTGGTATCGCTCGCGGGGTGCAACCTGTTTTCCGCGGGGAAAGCGGATACCAATTATCCTTCGGACGTCGCGGACGAGGAGGGCGGATACGGTTCGGCGGAGAGCTGGCTCGCGGCGCAGCAGACGCCCTCGACGTACGAGCGTCGGCTGTACGAGGAGGCAGTGGAGAGCGGGAGTTTCAACGGGACGTACTATGAATTTCTCGCCTCGATGGGGCTTTCGTCGGAGGACGATACCGCGGCCGTCAACCGTGCGCTCTGCAGTGCGGTCGCGATCGAAGTGGTCTACACGCTGAACGGGACGCAGATCGCGTCGGACGGCTCGGGCGTCATCTATTCGCTCGACAAGGACGCGGGCGTCGCGTATGTCCTGACCAACTATCACGTTGTGGCGCAGGCGACGGGACGGGGGCTCTTCGGGAGCGGAACGACCACCGACTGGGATTCGGTGACGGTTACGCTCTACGGCGGGCAGACGATCGAAGCCGCGCGCGGGGACATGACCGTGCGCTATGTGCGCGGCAGCAACGACGGGACCGATCTCGCGGTGCTGCAGATCACGTCGGACGTGCTGACGCAGAGCGATGCCGCTGCGGCGACGTACGCGCAGCCCGTTCTCGGCGAAGAGGCATACGCCATCGGCAATGCGGAGGGCGAAGGGATTTCGGTCACGCGGGGCGTGGTCTCCAAGCTCTCCGAGAGCATCACCATTTCGGCGGCGAACGACTATCAGTATGTGACGTTTGACGCCATTCGCACCGATGCGGCGATCAACCAGGGCAACTCGGGCGGCGGGCTCTTCAACGAGCGCGGCGAACTGCTCGGCATCGTGACGGCGCGGCGGGAACAGACGGCGGGCGGCACCAGCGTGGACGGCTTCGGATATGCCATTCCCATGGAGGACGTTGTCTCGGTGCTCTCGTCGCTCGGCTGTCCTGCGCCGGAGGCCTCCTCGGCGACGGGGGACACGCAGTCGCGCGTCCTGCTCGACCGTACGGCGGCGGTGGCGCGCGCGGCAAGCAGTGCCGTCACCGTGGTCGGCGATGACGGAGAGGGCTCGGGCGTCATCTACGACCTCGACAGCGCGTCGGGAAGCGCGTACATCCTCACCAATTATCACGTCGTGTACGCCGCTTCCTCGGCGACGGGGATCAGTTCCTCCATCACGGTCTATCTGTTTGAGGACACGCAGGAGAGCACTCCTATTTCCGCGGCCTATGTCGGCGGATCGTCCGAAGAGGACATCGCCGTGCTCTCCGTCACGGACAGCGATGTGCTCGCGTCCGCTTCCGCCGCGGAGGCCGTCGCCGCCGATGCGCATTCCCTCACCGTGGGCGAGGACGTCTTTGCCGTCGGAAATGCGGGCGGCGCGGGGCTCTCCGTGTCCTACGGGGTGGTCTCCGTCTCCGGGGAAAACATCCTCGTGGAGTCCGCCGACGGCAAGAGCACGCTCACGATGTACGCGATCCGCACGGACGCCGCCGTCAATCACGGCAACTCGGGCGGCGGGCTCTTCAACGAGATGGGCGAGCTGATCGGCATCGTCAACGCGCGCTCCGACGCGAACGGCGTCGTCGCGTTCGGGTATGCCATTCCCGCAAACCGCGCGCTCCTCGTCGCGCAGAACATCCTCGACAACGCAGAGCACGCCGACGGTGCCGTCTGCGCTTCGCTGGGCGGCGTGTCCGTCTATACGGCGCAGTCGCGCGCGTTCTTCGACGAGCAGACGGGAAAGACCTATCTGGAGGAAAAGGTCGTCGTGCGCGGCATCTCCTCGTCGGGCGCCGCCGCGGAAATGGGCCTCGATGTGGGCGATACGCTCGTCACGGCGGCCGTCGTGCGCAACGGTCAGACGGTGTATTCGCTCGCCGTCACGCGCGTGGATATGCTCGGCGAACTGCTCTATGCGGTGCGCCTCGGCGATACGCTTTCGCTCACCGTCTCGCGGGACGGCACACTGCAGAAGCTCTCCTATTCCTTTGACAGCACGCAGGATTTTGCGGAAGTCGCGTGAGGCCGTCGGCCGCGGCAGGAGCCGAACGGCAAAAAGCGACCAAAAACAATGATCCGAAGCGGACAGACAACAGACATCGGAAGGGGCGGCGGGGGGCAA
>CAJFMF010000036.1:0-7379 GCA_904391375.1 Candidatus Gallimonas faecavium | reverse complement strand
AAATTTGCGCCCGCCGCCCCTTGTTCGGAAAACGAAAAACGCGCACGGCGGAGAGCCGTGCGCAGCTGGAGCAGGAAACGGGAGTCGAACCCGCCAGAATCAGCTTGGGAAGCTGACGCCATACCGCTAGGCGATTCCTGCACGTTGTTTTCTTATTATATCCGATCGCCCGCATTCTGTCAAGCGCTATTCTGCGGTCGGCGGGAAAATTTTTCGCACATTCAAACAAGTTGCCTATTTTTCGGAAGTATGGTATAATTTCCCGCATGAAGGTGTTTGCGATCAGCGATCTGCACCTCTCGGGGCTCAAAGAAAAGCCGATGGATATTTTCGGCGAAGTCTGGGAGGGGCATTTTGAAAAAATAGCCGCCGACTGGCGGGAAAAGGTCTCTTCCGAGGACATAGTGCTTCTCGGCGGGGACACGTCGTGGGGGATGAAGCTCGAAGAAGGGATGTACGACGTCGCGCGGCTTGCGCCGCTGCCCGGGAAGAAGGTCTTTATCCGCGGCAATCACGACTACTGGTGGAGCGCCATTTCGCGGGTGCGCGCGCTTGCGCCGGACGACACCTTCTGTTTTTTGCAGAACGACTGCGTGAAGATCGGGCCGTACATCGTTGCCGGCTCGCGCGGCTGGACGAGTCCGGGAAGTCCCGACTTCACCGAGCACGACGAAAAGCTCTATCTGCGCGAAGCGGAGCGCTTCCGTCTTGCCTTTCAGGAGGTGAAGAAGGTGCGCGAAGAGGGGGACAAGCTGATAGCGCTCATTCACTATCCGCCCTTCAACATCAAGAAGGAGGAGACGCTCTTCACGCGGCTTTTTGACGAGAACCGCGTGGACAAAGTGGTGTTCGGACATCTGCACGGCGCGGGATTTTTCCCGCTTAAAAGCGTGCGCGGGCAGACGGAGTATTATCTCACGTCCTGTGACAAGGCAAATTTCCGCCTGACGCAAATTTATTGATGTCAAACCCTTGCCTTTTGCAAATGCGTATGCTATAATAGCGGCGTAAACGGATCTTTAAGAGCGGCACTGCGATGCCGACAAGACGCTCGTTTCGCTCAATTTTCGGAGACAACGATCTTGCGGCACGCCCGTAAGGTCGTTTTTTTATGGAGAAAAGAGTATGACCGATTCACATGTCATCATGGATGCGGACGGAATGCGCCGTACGCTGGTACGGCTTTCGCACGAGATCGAAGAGCGCAACGAGGGCTTTGCGGACGTCGTGCTGGTGGGCGTCAAGCGGGGCGGCGAAGTCGTCGCGCGGCGGCTTGCCGCGCTCATCGAAAGCGCGGGCCGCGGCGAAGTCCCCTGCGCGGGCCTGGACATCACCATGTCGCGGGACGATCTCGTCTCGGCGTTCATTCTGCCCGACGCGCAGAAGAACGACCTCGGATTTCCGCTCGAAGGCAAGACGGTCGTGCTGTGCGACGACGTCCTGCATACGGGGCGCAGCGCGGTGGCGGGCATCGAGGCGCTCTTCCGCCTGGGCAGACCGTCGCGCATTCAGCTTCTCGTTCTGGTCGACCGCGGCGGCAGGGAGCTGCCCGTGCGCGCCGACTATGTGGGGAAGAACGTTCCCACCTCCCGCGAGGAGTATATCGAAGTGCATTTCAAAGAGTTGGGGAGCGAAGATTCGCTGACCATTACAAGGAGATAACCATGCTGAAACGAAAGGACGTCCTCGGGCTTTATGACATGTCCGCAGAGGAGATCGACGAGATCCTCACCGTGGGCATGAGCATGAAAAAGCTCTTAAAGCAGAACATCAAGAAGCTGCCGCACCTGCAGGGCAAGTCGGTGACGACGCTCTTCTATGAGAACAGCACGCGCACGCGCAGTTCCTTCGAGCTGGCGGCGAAGTACATGGGCGCGCACGTCGTCAACATCACGGCGGCGTCCTCCTCGGTGCAGAAGGGCGAGACGCTCGTCGACACGGGCAAGACGCTGGACGCGATGAAGAACGACGTCATCGTCATCCGCCATCCCATGGGCGGAGCGCCGCGGCTGCTCGCGCGCACCGTCAAGGCGCACGTCGTCAACGCGGGCGACGGCATGAACGAGCACCCTTCGCAGGCGCTCCTCGACATGCTCACGATGCGGGAAAATCTCGGCGAACTCAAGGGGCTCAAAGTCGCCATCCTGGGCGACATCAGCCATTCGCGCGTCGCCAAGAGCAACCTCTTCGGCCTCACGAAGATGGGCGCGGAGGTCACCATGTACGCGCCGCGGACGCTGCTCCCCACGGGGATCGAGCGCATGGGCGCCAAGGTGTGTTCCTCCCGCGAGGAGGCGGTGGACGGCGCCAACGTCGTGATGGGACTGCGCATCCAGCTCGAGCGCCAGCACGCGGGCAACTTCCCCTCGCTCGGGGAATATGCGCGCTTCTACGGCGTCAACGAACAGATCATGAAATACGCAAAACCGGGCGCGCTCGTCATGCATCCCGGCCCCGTCAACCGCGGCGTGGAGCTCACGAGCGGACTCATCGACGGCGCGACGTCCCGCATCGAAGAGCAGGTGCTCTCGGGCATCGCCGTCCGCATGGCAATTCTCTTCTTGCTGACAAAGGAGGAAGTATGATCATCCATAATGCAGACGTCGTCCTCGCCGACGGCGTCAGGAAACTCGATCTTCGCATCGAAAACGGCAAGATCGCCGAAATCGGCCAAACCCTCAGAGGCGACGGACTTGACTGCACGGGCCTTACCGTGTTCCCGGGGCTCATCGATATGCACGTCCATCTCCGCGAGCCGGGGTTCGAGAAAAAAGAGGACATCGCCTCGGGCAGCGCGGCGGCGGTCAAGGGCGGATTCACGCAGATCTGCTGTATGCCCAACACCCGTCCCGTGACCGATAATAAGGTGGTCGTCTCCTACATTCTGAACCGCGCACGCGAAGTGGGACTGTGCAAAGTGCATCCCATCGGCGCGATCACCGAAGGCCAGAAGGGAGAAAACCTCGCCGCGATCGGCGCCATGAAGGCGGCGGGTGCGGTCGCGCTTTCGGAGGACGGCAAGAGCGTCGCCAATACCAACCTCATGGCAAACGCCATGCTGTATGCGGCGGACTTCGGGCTGAAATGCCTTTGCCACTGCGAGGACGCGTCGCTCGTGGACGGCGGCGTCGTCAACGAGGGATATTATTCCACGCTGACGGGGCTCAAGGGGAGCATCCGCGCGGCGGAGGACATCATGATCGCCCGCGAGATCTGTCTTGCCGAGAGCCTTTCGCTGCCCGTGCACATCTGCCATGTCTCGACGTACAGCGGGGTACAGCTCATCCGCGAGGCGAAGGCGCGCGGCGTGCAGGTGACGGCGGAGACCTGTCCGCACTACTTCACGCTGACGGACGAGGCGATCGCCTCCTTCGACACGAACACCAAAGTCAATCCGCCTCTACGCGAGGAGAAGGACCGCCTCGCCATTCTCGAGGGACTGCGGGACGGCACGCTCGACTGCATCGTCACCGATCACGCGCCCCATCATTTCGACGACAAGAACGTGGAATACAACCTTGCGGCGTTCGGCATCAGCGGGCTGGAGACCTCGTTTGCGCTCTCCTATACCCAGCTCGTGAAGGGGGGCGTGCTGACGCTTCCCGAACTCGCGCGCAAGATGAGCGCCAATCCCGCGGCCGTGCTCGGCCTGCAGGGCGGAGAGATCGCCCTGTGCGCGCCCGCCGATCTCACGATCGTCGACCTCAGCGAGGAATGGACGATCGACCCGAACGACTTTGTCTCCAAGGGCAAGAACACGCCCTTTGCGGGCAGGAGCGTGTTCGGGCGGGTCAAGTACACCATCGTGGACGGCGAAGTAAAGTATCGGGAGGAACGCGCATGATCATCGACAAGCTCATCGAAAAAATCGTCGCCATGCAGAACCCCACCTGTGTGGGGCTGGACACGCAGCTCGGCTATCTTCCGGCGGAACTGCGCGAAGGGGTCACAACGTGCGAACAGGCGGCGGACGCCATTCTCGCATTCAACAAGGCGATCGTGGACAACGTGTGCGACATCGTCCCCGCGGTCAAGGTGCAGATCGCCTATTATGAACAGTACGGCGCGGCGGGCGTGGGGGCATTTCTCGCGACCGTCGCCTATGCAAAGCAAAAGGGGCTCTTCGTCATTGCCGACTGCAAGCGCAACGACATCGGCTCGACGGCGGCGCGCTATTCGGCGGCCTATCTGGGCGAGACGGCGCTCGGCGATCGAACGGTCTCCGTGGCGGGCTGTGATTTCCTGACCGTCAATGCCTATCTCGGGACGGACGGCGTCGCGCCCTTCCTCGAGGACTGCCAAAAGTTTGACCGCGGGCTGTTCGTGCTCGTCAAGACGAGCAATCCCTCCTCGGGCGAGCTGCAGGATCTGCGGCTTGCGGACGGGCGTACCGTGTACGAGTGCATGGGGGACATGGTCGCGGGCTGGGGCAAAGACCTCATCGGGACGTATGGCTATTCCGCAGTCGGCGCGGTGGTCGGTGCGACGCATCCCGCCGAGGCAAAGATCTTGCGCGAGCGCCTCGGCAGCACCTTTTTCCTCATTCCCGGCTACGGCGCGCAGGGCGGAAACGCCGAGATGCTCCAAAACTGTTTTGACAAAAACGGCCTGGGCGGCATCGTCAACAACTCGCGCGGGATTCTCTGCGCGTACCAGAAGAACGGCGGAACGTACTACGGCGCCGCGCGTGCCGCGTGCATCGCCATGCAGAAGGACCTTGCGTCCGTCTTGGGGGAGATATGCGTGAAATAACGGCAACGGTGCTGGAAAACAAGCGCATTGCGGACGGGATCTATGCGTTGACGTTCGCCGCCGACGAGGATATCCGCGTGCGCCCCGGGCAGTTCTGCATGATCGGCGTGGGCGGCTATCCGCTGCGTCGGCCCATCGCCGTGTGCAAGGCGGACGGCGAGCGCATCATGGTGTGTTACCGCGTCAAGGGCGGCGGCACGCGCGCGCTCGCGCGGGAGTATAAGATGGGCGAAAAACTGTCCGTTCTTCTGCCGCTCGGAAACGGATTTTTTGTCAGGGACGCCGAGAAAAAGGTCGCCGTCGTGGGCGGCGGCGTGGGGATCTTTCCGCTGATCGCGGCCATCCGCGAATACAGCAAGACCAGACAGGTGTATGCGTACATGGGATTCCGCAACCGCGCCTCCGTCTGCATGGAGTACGAAATGACGCGCGGCGAAAAGCTGGTCGTCGCCACGGACGACGGCAGCGTCGGATATCACGGCACCAGCGTGCAGGCGTTCATGCAGGATGTGGACACCGTAAAGCCGGACGTCGTGCTCGCGTGCGGGCCGACGCCCATGCTGCACGCGCTCAAGGCTGCCATGAAGGGGCGCAAGATCCCCGTCTACGTCTCGCTCGAGGAGCGCATGGGGTGCGGCATCGGCGCCTGCCTCGTGTGCGTCTGCGAAAAGACGGACGGCGCGCACGCCCGTGTCTGTAAGGACGGGCCCGTGTTCGAGATCAACGACGTCGTTCTGTAAGGCAGAAAAAATCCTGTAAGGCAGGGAAAAGATGGAACAGGAGATCATTGCGGAACGCCAGAAGGGTGCGATCGCGGCGGGGATTGTCTCGCTGATCATTGCGGCGGTGCTGTGCGCCATGGTGATCGGAGTTGCCGACCGCATCGGGAGATATGTGTGGATCATGGGCGGCGCGGTGCTCGTCATCGACGTCGTGCTGGTGGTCATGACCGTGCGCACGATCGTGCGCGTGAGCCGGCTTCCCAAGGTGATCGCGGTGAGGGAGGACGACGTTCTCGTCTTTTTGGGAGAGCGGGTCAGATTTACGGCCATCGCGCAGATCGACTATCGGAATGCGCGCGGGCGTTACGGAATGATGAGCTGGGGCAAGCTGACGATCTTTGTGAATGACGGAAGGACGCTTCGCTGTGACTATGTGGCGGACGTCAACCGTGTCCATGACCGTATCATGCAGCTCAAATACGAATATACGATCAAAGAGCTGGGCTGAACGATCGGCGTGTTCGGAAAGGAAGTGCGGGGACAATTCTCGGCAAGGGGAACAAGGAGTACAAAATGGCAGATTTAACGGTAGAACTGTGCGGGGTGACGCTGAAAAACCCCGTCATCCCCGCGTCGGGGACATTCGGGTTCGGGCGGGAGTTTGACGAGATCTATGACATCTCCTGTCTCGGCGGCGTGGCGACCAAGGGGATCGCGCTCGTTCCGTGGGGCGGAAATCCCGTCCCGCGCATCGCGGAGAGCCGCGGCGTCATTCTCAACGCCGTGGGACTGCAGAATCCGGGCGTGGAGAAATTCATCGCCGAAGATCTCGCGTGGCTCAGACAAAAGACGCGCGTCATCGCCAACGTGGTGGGGCGCACGATCGAGGACTATGAGGGCGTCTGCGCCAGGCTTGACGGGCTGGTGGACTTTCTGGAGCTGAACATCTCCTGCCCCAACGTCAAGTGCGGCGGCATGGCGTTCGGGATTCGTCCCGAGGCCATCGAGGAAGTCACCGCGCGCGCCAAAAAGCATTGTCCCAAGACGCCGCTCATCGTCAAGCTCTCGCCCAATGTGGAGAGCATCGCGGCCAACGCGCAGGCGGCACAGCGCGGCGGAGCGGATGCGCTCTCGCTCGTCAACACCTTCACGGGACTTGCCATCGACATCGAGCGCCGCCGTCCCGTTCTCGCCAACAACACGGGCGGCGTATCGGGAGCGGGAATCAAGCCCATTGCCGTGCGCATGGTGTACGAGGCGGCGCACGCCGTCAGGATCCCCGTCATCGGCATGGGCGGGATCACCTGCGCCGAGGACGCGGTGGAGTTCCTCATGGCGGGCGCGACGGCCGTCCAGGTCGGGACGCAGAACTTTACCGACACGCGCGCCTGCCCCAAGATCATTGCGGGGCTCAACGAGTGGTGCGATGCGCACAAGGTGGCGCGCGTCGCCGATCTCATCGACACATTGCAATTAAACGGATAAGGAGAGATTCGGAATGACGTACAAACAGAGATTTATTCGGTTTATGGTGGAAAACGAAGTACTGCTCTTCGGGGATTTCACGCTGAAGAGCGGCAGAAAGGCGCCCTATTTCATCAATGCGGGGAAGTACCGCACGGGGACGCAGATCGCGGCGCTGGGCGAGTACTACGCGGAGTGCTATCTGGAGCACAACGTAGACGCCAAGACGCTCGTCGGCCCCGCCTATAAGGGAATCCCGCTCGCCGTCGCTACGGCGATCGCGCTCGCCAAGAACCACGGCGTGGACGTCGGGTTCTGCTTTGACCGCAAGGAGGTCAAAGATCACGGCGAGGGCGGCATGTTCGTCGGCGCACAGCTTGCGGCGGGGGACAACGTCTGTATCATCGAGGACGTCATGACGTCGGGCAAGGCGCTGCGCGA
>CAJFMF010000035.1 GCA_904391375.1 Candidatus Gallimonas faecavium | reverse complement strand
CGCCGCATACATGTTCTCGCGCGCGGCATACCATCCGACAAAGCGATACCCTTCTTTTTGCGGCTCGGGCAACGCGAAGATCTGCCCCGCAAGGAACTCCCGTTTCCCGTCGCCGAAGTCAAGCGTAACGCCCGAATAAACAGGGTAGTCGAAATACGTTTCAAAGGCACCGTTCCAGCCGGGGGCAAATGCGCTTGTCTCTTCGGCGGATAAATTTGTATAAATATGGCAGTCTCTTACTTCATTTTCAGAGGAAAAGGCATTGGCCTCGACATATTTTAAGGTGGCGGGGAGATAGTATCTTATCGCCGGGGTCTCGTAATAACGCGTACTGAAAGCCGAGAGTCCGAGCGCATTTCCGGAGATGTACTCCAGCTTCGGAGGAAGAATGATCCCCGGGACTGCGAGCAGTTCAAAGACCGAGCGCTCCAGACGCGTCACGCCCTCCGGAAGCGTGATGATATTGCGGACGGTCGCGGAATAAAATGCCTTTTCTCCCATCGCCGAAAGCATGCTTCCCTGCGCAAATTCCAGCGTCATGACAGAATACGCGAAGCACATTTCTCCGATCGACTTCACCTGCGCGGGAATGACGACGGGCGAGGCGATGACAAGATCACGCGCGACGTCCGCACCGAGCCGCACAAGCGTCTCGGGGAACGTAAGACTGTGCAAAGTTCCGCCCTGCTGCACAAGGCGTCCTTCGAGCGCGACCACGGGAAGACCGTCGATATAGGAAGGCACGGCGAGATCGACGTTCTCGCCGATTTCTCCCGTGTATCCCGTGATCGTGACCGAGGCCTGTCCCTTTTCATAGAGAAAGGAATCCGCGCTTCCGCTGACGACGATCTCCTGCCATATGGCGTACAGCGTGAGCGCCGTCTCGCGCCCGGCAGGCGTCTGGGTATAGTACTCCCCCGATCCGTCCGCGCGGTCGTTCCAGCCGAGGAACAGATAGCCGTAGCGTTCGGGCGCATGAAGCATGACCACCTGTCCGTAGCCGACATTCACGGGATTCTCCTCCGAAAGAATGCCGCCGTTCAGGACATACTCCACGCGGTATGTAAGGTTCGACTCGCGATAGACGGCCGTCAGCGTCAGATCCCCGAGGTTTGTGGCGTCGATTTGCTCATAGCGCCTTCCGTCCGCATCGAACCAGCCCAAAAAATCATAGCCGACGCGCAGACATTCCGGAAGAGTCACTTCGTCGCCATAATAGAGCGTAAACGTCTGATCGTCCACGCGCTGCCCGTCCGCTTCAAACGTCCCGCCCGCACCGATCAGTCGGATCGTGTACTGCACGGGCGAAAAACGCGCGTACAGCGTCGTAAGGCGCAGAATGTTGTCGGGGCCGATGTGATCTACCTTGTTCCCGCCCGTCTCCGCATCGTACCAGCCGAGAAAGACTTGGCCGTATCGGACGAGCGGCGCAAGCTCGACCGTCGTCCCATAGGCGATGACGTTGGGATTGACCGTGTCTTCAAACGTCCCGCCGTTCAGTTCATAGCGCACGATGTAAGTCTTTGCCTGCCAGACGGCATACAGCGTGAGATCTTCTCGGATCCCGTACAGCGCTTCGACATATTCGCCCGAACCGTCCGCCGCCGTGTTCCACCCGAGGAAGGTATATCCCGTCCGCGCCGCGCCGTTGAGCAGATGCACTTCCCCTGCTCCGACGGAGAGCGGGTTGTCCTCCGTCATCGTCCCGCCGCACGTCTCATAGCGCACCGTGAACAGATCGCCGCATTCCTGCCACAGCGCATAGAGCGTGACGTTGCATGCCCTTTCCCCGCCCACGCTCTCATACCGATTGCCGCCCGTCGGCGTGTCGTACCAGCCGAGGAAATTGTATCCCTCGCGCACAGGCTCCGAGAGGACGACCTCCTCCTGCTGCGTCACTTCGACGGGGTTGCTCCCGTACAGAATCCCGCCGCCCAGTTCATAGCGCACGGTGCAGACGGCGTCGCTCCAACGCGCATATACGCTTACGTCCGCTCCCGCGCACACAAGATTGCCCACCGCGTCGCCCGCATAGTCCGCCGCGAGATACCAGCCCTCGAACACCGCCCCCTGCCGAAAGGGAATGGGCAGCTCCAGCGTGCCGCTCTCCACCGTGAATGTGTTCTGCGGCGTCTCATAAAAATATCCGCCGTTCAGCCAGTAGTCAATCGTATATTCGTGCGGACGAAAGACCGCCGTAAACGCCGTGTCCTCCGTCACCTTGACGGGAAAGTCCGCAATCGCACCGCTTTCGTCCGCATAGCCGACAAAATCATAGCCGTCGCGCTCCGCATCGGCGAGCGTAAACCAGTCGTACTCGCTCACTTCATGCGCCGTTCCGTCCACCGTCACCGTGTAATAGCGGATCTCGTCTTTGTTCTCGTCTTCGCTCTCGTCTTCGCTCTCGTCTTCTTCCGCGACGCTCCCTTGTTCCGGCACGGACGCCTGCGTCTTGGGGACGGCCAGCAAAACGGTGCATATGAGCGCCGCCCCGAGTACGATCGTGCCGCCCAGCCAGGCAAAGGATATGCGCTTCCTGCGGCGCGCCTGGACGGGCGTCTCCGTGCGCTCCGTCTCCCCGATACCGAAATATAACTTGGAAAAAGGAACTCCGTAGTGCTGCGCAAGTGCGCACATCTGCATTAAATCGGGACAGATTACTCCGCGCTCCCACTTGGAGACAGCGTCCGACGTCGTATGCAGGCTCTCCGCCAGCGTCTCCTGACGCTCGCCCCGCTGTCTGCGCAATTCGCCAAGATTTTTTCCGAAAAGGGCTGCGTCAAAGTGGCCGACGTACGTCTCTGCCGTCTCTTCCGCCCCGACAAGCCGCTCCAGCGGCACGCCCACCGCCGCCGCAAGGTCGCCGACCTGCGCGATGTCCGGCTCGCTGACGCCGCGCTCCCACTTGGAGACCGTCTGCAAATGTACGTTGAGCCTCTCCGCAAGCTCCGCCTGCGTGATGTGCGCCGCCTTGCGCAATTCCTTCAAATTCTCCGCAAATGTCGCCATCTTCCGTCCTCGTTTTCCTTCGTTTCTCTCGGAAAGAATACTTCTTTTCTATTATAGCACATTTGACGCTTCTGCGCAATCATCTGTCTTTTCCTTCTTCTTTTCGGACAAAAATGGGACAGGTCCGTACGACCTGCCCCAAATCATAGAGGAAAAAGATGAAATGTAACAGATACTTCCCTCCTCGGGCGCATCTGTCCGATTGGCTTTGTCAAACCTGCGTCCCGTCCGAAAGGACGGCCGCCCTGAAACGCGCACGCTTGCCCGATTAACAGGGTTCCCGCAAGCTCACGCCTCTTCGGGAAGATCAAAGATCACGAGGCGCTCATCGGGAGAGCGGTTGGGCTGGTGGAAGATGATCTTGCGACAGCCTTCATGCGTCGTGAAGACCATGCAGTGTCCGCCGTCGCGATCGAAGATGAGCTTGTCGAAGGTGTAGTCGCCGAGCGGTTCGCGCGCGGTGCTCCTGGCAACGCAGTAGCCGTTTTGAGTGAACGTCGACCAGTACAGTTCGATCTTCTCCTTACAGCGCACCGCATACGGGCCTTCCGCCACATAGCCGACCGTGTTTCCCTCGCGGATGGACACGGAGAACCCGCAGTACTTCCCGCTGACGATCTTCTTCGGACGGGAGACGAGCGTGCGCAGATCCTCGGAGAGCGCGGCGACATAGAGCGAGCCGTCTCCGTCGTTGGTGACGGGATCCACCCATTCGTTGGAAAAATACAGATAGGGTTTTCCGTCCTCCACATAGAGCGAGGCATCCAGGCACATCCAGCCGGAGGGCGTGATGTACTCGCCCGTGAGCGGGACATACGGCCCTGCGACGGAATCGGAGACGAGGATCATGCTCCCCCGCCGTTTTTCCGGGCAGAAGAGCGAGACGATCAGATAGTACTTGTCCCGATAGCGATGCAATTCGGGCGCCCAGAGCTGCGTGTATCCGTCAAGAACGCCCTCCTTCACCATTGTGCCGACGACGCGGAACGTATGCAGATCCTCCGAAGCGTACAGCGTGAAATTGCTGCCCTTGCTCCAGCAGTCATTGCCCGTCGTTCCGAGCAGGTAATAGGTGTTGTCCTCCGCATAGATGAACGGATCGCGAATGCGAATGTCTTCCCGAAGCATTGTCTTACCTCTTTTTGGTTCGTTCCAGCAAAATCACGCTGCCCCAGAGCGCACACTGCCCTGACGTAAAATGCAGGATCCCGTTGCACATCGCAAGATCGGACGGAGCATGGAAGGCGCTCTTGACGCGATAGCTGCCGACGTCGATGTCGAAAACGGACTGCGGTGCCTCAATGGCGTAGGCGTACACGACTTTCTGTGACCCGTCCGCGGATTCGCGCACGAGATAGGTGCGCCCGTGTCCGTTGAGATAGGATCCGATTTCGCCGTCCTCGATCACCGTCGTGACGCCGTCGCGGATGACAGGGACGATGGTGCGGTAGAAGGCGACCGACTCCTCGAACGCGCGCTCGATCTCCTCGGAGCGGTCGGCAAGATCGCCCGAAAGGCAGTACCGCCCGAGCATCGCCTTCGCCGCCGTAAAGCAGACGTCTTCCAGCGAGTAGTCGGAGCGCATCGTCGCCCAGATCTGCAATTTGCGGGGCGGGATAAAGCGGTGAAGATTGCACGCGACATTGACGCCGCTCGGATTTTCGTGCGCGTCCGAGAAGGACACCATGTCCGCAAGTTGGAGAAAACGCGGCTCGTGGCGCATTCCGCCCGAAGAGCAGATCTCGAGCACGAGGTCGGGAAGCGAACGCTTGATCTCCTCGTAAAAGGCGAGCACGTTCTCAATATGGCAGCGCAACGCGTCGCCGTAGCTGTCGGCTCCGTCCACGCCAAGCCCCACGTTCTCGTTGTAGTCCACCTTCATGTAGCCGATGTTGTTCTCGCGCAGGGTGCCGATCACCCGCTCGCGCAGATATTCTTTGACCTCCTCTTTGCGGAAATCCAGAAACGTGCGGCCCCTGTGATTGATGGTCTTTCCGTCATAGGTCAGCATATATTCGGGATGCTCCCGATAGAGATCGCTCTCGACGCTGACCCCTTCAAATTCGTACCACAGCCCGAGCGCCATGCCCGCGGCACGCACTTCTTCGCTGAATGCCTTCATGCCGTCCGCAAAGACGGTGTCGTCGATGTACCAGTCGCCGATCACATGGTTTGCCTCGCCGTAGCGGTCGATGAACCAGCCGTCGTCCATGACAAAGTACTTACAGCCGAGTTTTTTGGCGACGGGGAGCATCTTGCGCAGGCGATCGAGATCGGGGTCCCCCCACGAATAACAGAATTCGTTGTAGAGGACGGGAAGATCGTACTCGCCCGCCTTACAGTCGCTGCGGTTGTCATAGGCGGGGACGAGTCGGCTGCACGCCTCATTCAGTCCGCCGCGCACGACGGTGAAATACGCCTTGTCCGTGCGGATCGTCTCCCCTTTGCACAGTTTTTTGCGCCAGTGCGCCGTGAGGAAGTCCCCCATTCCGCCGCCCACCGAGATACTGCCGTTGCGGAAGGCCGTCTCGATGACCCAGGAGGCGGGCGCTTCGATGGAAGCCGCCCAGCAGATCCCCTGCGTCACGTCCTCGACCGCCACGAACGGAAGCTGACCGCGCGCGGGCATGGTACCCGTCTGGCTCCACTTTTCCAGGCGCAGGCCGAGCCCCGACCACGGCGGCTCGAATGCCAGGCAGTCGGCCGTGACCGAATACCGCTTCCCCTCGCCGCTCCAGTTGCTGAGCAGCTTGTGAAGCACGATCTTATGCGGATCCTGGGAGCGTTCAAAGGGGGAAATACAGGAGAGATTGAAACTCGGGAAGGCCTCCACCGTGACCGTCTCCCCCGTATTTTCCAGTTCGTTGTATGCTTCGATCGCCCCGCCGCCGCGAGCATAACGCAGATATTGCGTGGCGATGAGTCCCGTCCCGTTTTCAAAGCGCGAGACGAGCACCGTGTCGTTTTCCGATTCCGAGAGCTGCTGCGACACCAGCCGCAGCGCATATGCCGTGTCCGAGTTGCGAAGCGTGTTGCCGGACGTGAAGTCGCGTGTAAATCCGTCACCCGAAAGGGCAATATGCATCATGGGTTCGTTGCTGATGCGCGCGCCGAGCGGACTGATGCCCGCCAGCTTTTCCGCATTGAGCGCCTCTTCACAGCCGCGCGGCACGAGCACAAACTGCGTCGTGTCCTCGATCGTCGCAAAGATGCCGACCATGTCCCCGAAATCATACTGTTTTTTTGTGATTTCTACCATTCCGTCTTACCATCCCTCCGTCGGGGCAGGGGCCTTTATTAACTTTTGATTGCACCCAGCATGACGCCCTGCGAGAAATACTTTTGCAGGAAGGGATAGATCGCCATAATGGGAATGAGACCGATGATCATCATTGCCGCATTGGAACCTTGCTCGAACACGCGGGTCGGATCCCAGCCGCCGCCCTGACCTTCGCCGCGGGCGTTGTTCAGGCCCTCGCGGATTTTAAGCGCGAGCGGCGAGAGCTCTTTGCTGTTGGCGAGCAGGAAGGAAGGCCAATACCAGTCGTCCCACTTCGCGACAAGATAATAGAGCGCGATGGTGGCGATCCCCGCCTTGGAGAGCGGGATGACAAACCAGAACAGGATCCGCCACTCCCCTGCGCCGTCCAGGCGGCAGGAGTCGATGATATCCGCAGGAACCTGGTTGAAGAAGTTCCGCAGGATGATCATGTTGAACGTGTTGATCCCGAACGGGATGATAAGACTGAACAGATTGTCCGTTCCGACCGTATCGCTGATGGTCAGGTACATGGGCACCAGGCCGCCGCCGAAGAACATGGTGAACACGATCAGATAGAAGATGACCCTGAGTCCGGGGACTCCCTTCTTGGTGAAAGCGTACGCCCCGAGCGAAGTGAGAACGAGCGAATAGATGACGTACACGCCCGTCACGAAGATCGAGATCGCGAACGCCTGCAGGATGTTGTCCTGGAAGAGCGTCACTTTGTAGTTCTCCACGTTGAAGTGCAGCGGAAGAACGATGACCGTACTCGTCCCCGCCTGCAGATAGTCCGCCTTGGAGGCGAAGCTCAGCAGGACGAGGTACACGACGGGAAAGATACAGATGAGTCCGAACAGTCCGAAGAACGCGTAAAGCAGGTAATCGAACACCGTGTTCTTGTGCTTTTTGACGTATTTGACTTCGCCGTCGACGATTTTGGCATAATATTCGGGATTTTCAGCCTTGTTCATAATGCCCTCCTCAATCGATCGTGAACATACTGTAACCGTTGATCTTCTTCGTGATGATGTTTCCCGCGATCAGGAAAACGAAGTTGATCGCCGATTTGAAGAATCCGACTGCCGCCGAGAGCGCATAGCCGTTTCCGCCGTTGCTCTCCGTGAACAGACGATAGATGTAGGTATCCAGAATGTCCGCGGTATCATATACGTTCTTGTTGTACAGGTTGTACACGGAATCGAAGCCCGCGTTCATGATGTTGCTCAGCTGCATGATGAACATGACGGTGCAGACGGGCATGATCATGGGGAACGTGATGCGGAAGATGATGCCTCCCCGCGAACAGCCGTCGATCTTCGCCGCCTCATACAGCGTGGGATCGATTCCCGCGATGGACGCCGTGTAGATGATCGTTCCCCAGCCCGTCCCCTTCCAGATCTCGGACAGGATCAGGATAAAGTAGAAGGCATTGGGATCGGTCAGGAAGGAGACTCTCTCCCCGCCGCACGCGGCGATGATGTTGTTGATGAGCCCGTCGTCCATCGCAAGAAGGATCTTGACAATACCGCCCAGAATGACCCAGGAAATGAAGTTGGGAAGATACATGAAGGTCTGGATGGTCTTCTTGAACTTTCTTCCCGCAATCTCGTTGATGAGCAGAGCAAACAGGATGGGCAGCGGGAAACAGATCACGAGCTTCAGAAGGCTGATGATGATGGTGTTCTTGACCGCCCGCGGCAAGAGCTTCTGCGAGAAGAGCGTTTCAAAGTTTTCCCAGCCGACCCACGGGCTGCCCCAGATCCCGTACTTGGGCCGCCATTCCTTCCACGCGATGACGATGCCGTACATCGGCACATAGCAGTAGATGATGTAGAAGAGAATGACGGGCAGAAGCATGAGATAGATATGACGGCTGCGGACGATCCTTCTCCAGAGATCTCTGCCCTTCCCCGGAGTGACCTTCCCCGTCCTGACTTCGTTTACGGTAAATGTTGTTTCGACAGACTCGGGCGCCGGAGAGCGCACCTGTTCTGCATTCCGACGCCGGTTCATGCGTTCCCTCCTTCTACCATATCACGAAATGGTAAGCTCCTCGCGCTTCGCGGTGCCTTCAAACTTGATGAGCGCCGGATTGTCCATGTCGGCCGTCGTGATGAGCTTGCCGCAGAAATTGTAGTTCTTGATCTGAATGTTGGTGATCGTCCCGTTTCCGCTCGACGTCATGGTGTAGGCGAACGTTCCGAGCTCGGTGGACTTCACCGTGATGTTCTCAAACAGGATATTGTCGAGCACGGCCCCCACGCCGGACATCTGTGTGATGATGACGTTGGGCGAAATGACGTGATAGATCTCGATGTCCTTGAACACGACGTCTCCCCAACGGCTCTCCACGTCCGTCCCGAGACGGCAGTCCAGCGCGTTGTTTCCGCCGCTCCAGGTGGGCTGTGCAAAGCCGACCGAGTTGTTGCGGAACGTCATGTTCGTCATGTTGCAGGCGGATTCCCAGGTCAGGCAGTACGCGCTTCCCTTGTCCGTCTAGCAGTCGTTGTACTCATAGAGGCAGTTGCTGCCCTCGGCAATGCCGCCCCAGCCCGTTCCCTTGAACTCGACGGCGTCGTCGCCCGTGCGCACGAAATTGTATCTGCCCACGCTGTTGCGGCACTCGCTCATCATGAGACCGTCGCTGTAAGTACGATATGCAAGAAGCATGTTGTTCTCCATGAGCGCGTCGTCACAGTTGTAGAAGCACATCGTCCAGGTGTTCGCGTTGATGATGGTCAGGCCCTTCACGACGGGACTCTGGCAGCGGCTGGCGTTCACGACGTGCTTATACTTTCCGTCGCCGCCCAGCACTTCGCCCATGTCGAGCAGACCGCGGCCGAGCACCTGAGGGTTTTCGACATCCTCCATGTGAATGGCCGTCGTCGTGTTGTGGCTGCCGTTATCGTTGAGACGGTCGGTACATTTCAGGTACGCGCCGCGCTCCAGCCAGACAACGCTGTCGGCGGGAACACGCACGCTGGAGATCTCGTGGAGACCGGGTTTGAAGACATAGTACATGCCCTCTTCCGTGAATTCCAGCTCGTTCGTCTCGTGATAGCCGGGCTCGATGTACTGCACGTCATAGCCGACGGGGATCTCGAGCTTCTCTTCCTTCGTCACCATGATGGTGAGAGGCGTCATCGTGGGATCGGTCACGTTTGCCGTCGCATCGGACGTAAAGGTGTAGGTGAACGACCCGTATGCCTTGATGTAGGACAGGATCTCCTTGCCGTCGATCTGCGGCGTCACGCCGCGGCTCTCGGGCAGAACGACACACTGCGCATACGTTCTGTGCATGGTGAGTTTGACTTCGAGGATGAAATCATCCTGATGATCCACGATGTCCACCCAGGCGAACGAGTGCGAGCTCTTTCCGCAGCGCGCCGTGTAGACGGGAACGTCCGTTCCGTTGATGTTCAGCGTATGCCAGGGGCTCTTGATGACGGCATTCTTGGTCGGCATGTCGTTGTTGCCTCCGTTGGCGGTGAAGACCTCTGCCTGCCAGCTCTGCACGTCGCCCGCTTCCGTTTCCTCCGCCGTGACGATCTCGTCAACGTCGTAGATCGTGGGCGCGATCGTCGCAAGTTTGGTTCTGTCGATCACTTCTTCTCCTCCCGGGTTGTTCCCCGTGTCATCCGGCGGCGTCTGCGGTGCGCATCCGACGGCAATTCCGAGCAAAAGCACCAGTGAGCAAAGACACGTCAATAATTTTTTCATCCAGGTTTCCTTCCTTATCGATTTGATTAAAATTCGGGGCCGGGAAGATGATCCCGGCCCCTCATTTCAGAACTTATGGCATCTTTCCTACTTTTACCATATTGCCGGATTGTACTGCCTCATTGTATTCCTGTTCCATGATCGAGCCATAGTACGAGGAATTGTATTCGTTGACATATTCCTCCCATGCCGTCTTCATGGCAGAACTTACACTGTACAGTTTTTCCTTCCAGTCCTCCGCCCAGGTCTTGGCATCAAACGTCCAGTCCGCCGTAAGAGACGTATCCGTGATCATCTTGATGACCGTCTCGTCGAAGAAGTCGTACGCGCCCGACTGATACTTGATCATGGAATCGGTGTACAGATCGGGATAATCGGCGATGGTCATGGTCTCGGCCGACTTCTTGCCGCGCTCCACAAAGATGTCACCGTTCGTCAGAAGCGCCTGCGCTTCGGGCGGGGTATAGGTGAGATAGCTTGCAAATGCCGCATAGTCCGTCCAGCGCAGCTCCTGCACGAAGCCCTGGCCGTCCGGCTCGCACAGCGTGACGCGCTCGCCGCCCACTTCGTCGTTGACCCATTCCCAATGTTCGCCGTACACGCCGTAGGTGACCATTTCGATCCCCTCGGGGCTGTGCAGGTACTCCATGAGATTGAGGCAGGCCTGAAGGCGCTCCACGCTCATGCCCTCGCGAATGCACCATCCGCGGTAGTAGTAGACGTTGCCCTGGCCGCCGAAGTTGCCGTTCACGCCCGCGGGCGGATCGCAGATGAGGATCTTATCCCGCGCGCCCTCGACGGAGAGTCCGGGCGTCGCGCTCATCATGCTCGCGCTGATGACGTTGTACCAGTTGTGCGCATACATCATGCCGGCTTTGCCCGTCGCAAAGGCGTCCTGCTTGTTGCCGACGGTGTTGAGACCGACTTCCTGGCTCATGTACCCTTCCGACGCCATCTTGTTGAGCAGCGATGCCGTGAGCATGGAGCCGTCCGACGTCGACGTGTTGTGATAGGTTCCGTTCTCGTCCGCCACCCACATCTTCCACGGGCTGTCGAACGCCACGTTCATCCAGGAGTCCATGTCGCGGTTCTCCTCGGTGACGTATCCGTAGGTGTCGTTTGCGCCGTTTCCGTCGGGATCATAGAGCGTGAACGCACGCGCCAGACGGTAGAACTCTCCGAGATTGGCAGGGCCCGCTTCGTCGAAACGATACTCCGCACGCAGATCTTCCGTGATCTGGGACGCATCCGAGACGATGCCGTCCGCCACAAGGATCTCATCGATCTTGTTGTTGAGGTTGCGGATCCAGTCGCGGCGCACATAGAGCGATTTCTCGTTCACCCACTTGACGGGAATGAACCACTGCTCCCCCTTCGCATAGGAGAGGTTGGTCTCCATGTACGAGAACTGCTGAAGATATTCATACAGATAGGGATACTGATCCTTCGTGTCCTCATTGACGTAGTAGGTGATGGGAATGATCTCCCCGTCACGGATGAGGCTCCGATAGAGCTCGGGATTGGTCGGACCGTCGATGATGAACATTTCGGGAAGCTGCTGGTTGACGCGCATGAGGTCGAGCTGATTGTAATAGGTCTCAAGTCCTGTCGATCTCGCCTTCAGCTCCGTTCCGGCCGCCTTTACCAATTCCTTATAGACGGGACTGCGCACCGCCGCCGCGTTGTTGAACTGCTCCCAGTCGTTGCAGAACATCGTGATGTTGTCAACGACATCTTCGTGCCATTCTTCGGGCGGTGCATAGGGTGCATCGTCATCGGGTGCCATCGGCCCGCAAGCCGTCGGGATCGCGAGTACCGCGACCATGCCGACCGCTCCGGCAATCTTCAGCCACTTTTTCGTGCCGTTTTTCAAAGCTGAGCCTCCTTATTTCTGCTGATTCTTCTTCTTTTTGACGACTACCACCGCAACGACGATCGCCGCGATGACGATGACGCCGCCGACCACGCCGAGGACGATCGCAAGCGTGTTGCTCTGGCCGTCCGTCGTGCCGGGCTGGGTCGTGTCGCCGCCGGGCTGGGTCGTACCGCCGCCCGTCGCCGTCTTGAAGGTCGCATTGACCTCGATGTTCTCGATTCCCTCCACCGTATAGGTGAACGTGCCGTCCGAATTTGCCGTGAGCGGCGTGCCGTTGACGGTCAGGGTGTTGATCTCATAGCCGCTCTCGGGCGTCGCCGTGAAGGTGACCGTGTCACCGAGATAGGCCTGCGTCTTATCTGCCGAAATGCTTCCGTTCTTGATCGTGTCGAGAATGGTGACCGTGCGGGCAACGCGCTCCACCGTAACTTCCTGCTTGACTTCCTGCAAACCGCTCAGAAGGGACGCATAGCCGAGGTCGCTCGTATCGACGACGCCGACGATGTACCACTTGCCGTCTTCCTGCGCAAGTCCCTGCCAGGTGACGGGAAGCGTAACGGATTCGCCGTTGTCAAAGAGTGCATCCACCGTCGCATCGTTGACGCGGCGCACAGCCTGCGTGTCCGTCAGCTGATCGGTGAGCTTGCCGTTGGTAACTTCGTCGTTTGCAAACTTGGGCTGGTTGGAAATGGAAGTGATGATCTCGCCGTCCATGTCGCCGACCGTCAGTTTGCCCTTCTCCCAATATGCATTGGACTGATCGAGCGTGAGTGCAAAGTTGTAGATGCTGACATTGTCAACCCAGCCCTTGAAGGGATTGTATCCGTTGCCCCAGACGCATTCGCCGCCGATGGAGAACGCCATGTTGGAGTTGGACACGTTCCAGCCTGCGGGGCAGTCCGTCGAATAAGCAAGCGCGCCGTCCGCATAGACATTGAACTTCTCGCCGGGACGCACACTCAGCGTCACGTTGTGCATTTTGTCCGTACCGTCCTGCACGACAACGGGTCCGTAGAAGGTATTTCCGTCCCCTTCAGCCACGCCGCCGTGTCCCGCAACACGCAGGTGCGTGTAGCCGCCTTCCACGCGGAAGCTGCAAACTACCGTCACATTCCAGTCATTGAAACCAAATCCGACGGGCGTTGCCCATGCCCCGGGCTGTGTGCCGTCCTGACGATACTGGAAGTTGAGCGTGAAACCGTTGTTCAGGTTGTCGCCGACGTCGTTGAGCGCCGTACAGGCGAGCATATCCGTGCCGTCCAGATAGAGAACGCCGTCCTCGATCGTACCCGTATTCCAAGGATTGCCGATGTCGCCGCCCTCTTTGGCTACAAGTCCGAGGTCATAATTGCCCATCGTGTCCTTGCCGGGGTTGGACGCATCCTCGAACTCGTACTTGGCAACGGGAAGGAGCTCCTGCAGATCCTCTTCGGAGGGCTCTTCCTCGACTTCCCGCATGATCTTGCCGGTCTCGTTGTACTCGGTCACCTCGTCCGTGCTCATCGCAAAGTCGTAGAACACGACGTTCTTGATCGAACCGGTGGAAGGTCTGTCCGCCGCACCGTTGAAACGCGCGCCGATCGAGAACGTGACATTCGCATCGTAAGGGCTCCAGCCTTCGGCAAGCGTCGCGGGAAGTTTTCCTTCCTTGACAAATTCCGTGCCGTTGATGTACATCTTCAGCTCGCCGCCGGGCTGTGCAGTAATGATGACTTTCTGGAAGTCGGTCTCCGCCTTGCCCCATGCCGTGCAATCGGTCAGAAATGCCGAATCCCAATATGCTCCGTTCCCTGTACCGTAGGCATTGAATGCCGCCTGGCTCGCTTCGGTCGATCCGGGATTGCCCCCGCGGCCGACCACCGCAAAATAGTTCGTCGTGCCGTCGCCGACGCCGAGATAGTGCTGCCAATCCTGATAGGCCGCCGTCTTGAGTTCAAACGCAAGCGTGAACGCCGTGACATCCGAGAAGATGTTGTTGTCCTGATCCTGCGCAACACAGAACTCGCCGGAAAATTGCACGCCGCCGCCGTCAATAAGCGTACCCTTGTCCATGAGAGGACCCGTGCCGCCCTGCAGCCATGCATTGCGGTAAGACATATCATAGTTGCCCATGGTATCCTTGCCGAAGTTCGACGCGTCCTTGAACTCATACTTCGCAATGGGCGCGACTTCCGCTTCCGCGGCATCCGCCATCACCGTTCCGAGTCCTCCGAGCCCGCCCGCAGTCGTTACAACCGCCACAGCAGAAAGCGCGACCGTTGCAAACCTTTTTCTTAATTTTGTCATAACCTCCTCCTTATCTCAAAAAATTTTGATTGAAAATCATATATTTTTTGAATTTCTATCATAAAAGCAGGGTAAGTATATCATCCCTCTCCCCTTCTGACAAGATAAAACGGCAGATTTATCCAAACTTATTTAACTTTATCTTATATATTTTTATGAAAATTTGCCTTTTGGCGCCTAAAATTTTTTTCTGAATTTGATTCTTCAAAACATTTGTGCTATAATGCAAGCATGAAAGAAATTCATTTCAGGGACATCGGCAATCGCGAACTCAATCTGATGGCTTGTTACATCAAGCGATTTTCGCCGTCGTTCTACATGGGGACGCACAACCATCCCTATTTTGAGCTGATGTATGCCGCCGACGGAAATTTCAATGTGGAAATCGTCAGGCGCGACGCGGAAGGCCGCGAGGAGATCTTCACCGTCACCGTCCATCAGGGCGAACTCATCTTCCTTGACTCCTATCTCTTTCATCGCCTGCAGATCATCGAGGAAAACGTCGTCATCTACAACGTGGAGCTCCTGCCGCAGATGGACAGCCGAAACGACACCTTCGACACGGGAACGTTGTTTGCCATCAGCTATGCCGCGCTCATGGAACGCACCAACCTCAAAGCGCTCGCCGACACGCAGGACGGATATCTCGTCATTCCGAATCTCTCCAAAATTGATCTTTCCCTGCGCGAACTCATCTACGCCATGATGAATACCAACCAGCGCCTGGAAGACGCCTGCTGTCTGCGCGCCCATATCCTCATGCTCTTCATGGAGATCTCCAAGAGCCTTGCCCTCTACGAACAGAGCGGCATTCACTACATCAAGAAAATCCAGCTCTATATCAAACACCACCTCAATCAGAAAATCAGTCTCGACGACATCGCCGCGGCCGTCGGGTATCATAAATCCTACGTCGCCGCACAGTTCAAGTCGTTTACGGGAAAGACCATCATGCAGACCGTCAACGAAATGCGCGTCTCCAAGAGCCTTCTTATGCTGCGCGACACGGGGACGCCCGTCGCCGAGATCGCCCGTCAGGTCGGATTCCCCTCCTACGCCCAGATGGTGCACGAGTTCAACAAATTGGTCGGAATGCCCCCCAACGCCTGCCGCAAGGTCTTTCAGAACGACGAACTCGATTACGACAACCCCCAGTACAGTTCCATCGCCATCCGCATCAGCGAAGAGGACTTCCTCCTCGACGAAACGTCCTTTACCCACGCCTATTACAAAAAGAACCTCAAATCCAAATCCAAGGAACTGCTCAATTACTGATCTTTGCCCGCCTTCGCCTTGTCCCCTTGTGCCGCACGCGCCGCCCTTCGCGGGAACTGATAGCGCCGTTCTCCGTCCCGAGGCGTTCGGATTGCACCGTTTTGCCCGTAACGTCTCTTTGTTTCGGCGTCATCCCCGTTGCACAGGTGCGGGGCTTGTCGTTTTCGCGGCATTCCTCGTTTTCGTAAGGCGCGCAGACGCGTGGTTTATCGCTTTCACAAGGCGCGCGGCGCAGTATCGCAAGACAGTTTTCTCCGATTTTCCAAAAAGGGAGGCTCTCCGCTACGGAGAGCCTCCCTTTTTGACGAATCCATATTTTTTTCACGAGATCGGAAAAGCGTCTTTTGCGTCCGCGTCAGAACTCCTTGCCGAGGAGCGTCCGAAGCGCGACCTGGGCATAGATACGGTGCATGAAATCGTTGGGGTGATTGACGTTGTTGGAGATGGTATCCTGCAAATTTTTGCGTTCCAGGAGAAGTGCGTGCATGGCGGTCACGTCCGCGCAGGCAACGCCCGAGAGCTCCTGTTCCAGCGAGCGCAGTGCGCGGGGGTATTCCGCGTGATAGTGGAAGATGGACGAGCCCGCCGTAAACGCGACAAGCGGATTGGGCAAAAGCGGCGAAATGAGCAAAAACTCTGTTTCGGGGCAATGATTGCGCACCTTTCGGATGATCGTGCGCAGGTTCTGCAAAAAGTCCTCGGGACGGAAAACGCCCGCATCGTTCATGCCGAATGCAAGAATGACGAGATCGGGTACGGCCTCGATCACGCCCGCCACGTTTTCATCCTTCGCGCCCCAGTCGGCACACATTCCGCTCACCGAACAGTTGACGTGCGTCACCTCCGCCCCGTACCGAAGGCGTAGATAATCGGCCATCATCTCATTGTAGGGCTTGCAGAACGGCGGCTTGCGGATGTCCCGCATCCCGCTCGCCGCCCAGCCGTAGGTGATGCTGTCGCCATAGCTCGCGATCGTCACCTTCTTCTCCTGCGTGAGTTTTTTCAGAAAACGCGCAAACCGCTCCCGCTTGCCGGGGACAATGTCATAGAGATCGCTCTCCGCGTGCGTATAGGTGACCGCGAGCTGATAGGCGCGCATCCCCTCTCGGTCGGCAAACAGATCGCCCGTGCGATAGGCGCCGAGCGCATCCGCCGCCGCCATCTGATCGTCCCGCGACGCATCGAATGCGGGAAGCCGATAGTCCTTCCACAAAATGCGCGGGATCCGTCCCTCGCGCACGATTTCCAGCTCGCCGTAGCCGTTGATGCGGTAATCCCGCCCTTCCTCGTACATCTTGCTCGCGTCCGGACTGCACACGCACAGGACATCGCGCACGGGATACGCCAGACGGAAGGGCCGAAGCTCCCCGAGTGCGTTCTCCAGAACGAAGATAAACTCTCCGTGTACCGTGTCCCCTTTCCAGATCGGAAGAAGATCGCGCATGCAATCATACTCCATATTCCGACGCTCTCCGCCCTCCATCGACGATTCCTCCTTGCAATCAAACATCATTTTGTGCTTTTCGATCATTCTGACCGCGTTGGTCCTTTTGTTCGTTTCGATCATTTTCCGCTTCCGCGATCGGCCCCGCAATCGGCCCCGTCGCAAGAGCGTTCCCGCGGCGCACCGACAGCGTCACAGATTCCTTGACGCCTTAACTTTTGCGGCTGTTTTTCTTCTTCACCGCAAAGAAAACCCCGACGCCGATCGCCGCCAGCACGACCGCCCCGCCGACACAGCAGCCGATGATCAGCCCCGTGTTGTTCTC